>PLYW01000345.1:10844-47891 GCA_003151875.1 Acidobacteriaceae bacterium
TGGTTCAACGAGTGGGAGTTCAAGGGCACTCCATGGACCAACCGCGAGATGTATCGCAAGTGGTCGCCGCATCTGTCGGCGACAAACTTCAAGACGCCGATCCTGGTGGTGCATGGCCAGCTCGATTACCGGCTCGACGTCTCGGAGGGCTTTCAGTTGTTCACCACCGTGCAGCGGCTGAAGATTCCGTCGAAGATGCTCTACTTCCCCGACGAAGGCCACTGGGTGCTCAAGCCGCAAAACAGCCGCCTGTGGTACCAGACGGTGAATGGCTGGGTGAATGAGTGGACGAAAGGGAAGTAGAGATTGCCTACCCGGAAATCGGTGTAGATCACTTAGTTCTGGGCGTTGCGAGCTCGGCTAGCCTAACTCCGCGAAGATCACGGAGAGATCGACTGCAATAGGAGAATTCTCGACGGCGAAAGAAGTGGTTTCGATCCAGCTTTCAGTCGAGCAATCGTATCCGCGTCGGTGCTGCGGATCCACAACCCAGATGTGACGCACTCCCATCCTGCGGTAGTCGTCAAGACGCTCCTGATATCTGGAGACACGGTCTTCTGGTGAGAGCACTTCGATGACCGCAAGCGGAGGACGTTGCGGCACCTGTTCCGTCGGTTCGCTGCGCGCGATAAGACAAACATCGGCAACGCGAAAACGGGTCGGTCCGGTTCGCATTCGCAATTCCGTCACAGCCCTGATATTCCATTCCCTGTCATGGCTCCGAAACCAATGCACCAGCGCGCCTTGTACTTCGGCGTGATCGAGTTCGCCCCAGTTTCGCTCCTGCAGCTCGCCGTCAACGTAGTCGCAATCCGGGCTGTAGCTGCTGTGCAAATACTCGCTAACCGGGACCGCTAATCGCGTTGTTGTCGCCATAACATCCTCGCCACTGACGAGTATTGTACCGCTTGCGCCGCCCTGCCGGAACTCGGTTCAGCTCAGAGAATAATGCCCCGTCGAGGTCTTCAGCTATTTCCGCTTGAAGTACTGGACCGCGCGCTCATGCGCTTCGGCCTTGTCGCGGCTTTTGAAGGTGCCGAGGTCTCGGCGCTTGCCGGTCTTGGGATTTTTCTTGCGTGAGTAGAGCCGGTATTCTCCGGACTTGAGTTTGCGAATCATCGTTGTCTATCTTCCTAGGAATGAATGGATGAACGATCGGCAGCGCTGGTGGCCAGAGATCAGTGCTGTGCGGCCGCCGTCGCTCTTCTTGCTTCCACGCGGGCGCTGTGCTCAGCCGCCGACAAATACGCGCCCCCCAGCAACAGCATTCCACTCCAGAACGACCAGAACATCAGGGTCACTGAAACCGCGAATGGACCATACACTTCCTGAAAGTTTAGCCACGGCAGCAGCAGGATGTAGATATACTTCGCCGCTTCCGACATCAGGCCGGTGATGATCGCCGCTGGCAACACCGCGCGCGCCGGGACCTTGCCATGCGGCAGTACCCAGTAGATCAGGAAATAGATTCCAATCGTTGCCAGGATCGCCGAGGCTTTCATCACGATGAATCCCAGTCCTGCGAAGACGAAGTTCTGGCCGCCAATCACCAGCCCCAGTATCTTTAGGTTCTGCGCTGTCAAGGCGATCGAAAGCATTGCCAGGCAACCGCAGGCCAGGGCCAGTCCCAGCGAGACCACCAGGTTCATTAGATAGGACCGGTTCTTCTTGAAGCCCCAAATTCTGTTGAGAGCCACTTCCAGCGGAAGAAAAATTCCCGTCGAGGTGATCAGCAACATCACGAACGACAGCACCTGGCCTCGCCCTCTCACGCTGGCCAGAAATTGCAAGTTGCGGATCACGAAATCCTTATTGCTTGGCAGATACTCGCGCAGCAGCTCCAGCACCACGTTGTACATGGCCTGGGAGCGAATGACCCGGCGGATGAGGGTCAACAGCAAGACGATAAACGGAAAGAACGAGAGGATGGCATTGGCCGCCACCGAGAAGGCGTAGGTATGCACCTCGGTTTGCGTCAGGTAGCGAAGCGTGGACCAGCCATGCCTGCTCAGGCGATGCGACAGGCTGTACGTTTCCGGCAGGTGCTGAAATAGATCTCGCCTATCGTCCTCCTCTTGCAGGCGTTTGGCGGCTGTCCCAGTAAACAGTGGAGGATCTTGTAACTCTTGGTTCTCAAGAGAGTTGAGAGCGCTTGTTATAGCAGTGGTTGAGGATGGCGGACTTGTGGCCGTCGGGGGAACCTTGACATCTTCGGGGGTCGCTTCAGCGTCGCTGCTCATCGATGTCTTAATCCTAACAGAGCAGAATCTCCTGGCTCGGTCGCTTGAAACCTGTGCGCCCGCTCCACAGTGGGAATGAGCAGACGCTGTGATGAAGAAGGGCCTGACACCGCTCTTGCAATCCGCAGGATTTGGGCTATGATTAACCCCTTCTATGAAGCTATCTTTTCAACGCGAGCGCGAAGCGCCTTGCCGGTCTGTTCCCACTCAGGCAGATTTTCCCGCTGTTTCCGGCGCCGACATCGCCGGTATGGTTCATGGGCAACGAGTGGGTGGTGACCTTTATCATTTCCTTCGTGCCAACCCCAACCGGGTTGTATTTGGTTTGCTCGACGTGGCCGGAAGTCACGAAGAGAACCAGCAGATTGTGTCGGCAGCACGGCAGACATTCCAGAAATTGGGCAGTGAGAGATTTGCCGACGGGGAAATCAACGAAGCCGATACCATGATGGAATTCTGCCTGGAGTTGAACCTGAGCATTCGGCGGTCTGCCGCTGGGGTTCGTTCCTGCGCTGCTTTTCTGGGCTGCTATAACGAGGAGCTCGGCACCATCTGCTACGCGAACGCGGGGCACACTCCGGGATTGCTGCGTGATCCCTCGGGAATCACCGAATTGCCAGCTACCGGCCTTCCCCTGGGACTGTTTTCTGCGTCTACGTATGAAGCGCCAATCGCCGCTTTGCAACCTGGCGCGTCCCTACTTTTGGTGTCGCGGGGTGTGGTGGAGGCTGCGTACAAGAAGGAAGAGTTTGGGCTGGAGCGGGTCAAACAACAATTGGAACGCTCCTCGGTCGAAAGCGCGAAAGGTATGGCTGCCGCTATCCTCGACGGCGTACAGCAGTTCATGCGAGCGGCGCCCGCACAGAACGATTTCACTGCGCTGGCGCTGGTCAGGGCGGCAAAAGGTCAAATCGGCATTGGCGCTTGAGGACTTATCGAGAGTTATCGCCCTCACTCCGTCGCTCCCGGAAAAAGCTTTGCAACAAGTGCATGCACCGTGCGGCCAGCACTCCTGAGCTGACTTCGACCTTGTGGTTCAGCGCTGGATAATTGAGGACCTGGAGCATGGAGTGTACCGCGCCTGCCTTCGCGTCTTCCGCTCCGTAAATCAGCCGGCGGATGCGCGCATGAGTGATGGCCCCGGCGCACATCGGGCAGGGCTCAACCGTCACGTAGAGATCGCAGTCGAGCAGCCGATAGTCGCCGACGGTCGTTCCGGCTTCGCGTAGCGCGAGGATCTCGGCGTGGGCCGTGGGATCGTTGGCAGATAGAGGACGGTTGCATCCCCGCCCTACGATTCGGCCCTCGCGCACCACGACTGCTCCGACGGGGACCTCGCCCAGCGTCAGCGCACGTTGCGCCTCACGAAGCGCTTCCTCCATCCAGAATTCGTCGGAGAGGGACATGGCGAAGAGGCTAATGCAGCGACCCGCAATTAGCAATTGCCGGCACTATTCCTGTCGCAGCATGATGCGCTGCACCGCAGTGGCCCGACCGGTAGTGGGATCGCAATCGATCAGAGTTGCGCACAAGCGTACGTCGTCGGTCGCTGCCTCGAACCGAGCCGGCATATTAGTCAGAAAGCGAGCCAGGATTTGTTCTTTTTGCACGCCGATGACGCCGTGGTACGGACCGGTCATTCCCACATCGGTTTGCACGGCTGTGCCGCCCTTCAGCACCTGCTCGTCGGCTGTGGGCACGTGCGTGTGCGTCCCGAGCACCGCGGTTACTCTTCCTTCCAGGTACCAGCCGATCGCAATCTTCTCAGATGTGGCCTCGGCATGGAAGTCCACCAGGATTACTTTGGCCGTGATCTGCTTGAGCAACTGATCGGCAAAGCGAAAGGGGTCGTCGTTGTTGGTCATAAACACGCGGCCCTGAAGGTTGATGACGCAATAGGCGACACCGCTGCGCGTGCGCCCTTCGTACCAGCCAAAGCCCGGAGACCCCACCGGATAGTTTGCCGGTCGCAGCACACGGCGGGCCAGCGACGCCTCATTTCCATTGGCGGAGTTCAGGTAATCGATGATCTCGCGCTTGTCCCAGACGTGATTGCCGGTGGTGATGACATCAACGCCGAGTTCGAACAGCTCTTCGGCAATTTGCGGAGTGATGCCGAAGCCGCCGGCGGAGTTCTCGCCGTTAGCGATGGTGAGTTCGACGCCGTGTTGCCTTTGCAATTCCGGCAAACGCTCGTGAACGATGGTGCGCCCTGGGCGCCCGAAAATGTCACCGACGAAAAGTATGCGCAAGCTGGTGTAGTCCTTCAGTGGCTGTATTTGGATGTTAACACGCGTTCTGAAGATTGGGTTTCAGCTCAGCGGGCCAACTCCGCCGAGCGCAAGAAATCGTAGTTGCCTGAGGGACTCAGCTCGATTCCCCGCACTCGGTTGCTGTGCACCAGCACATTATCGAGATACCAAAGATTGATGTAGGGCAGGTCCTCGGCGACGATGCGCTGGACCTCGTCATAGATGGTTTTGCGTTTCTGCTGGTCAACCGTGCCGCGGGCCTCCCGGATCAGTTCGTCCACGCGCGGGTTGGAGTAGAAGGTCCGGTTGGCGCGTTTGGGAGCGAAGCTGGCGGAATCGAAGACGTGCTCGAAGATGTCAGGATCGAGATTGCTGCCTCCGACCCAACGCAAGGAATGGATCTGGTAAGCGCCTCGGGTCACGTCGGCAAAGAAGGTCGCGAATTCGAAAGTGCGAATGTCGAGGGCGATGCCCACTTCGCGCAGTTGCTGCTGCACCACCGCCGCCAGCAGCCGCGTTGACTCGTCGGTGGAAGTCTTCATGGTGAGGTGAAATCGAACACCGTTGGTTGCCCGGTAGCCTGCATCATCCAGAATCTGCCGCGCCCGCGCCGGGTCGTGAGGATACTTCGCAACATCCCCATCGTAGGCCCAGTGCTGGGGCGGCAAGATGCTGTACGCGGGGCGCGCCTGGTCGCGCAGCAGGTAATGAATAATAGGCTCGACATTGATGGCATACGCGATGGCGCGGCGAACACGAACGTCCTTCAGAATAGGATCGCGCAAGTTCATGGCAAGGTAGGCGTAAATCGTACCGTCAGATTTCGTGACCGTGAGTTCGCGATCGCGCTCGAGCGCAACCACGGTGTCGGCGACCAATGAGTTGAGGGCGATGTCGGCGCTGCCCTTGCGCAGTTCGAGCGCGCGCGTGGTGGCGTCGGGAATCACTTTGAACTCCACGCGTTCCAGCTTGGCTGGCGTCGCCCAATACTCGGGATTGCGTTCGATCACCACTTCCTTGTCCATCTGCGCGCGCACAAAACAGAATGGCCCGGAGCCGACGGGCTTGCGATTGAAGTCATCGCCACTGCCATAAGGCACGATGCCGATGGCGCCATCGGAGAGATTCCACAGCATCGGCGCAAACGGCTCCTTCAGATGAAAAACCACGGTGTAGTCGTCGGGCGCGTCGATGTGGTCGACAGGCGCGTAGGTACTGGTTTTAGCGCTGCGGATTTTGCCGCTGAGGAGAGAATCAAACGTCCACTTGACGTCGCGCGCAGTCAGGGGCTGCCCGTTGTGGAAGCGGACCCCATGGTGCAGATGAAAAATATAGGTTTGCGCATTGGGTATTTCCCAACTGTCAGCCAGCCACGGCTGTAGGTTGAAGTGATCGTCGCGGTGCACCAGCGAATCGAAGAGGAGTGTGTCAATTCGCTCCGACTGCGCATCCACCCCGACCCGGGGGTCAAGATTCGTCGGACTGCTCTCAATGACCATCACCAGCGTGTTGGGGTCGGGCTTGCGCGCACAACCGGCGAGGAACAAAACCACAGAGGCGCAGAGGCACAGAGACATGCGAGGCTTGAGTCTCGGGCGGCAATGTCTTCGTGACTGGGCTTTGAGTTCGTTTGATTTCTTGATTTCTTGTTTCTCTCTGTGTCCCTGTGTCTCTGCGGAAAATGACTTCTGGGATTTCTCCGTGCTCTCCGTGGTGAAAAGGAACCTACGCATAGCTGACCTTGCCCAGGATCGCTGGTCGTTCGGCTCCGGTCGCGGATGGAATGTTGGACGGCAGATGGCGCCAAGTCTGATACGCAAGCATCGCGAAAGCGACAGCTTCCTTCGCCTGCGACGGGAGTCCAAAGTCGTCGCTGGTGCGCACTCGCATTTTCAGAGGCGCCAATTCTTCTCGAATCATCCGCATCAGGGTCAGATTATTTGTTCCTCCACCGGAGACGACTAACTCGCGAAAACGCACAGGCGGCTCGACCAATGGCAGCACAAACTTGCGCACGGCGACGCCGATGGATCGGGCGGTGAGCGCAGTTGCAGTGGCGACGATGTCATGTTCGTCAGCGCGGCGGCAAAGTCGCAGAAGCTCGCGCACGAACTCACGGCCAAACTGCTCGCGACCGGCGGTCTTCGGTGGTTTCTGCCGGAAAAATGGATCACGAAGCAACTGTTGCAGCACCCGCTCGATGGGTTCACCGCGGGCGGCGATTCGTCCATTGCGATCAAAGGGACGCTCAAACAGGCGCTCCGTGACGGCATCGATCACCATGTTGCCGGGACCGGTGTCGAAGGCGACTACATCTTCGGGAAGCGCGCGCGGCGGGATCGCGGTGAGGTTAGCGATGCCGCCAAGGTTTTGCACGATGCGCCCGTAGCGGCGATGGCGGTAGAGTACGTAATCGAGGAAAGGCACCAGGGGTGCGCCTTTGCCGCCTGCAGCCATGTCGGCAGGACGAAAATCGGAAACTACAGGCACGCCGATCTTCGCTGCGATAATGGCCGCTTCGCCGCTCTGCCACGTGCAGGCAATGCGGCGGCCGAGGAAAAGCGCAGGCGTTCCCTGATGATAGAGCGTCTGCCCGTGACAACCCACCAGTTCGCACTCCAGGCGTGCGCGTCGCTGGGCAGCACGGACCGCGTCCGCATAAAGTTCGCCAAGTAGGAAATGCAATCGCGAGAGATCGGCGATGCTGGCGCGGCCTGCGTTCATGGTTGCGAGAATTGCTCGCCGAACATCGGCCGGATAAGGAAACTCGTAATGCGCCAGCAGTTCGAAACGGGAGCGGAAGCCGCGCCCCTGGATACGGACCAGCGCGACGTTGATTCCATCGGCCGAGGTGCCGCTCATTACGCCCGCGACGATCAAAGCACAAGCTCCAGGGCGTGCATCCGCACTTCTTCGCTGAACTCCCAGAGGCTGCGGCGGAGCTTGTCCACGGTCTTCCGCGTCGGAGCGGCAGCCACACGCGACTTCAGCACGCGCGACTTCTTCTTCGCCGCCAGTACCTGTCGTGACCTTTGGGCGATGAGTTCGGCAAATTTCTTGTCGCTCTCGGCCTGCTTGTAAACTGCCTCAAACGCCCGCCACACGCTCTCTTCTTTCTGGCAGACGAGGAACATGTCGGCCCCGGCGCGAAGGGTCTCCACTGCGGCATCCTCGATGGACGCTGCCGCCAGCACTCCGCCCATGTCGAGATCGTCGGTGATGATGAGCCCGCGATAACCGATCTTCTTGCGCAGGACTTCGCTCATCCATTTCTTCGACAGCGATGCAGGGGTGCGGTCACGCGTAACCTGCGGATAAGCCGCGTGCGCAACCATCACGAAGGGCAAGTCCCGGCGCAACTCACGGTACGGAAGCAGGTCTTCATTCCACAGGCGCTTCCAGGGCTTGTCAATCACGGGCAGTTCGTTGTGCGAGTCAAGATTCGCCTCCCCGAGCCCAGGGAAGTGCTTGCCACAGCCAAGAATCTTACTGTCGCTAAGCCCGCGCAGAAACTCGCGCGCGTATTGGATCGTCTCTTTAGGATCAGCCGAAACCGTCCGCGAGGTCAGCACACTTTTCGATGGCTCAAGCTGAAGGTCGAGCGCTGGTGCGAAGTCGGTGTTGAAACCCAACGCGCGCGCTTCCGCGCCGATGATACGGCCATGTTTGCGGAAGAGGTTCTTCGAACCTGCGGCTGCGACCTCAGCAACGGCTGGCGCTGGCGCAATCACATCGCGCAGGCGATCGACGGTTCCACCTTCCATGTCGACGCACAGAAACAGCGGAGTGGAAACCGCCTTCTGCACATCGCGTAGCAGGGCATGGGTCTGGGCCGCTTCCTCGATATTGCGCTGGAACAAGATGGCGCCGCCCGGATGCAGCGTGCCCACCATGGATCGCAGGCGTGCCGACATCGCGGTTCCGTCGCAGCCCATGATCAGCAACTGGCCGACCTGCTGGCGAAGTTCGAGTGTGCCTCTGGAAGACATAGGGAATAAGAAAGTGTACCGCTTGGGACGTGGAAATTCAGGTACGCAGGGAGGTACGCCTTAGTCCATCTGCTTCTTGAGTTCATGCAGCAGGGTCAGCGCCTCCATGGGGCTGATGCGGTTCAGGTCGGTCTCCTTGATGCGATCCACGATCTTCTGCGACAGGGGAGTGAAGATAGTCAGCTGCAATGGTGTGGTCTCCTGCGTTTCGTCGTGTGCCAGATGCTTGACCGCGTTTCGCTCGGCGCTCTCATGCTCGGCCAAGACTTCGCGGGCGCGAGTGACTACGTCGGCGGGCAGGCCAGCGAGCTTAGCGACCTCAATGCCGTAGCTCTTGTCGGCTGCGCCCTCTTCCACCTTACGCAGAAAAACAATTCCACCGCCGCTCTCCTTCACCGAGACGTGATAGTTCTTCACTCCGCTCAACCGGTCGGCCAGTTCGGTCAGCTCGTGATAATGCGTGGCGAACAGCGTCTTGGCGCGGGTGTTGGCGTGGATATATTCGACGGCGGCCCACGCGATCGCCAATCCATCGTAGGTTGATGTTCCGCGCCCTACCTCATCGAGCAGGATCAGCGAGCGCGCCGTTGCAGTGTTGAGGATCGCCGCCGTCTCGGTCATCTCCACCATGAAGGTCGAGCGCCCACGCGCCAGGTTATCGGCTGCCCCGATGCGGGTGAAGATCCGGTCCACCAGTCCCAGGCTGGCCCAGCGGGCAGGGACGAACGATCCCATCTGCGCCATCAGCACGATCAGCGCAGCTTGCCGCAAGTAAGTGGACTTGCCTCCCATGTTCGGCCCGGTGATGACCAGGATCGAATGAGTTGTGCCGTTCAGATAGAGATCGTTGGGGACGAAGCGACTGGCGGCTCCGGGGATCTCCATCTGCTCGATCACGGGGTGGCGCCCTTCCACGATTTCGATGTCCGCGCCGTCCTTAAACAGGGGACGGCAATAGTTGCGATTGGCAGCGAGCGCGGAGAACGAAGCCAGCACGTCGATTTCCGCCAGCGCCAGCGCGGTCTGCCGAATGCGCCGCGCCTCGGCGGCAATGGCGGTGCGCAACTCCGCAAACAACCGCCGCTCGATCTCGACCATTTTCTCCTGCGCGTCGAGCACCTTGACCTCATACTCTTTCAGCTCCGGCGTGGTAAAGCGCTCGGCGTTGACCAGGGTTTGCTTGCGTTCGTACTCCGCAGGCGCGAGGTGCAAGTTCGCCTTGGAGATTTCGAGGTAATAGCCGAAGACACTGTTGAACTTGACCTTCAGCGAACCGATGCCGGTGCGCTGGCGTTCGCGCTGCTCGATCTGTGCGATGTACTGCTTGCTGTTACGGCTCAAGTCGCGAAGTTCGTCGAGCGCCGTATCCACTCCCGAGCGGATAACCCCGCCGTCAACCAGCGTCAGGGGTGGCTCGTCTTCCAGCGACGTCACGAGCCGGTTGCGCAGGTCCGCCAGTTCGTCGCATTGCGCGTGAAGTGTCAGCAGACGCTCAGCAGGGAAGCGCGCCAGCGCCACGCGCACGGTCGGCAGCTTAGACAGCGATGTCGCCAGCGCCAGCAGATCGCGTGGATTCGCCGTCTCCAGAGTTACGCGGCTCAGCAGCCGCTCCAGATCGAGAATGCCACCGAGCGAGCGGCGGAGTTCTTCGCGTGCGACCACGTCCTTCACCAGTCCTTCGACAGCATCAAGCCGCCGGCCGATCTCGCCGGCATCAATCGAGGGCCGCAGCATCCAGGCGCGCAGCAGACGCTTGCCCATCGGCGTCGTGGTGCAGTCCAGATACCGGAACAGGGTGGCATTGTCGGCGGCGCCTGCGAACAGTGGCTCGATCAGCTCAAGATTGCGCACCGTGACCGCGTCCAGCACCAGGCAGTTTTGGCGCTCGTAGAAGCCGATGCGGTCCACATGATCGAGCGTGCCGCGCTGCGTGGTGCGAACGTAATGCAGGATGGCTCCCGCCGCGGTGGCCGCTGCCGATCGGTTCGCCAGTCCGAATCCCTCCAGCGAGAGCACGCCGAAATGGCTTTCGACCTGCGGAATGGCGTAGTCGGGAGAGAACACCCAATCATCAAGCGGCGTCTCTGCCCAGGAGGCATTTTCCAGCGACGTGATGCGCGGCACCGATGCCGCTACGGGCGAAGAGGCGCTGCGGTGTGGTTGTTGGTCGAAGAGAGGAAGCGACGAAGCGAACAGCACTTCACGCGGACGCAGCACCAACAGTTCCTCGCGCACGCGGCGCTCGGCATCTTCGCCCTGAAATTCGGTCGCACGAAATTCGCCCGTCGAGAGGTCCAACGCAGCAAAGCCAAAAGTATTTCCGGCCCGCGCCACACAGCCGAGGAAATTATTTTCCTCCGAGCCGAGATGCATGTCAGCCGCAGTGCCCGGCGTAAGCACGCGCGTGACTTCGCGCTTCACCAGCGTTTTGGCCATGCGCGGGTCTTCCATCTGTTCGCAGATGGCGACCTTGAAGCCTTTGCGGATCAGCTTGCCGATGTAGCCCTCCGCGGAATGGTACGGCACGCCGCACATCGGTATGGCGATGCCTTTTTCTTTGTTGCGCGAGGTCAGAGTGATCTGCAACTCCTGCGACGCGACCACGGCATCCTCGAAGAAAAGCTCGTAAAAGTCGCCCAGACGGAAGAAGACCAGTGCGTTGGGATGCTCTTTCTTGACCGCGGCATACTGCCGCATCAGCGGGGTGGACGGCTCAGTCATCGCATTGGCGCGAATTGCGCGGATTATAACACTCAAGAGTAACCCACCTCGCTGCGCGGAAGCGGTGATGAGTGTTACACTGCGAGGTTTTTAGAGGCAATCATTCCATGGCGAAGATTATCGGTTTCGAATGCAGTAAGTGCGGCGCGACGTTCATGGCGGAGACAGCGCAAAACGTTTGCTTGAAGGATGGCGGGCCGTTGTATGTGCGCTACGATCTCGCGGCGCTTCGGCGCAACACCTCTCGCGAGTCAGTCAACGCTGGACCGAACAGTATGTGGCGCTACGCAGCGGTGCTTCCCGATGCCGAGCCGGTGACGCTGGGCGAGGGATTTACGCCAATGTTGCCCAGCCGCAAGCATCCTAATCTGCTGATTAAGGACGATGGGTTGAATCCAACCGGCTCGTTCAAAGCGCGGGGCATGAGTACGGCGCTCACCATGGCGCGTCATTATGGGCTCACCAAGTTGGCGGCGCCTTCGGCCGGCAACGCCGGAGGCGCGCTCGCCGTTTACGCCGCCGCCGCCGGGCTGGAGGCATACGTCTTCATGCCAAAGGACGTGCCGATTGCGAATCGCTTGGAGGTGGAAGCCAGCGGTGCGCACCTCACTCTGGTGGATGGGCTGATCAGCGATTGCGGGCGGATGGTCGCCGAGCGCAAAGACCAGGAAGGCTGGTTCGACGTCTCAACCTTGAAAGAGCCGTTCCGCGTCGAAGGCAAGAAAACCATGGGCTACGAGGTGGCCGAACAAATGGGATGGAGTTTGCCAGATGCCATTCTTTACCCGACAGGAGGAGGCGTCGGGCTGATCGGCATGTGGAAAGCGTTCGAGGAAATGGAGGAATTGGGCTGGATTGAGAAGGGGAAACGCCCCAAGATGATCTGCGTACAGGCAGATGGTTGCGCCCCAATCCCTAAAGCATTACATGAAGGTAAAGCAGCGTCGGAAGTATGGCACGACGCGCATACCCTGGCTGCCGGACTGCGGGTGCCCAAGGCGTACGGCGACTTCATCATTCTCGACATCGTGCGCCAGAGCGGCGGGACGGCGATTGCCGTCAGCGACGACGAGATTATGGACGGGGTGAAGGAGATGGCTTCAGCAGAGGGAATCTTCGCGGCCCCCGAAGGAGGCGCTGCGCTCGCCGCCTACCGGCAATTATTGCAGAGCGGATTTCTCGCGAGCAGCGATCGCGTGGTGCTGTTCAATACCGGTTCGGGGTACAAGTACCTGGACGTGTTTGCGAAATACTGGGGCGTGGAGGACTTCACTGCAGCGACGAAGCTACCGCCCTCGCGAAACATCGGCGGCATTATCGGGCCGTACTAGCCAGGCATTTGGCACCCAGCATAGTCTGTCAAGGCGACCACTGAGTGCTGAAAGCCAACTTACATGCTTCCGTGTCCCCGGCCAATTCGAATACTGCCGTTCACATTGCTCAACGCGATTGACGTCCCGCCGCTGCCGAGTGTGCCGGTGAGGCTCTTACCCACGTATCCGCCGTGCACTTCGAGGGGGAAGTCTGATCGAATGCCGCCGCTAACGGTGCTGGCTTTGACCTGAGCGTTCGGTGAGTCGGGCAGCCCCAATTCAATAGACCCATTCACCGACTTGAGCTTGATCTCGCGGACGTTGTTCAAGGAAGCGTAATTCGCTTCGATTCCGCCATTGACGGTGGACAGATCGGCCCGCCCGGCCAGGTCGTCAACCCGCAGCTTGCCATTTACGAGGTCGGCAATCACCTCACCGCTAACTTTCTGCACGGTGAGCGAACCGTTCACCAGGTTGATGCGATCAAGGCGCGCATTCTGCGGCACATGTAATTGGTAATGCACGGAAGCTGGGTTGTTGTTGGTGCGGCCCTCCGGATAGCGCGTCTTAATTTCCACCGAGTCGCTGGCAGCGTTAACTTCGATGCGAGCTTCATCGAGCCGCTGCTGATCGCGCGCTTTCTTCACCGCATCGATCTGCACTTCGTTGCGGTCCCAGCCGCTGATCTCGACGTTGCCATTGATGTTGTCCAGCGAAACCCGGCCGTTGGCAGAGAGAGGAACGGTACGATGGAAATCCTGCGTGACCTGCGCCTGGATTGAGGTGGCCAACAGTAGCGCCAGCAGCGATCCTAGAATGGTTGCCGCAAAGCTTGCATGTTTACGAACGTCGAACATAGTGCCTCCTGTCGCGGGTTAGACGTGAGATGAGACGAATGGTTATGAAGCTGTTTGCCGCCAGGACTTTTCTGTGGTGCTTCGATCAGCAAGTGGACTCAATCGGAAATCCACTTATGAATCCTGTATACTCGGCAGTCCAAAACGAAAATTCTCAGCAATCATGTCACATCGGCTTGGGCTCGATTGAAAGACGTTGCGTCTATGGGTTTGTCGGTTGCCATTGTCGCCATGAACGAGGAGGCTAATCTTGGCCGAACCTTGGACAGTGTTCGATGGGCAAACGAGATCATCGTAGTCGACTCCGGCTCCAGTGATCGGACCATCGACATCGCCCGTGAATACGGCGCCAAGGTGTTGCTGAAAGCATGGCCAGGGTTTTCGCCGCAGAAAAACTTCGCTTTCGAGAACTGTACGCAAGACTGGATCTTGTCGCTGGACGCAGACGAAGTAGTTACCCATGAACTAGCGGAGGAAATCCAAAGGGTGATAGGCAATCCTGACGCTCTGAACGGATACTGGATACCGCGCAAGAACCTGTTTCTGGGGAAGTGGACGCGGTACGGGGGATTTTATCCCGATCCCAAGCTGCGACTCTTTCGCCGTGGTCGTGGGTTTGCGACAGGCGCTGTAGTGCACGAACGTATTGATTTGAAACCGGAGTTTGACCAGAAGACCGGACGACTCAAAAATCCAGTGGTTCACTATGCGTACCCGACTCTGTCCTCCTACATGGCGCACATGAACAGCTATTCTTCGCTAGGCGCGAAGGCGGCGGTGGCAAAAGGCTTTCGTGGTTTCAGTATCCTCGACATCGTCTTACGGCCCATGGCGACGTTCATCTACAACTACTTTTTTCGTCTCGGATTCCTCGACGGCCGTGAAGGTCTGCTGCTGCACCTTTATCACGCGGTTTACGTATCGAATAAATACGCCAAAGCGTGGGAGCTAACAAGAGCAGGTTCGTCCGAGAAAAAGGCTCCTAAGGTTTCGCCTTGAGGTGCGGGTAGGGATGTCAGCAGTAAGCGTGATCGCGACCGTGCTCAATGAAGCACAAGACATCGACGGACTGGTTTCGAGTCTCATCCAGCAAACTCTCCAGCCGGCAGAAGTCGTCGTGGTTGATGGCGGTTCTACGGATGGCACTTGGGAGCGCCTGCAGGCCAGCGCCTTAGCTCACGCAAATCTGAAAGCCATTCGAGATGAGAGTTGCAACTTGAAAGGGTCACCGGGACCTATTGCTCGCGGAAGAAACGTTGCGATCGCAGCTGCGTCCTCCGAAGTAATCGCCTGTGCCGACGCCAGTTGCGTTTACCGTTCCGACTGGCTGGAGAACCTTACAGAGCCTATTCTTGGCAGCCGCGCGGAATATGCGCTTGGCGGATCTTGCCTGGACGCCGATGGGCAAACCACTTGGGACATCGCATCAGCCCCTTTTTTCGGAATCAAGCTTGATCCAAATCAAGAAACGAAGTCCTGTACCGCTCGTTCCATGGCCTTTCGGAAAAAAGTATGGCAAAAGGTCGGCGGTTTTCCGGAAGACAGGCTGAGCGGCGAGGACTCACTGTTCGATTTGCGGGTCCGACAGATTGTCATACCCGCCTTCCCGGAACGCGCCAAGGCGCTTTACAGGCCCGGGCTTACTCTGCGGACAGCCGTCGCCCAGGTTGCGCGCTATGCGATTTCCGACGGTGCTTCTGGTATCAGGCGGGCTCGCTTGCTGCGAAATCTGGCCCGCTGCGTTGCCGAGGTGGTTGCCGTTGCGCTGGTGCCTCGCACGATGATTCCACTGGTGTGCGTGCTCGTTTTGGAGGTTTATTTTGCGTTTCGACTCGACTGGAGAAGCTTTCCGGGCAAGACTTCAGTTCGGCAGTTGGGCGCCAGATTGTTTTTCTCTCTAATTGTTCCCTGGTTGGTGACGTGGAACTATCTCGTGGGCGCGTTCACCAAAACCAATCAGCCCAACCGGCAAAATGTTGGCTAAATGACGGGGGGCCGAGGGGGTTGCGCCGTTCCGAGCAGCCTGCTCTTGAGTAGCTAATCCTTAAAGCGATAGCGCACGAGGTGGTACGCTGCGATGACTCCGTCGGTCCAGCTGATCTTCTTGCCTTCGGCGTAGGTGCGCCCGTGATAGGCAATTGGCACCTCGTAGATGCGAACTCCCAGCTTTGCCAACTTCACCGTCATCTCGGTTTCCACGCTGAAGCGATCGGAACGCAAATGGATCTGCGAGAAAATTTCGCGGCGAAACACCTTATAGCAGGCGGTCACGTCATGAATGCTCAGATCGGTGAGCAGGTTGCATAACATGGAAAACGCCCGGTTGAGAACATACCGCCAATAGCGCGGGACGCGGTGCGGACCATTGTGGAACCGGTTCCCAAAGACCGCGTCGGCATGCCCCTCCAGAATGGGGGCGATAAGCGCAGGATAATCGCGAGGATCGTATTCCAGGTCGGCATCCTGGATCAGGATCAACTCGCCGCTGGCGTGCTCCAACCCGCTTCTGACTCCGGCGCCTTTGCCCTGGTTCTTCTCGTGCAGCACCAGCTTCACGGTGTTTGCTCCGTTAGCCCCCAAGAGCTTTTGCAAATCGCTATCCCGCAAGAATTCCCGCGTGCCGTCGGTTGAGCAGTCATCAACAATGATGAGCTCTTTTTGCAGGCTGAGCGGTTGTCGCGCCACCTGCTGTAAAAGCTTCATCACCGTCTTGCATTCGTTGTAAACCGGAACAATGATGGAGAGTGTGTGGAATTGCGGCAAGGTCTCGCTTGGCAAGAGTTCGGAAAACTCCTCCGTGTCGTGTTGCGTCGTTTTGGCGGACCGAGTTTCGGAGACCAGATAAACTCCAAGTATCAGGAGCTCCGGATCGATGGGATGCCGATAGCGCAGCTCCGGAAAACATACATAGTAAACCAGCGGATAGAAAACAAGGAGCGTCGCGAACAGGAATACTCCGTGAATGCGCCGCTTCCATGCCAGCAGCAAGCCCCCGATCGCCAGCACGGAAGTCGCCAGGAAGAGCAGATTCTTGGTCGCAATCAATCCCGTCACGTCGGAGACTCGGGGCATGCCGTCCCAGAAAAAGATAAAGCGCCGGAAGGTCAACAACAGGAAACGGCTGGGGTGCTGTGCAATCCATTCCCTGGCGAGCCGACCCTGCTCTGCGGCAAAGGCGGCCTCGCCCATCTGCTTGTATTTCGCGAACTGAGTCACGCTGTTCGCCGGATGGTAGGCGAGCACGTAGATTCCTTCGGCCAGGGGGTTATTTCCAATCCGCAGTTCGACCCCAAAGTTGTCGCGGATGAATACGGGCCGGCCGAGTGCTTCATAATTGCGCACCAGCCAGGGCATGATCGCCATCCAGAAAACCACGGCGCTCAGCAAAGCTGGCACGATGTATCGCTTCTGACGACAGTGCAACTGATAGGCCAGCCAGTACCCTGCAAACGGCAGGAACGAGAGCGCGGACGGGTTGGTGAGCGCGGCAACGCCCCATAGCAAGCCGTAGCCAATCCATGACGAGAGCCGCTCGTCGCCCTCCATCTCCACGGTCAGCATGAACAACAGGCTCAGCAGGAACGCCGACACGCTGGTCTCCCATATCTCGCGCACCGACCAAAAGATGGTGTAGGGAAGCAACGCCCAGATCCAGCCTGACCAGACAGCCACGGTTTCGTTGAACATCCGGCGGGCCGTGCGATAGATCGTCCAGCTTGTGAGTGCGGCGAAGGCGCTGTTGAACACCAACAGCCAAAAAGCCGCGGCGCGCGAGTAGCTGCCGAAAAGCCGGAAGGCCAGGGAGACGATCCAAGGATAGCTGGGCGCGGTCCACGCTGAGGGCCCAGTATCCCCGCCGAAGGGTGAGCTAAACCCGTGGCCGTTGGCGATGGAATATCCCAGGCGGCCGACCTCCCAGCCAAATCCCCAGTTGTCTTCTGAGGTACGGAGGCGATAGGTGTGCGCCAGAATGATCCACAAGACGCGCACCAGAAATGCGACCAGCACCATCCAGCCGACGGAGTGCGCCAAGGTATGCCAACGCGATCGGGACGCAGATTCGAATGGCCCTGCGGTGGGCGCCGTCTGCGCTGGCTGGGTTTTCAAATGCATGGAAACAACGGAAATTGTACCGTATGCAAGCAGGTGCATATCGCGTTTTGGGCCCAAGCGTCGGCAATCCTCTTGAATAGCCTTCTCAACCCGCCTAGACTGATTCTATTGGCAACTGTGATCCTCATCACAGCTTGGGTGTGCGGCCATCGGCGAAGATAGTGGGTCGAGAAAAAGCAGGCCCCTCCACTCAAACTTAAGTTCTCGGTCGCGATGACCGTCTATAGAGTATGGAGCGGGAATCGGGAGAAGGCATTCATGGGATGGATTGATAACCGGTTCGAGAAGAATTTTCTGGTCACCACGGTCGATTACGTCTTCAACTGGGCGCGCAAGTCGGCGATTTGGCCCATGACGTTCGGCCTGGCCTGCTGCGCGATCGAGATGATCGCCGCTTCGACATCGCGGTTCGACATCGCGCGCTTCGGGTCGGAGGTGTTTCGCCCCAGCCCCCGCCAAAGCGACCTCATGATTGTGGCCGGGACGGTTACGTTGAAGATGGCTCCGGTGGTCAAGCGCATTTATGACCAGATGCCCGATCCCAAATGGTGCATCTCCATGGGCGCTTGTTCGTCGGTCGGCGGCCCTTTCAATACCTACGCCGTGTTGCAGGGAGTAGACCGCATCGTGCCCGTGGATGTGTACGTCGTGGGCTGTCCGCCGCGGCCAGAAAATCTTTTCTACGGATTGCTGCGCCTGCAGGACAAGATCGACAAAATGACGATCGCGAAGAAGCCGACTGAAGTTCGTCTGCATGAAGGCATGATGGACGACTTCAAGCGGCAGATCCGCATCGCTCAGGCAGCGAGCGACAACCCCGATCAGCTGGTGCAGCCCGTCGAGAACGGTGTGATTGCGGCGGTCCGCTAGTTTATTGAGAGCGGACCGCGCAGCGCCCTCGGTGTGCCTCCTACGCTAAAACGGTTGTACTATCGGCACTTGACTAGGCGCCCCACTTTACCGCGCGTGAGGGTGAAGGGTTCTGGCGCCTGGTCTTTTTCGGCAAGCATGATTTCGAGCCGCATGGTGTCACCGTCAATGCTGCCCTTGTAGGTGGCAGGGAGGTCCGGGGGCGGGTTGTCCCGGCTGACGGGCCCCCCGCGCTCCGGCGTGTAAGTACCACGCGCCGTGAATTCCCCTTTCGCATTGGCCTTGATTGGCTCCAGAATATTCCCGTGCGCGCAGTCGAATTCCAAGGTCGCGCCTTGCGGGGTCACTTTCATGCTGATGTCATGGCCGCCCCAGACATCGGGCGTCGTACTCGACTCCTGTCCCCGCTGCAGATTTGTTGCCGACCCCCCGGCCAGCATCAGAGCGCCAGTTAGCACGCCAGCGAGCACGACTGAGAGAGTGCCAATCCAGTGCAGTTTCATTCGACGCCGCTCCTTTGTACCACCACTTAATGCAGCCTAACTCTTAGACGCTCGGCGGCCAGCTCCGGCGCATCCAAAGCTTAGATTCCGTGCGACGTTGCCGTGCTTCCTAGCATCTCCTAGCAGATACGTCGCATAGCGAGGAACCAAGCATGTACCACTACGATCCCCGGACTGCTCTGGAAGAGTTGAACGAAGAGGCCGTGCTACCCAACCCAGTTCGGGTGCGCGACATGATGCTGAGAGCGCATCTCGATGCCGATCATTCGCTGGAGTATAACCGCCTGTTCGTCGAATATCAAAAGGGCTTTGGCGAGCTGCTGGAAATAGGGCGCCAACTCTTAGAAGGACTGGCTGGACCGAAGAAGAAATAAGGATGCGTGACCATTAGCGAGGAGAGAAAGCATGAGGATCTTGTTGCTGTTGAGCTTGAGCTGCCTGTTTGCCTTGGCCGCGTATGCCGCGGATTCGCGCAATGTGTCGTACAAAAGCGGCGATGAGACGGTGAACGCGGTAATGTACACACCGCCGGGCAAGGGCCCGTTTCCCGCGCTGGTAGTGATTCATGAATGGTGGGGCCTGAACGACTGGGTGAAGGAGCAGGCATCGAAGCTGGCCGATCAGGGATACGTCACGCTGGCCATCGATTTGTACCGCGGAAAGGTAGCCACCACCCCCGACGAGGCGCACGAAATCATGCGGGGTGTGCCCGAAGACCGGGCCCATCGCGATCTGCTGGCGGCCAGCAGTTACTTGCGCGCGCAGAAGAATGTCGATCCCAAGCGCGTCGGCTCAATTGGATGGTGCATGGGGGGCGGCTATTCTCTCGATCTTGCGCTGAACGATCCCAAGCTAAAAGCTGCAGTCATCAACTACGGCCATCTGGCTACCGACGAGGCCGCGCTGAAAAAAATCAATGCCGCGATCCTGGGTATCTTTGGCGGACAAGATCGCGGTATTCCACCGGCGGACGTCAACAAGTTCGAGGCCCAGCTTAAGGGACTCGACAAGACGGCCGAGATCCATATTTTCCCCGACGCCGGACACGGGTTCGAGAACCCGGGTAACAAGCAGGGATATCGGGCGGAAGATGCGGCGCAAGCCTGGAAGTTGACCGTCGACTTCCTGGCGAAGAACCTGAAATCGAAGTGACGACGTTGAAGCTGGTGTTGCGATACCGGAAATGTCTGTTGTGGACGTTGTTGGGGGTGGTTCTCGCGTCGGCGCTGTGGATGCTGAGGGTGGAGGTCACTTACCAGAGGAACGTGAGACAGGTGCCTACGCAGTTTTGGTTGCGGATGCACCCGCGACCCTACAACTGGAAAGCATAGAAATGAATTACACGCGCTCCAGGACCATAGCGATGCCCTGGCCGACGCCGATGCACATGGTGCACAGGGCGTAATGGCCGCTAGTGCGTTGCAGTTGTCGCACAGCGGTCGTGACTAATCGGCCCCCGCTGGCTCCCAGAGGGTGACCAATCGAAATGGCTCCGCCATTGGGGTTCACGTGCGGAGCGTCATCGGGAATTCCCAGGTTGCGAAGCACGGCGAGCGTCTGCGAGGCGAATGCCTCGTTCAACTCGATCACGTCCATATCCGCGATGCTGAGGTTAGCCAGCGCCAACGCCTTGCGCGTCGCCGGCGCTGGACCCATCCCCATAATGCGTGGCGCCACGCCTACTGCCGCTGATGCAACCACGCGCGCCTTTGGCGTGAGACCGCAACGATTGACAGCCTGCTCCGATGCCAGCAGCAGCGCGCATGCGCCATCATTGATGCCAGACGCGTTTCCTGCCGTGACTGTGCCATTGGCTTTGACGAACGGCTTCAGCGCAGCNNCTCTTGATGGCGGCCGCAGTGCGTTGCTGGCTGCGATAGGCAAATGCGTCCTGGTCCTGACGCGAGATATGGAACTCTTCACTGACGTTCTCGGCAGTCTCCGCCATGGAGTCCATACCGTAACGGGCTTTCATCAGCGGATTCACGAAGCGCCAGCCGATAGTGGAGTCTTCCAACTTCAGGCCGCGGGCGAAAGCAGCATCGGACTTTGCCACGACGAAGGGCGCGCGCGACATGCTCTCCACGCCGCCGGCGATCACCAGAGAATTCTCTCCGATCTTGATGGCTCGGGCGGCAAGCGACACCGCGTCCATGCTGGAGCCGCATAACCGGTTCACGGTGCTGCCAGGAACGGTTTGCGGAAGGCCGGCGAGCAGCAGTGCCATGCGGGCGACGTTGCGATTGTCTTCGCCGGCTTGATTCGCGCATCCCAAAATTACGTCGTCAACCGCACTCCAATCCACGGAGGCGTTCCGCTCGACCAGGGCCTTAATCGGAATAGCTGCGAGATCGTCGGTGCGGACAGAGGAGAGCACTCCGCCGTAGCGGCCGAAGGGGGTCCGAATTGCGTCACAAATGAAGGCGTCCGACATGCGATGAAACCTGCGTGCTTAACCATCATAATCGAATGCAGGTGATGAAGATTGGTCGAGCAGGACAATGGGATGGACGCACGGGATATCGAATGCCAAGCGCTGCCCGGCTACTTGGTCAGGAGATGAAGCAGGAATCCGACCGCAATCCAGAAGGGCGTGACCAGCAATAGCGCGANNGCGCTATCGAATTGTTCCAGCCGGGTTAGCGCCCACATACGAAGCCGTCACTATACCGTAAAAGATGGCCCGATGGTGGCGCGGGTTGGCCTGCCGCCGATAAGAGATTTCTGCAGCGATGCTCTGAATCAGGGTTGAATGCGCCCCGTTCCCGGGGGAATTTCGAACCGCTTCATTTTGTTGTAAAGCGAACTGCGGGGAATTCCGAGGCGGTGAGCGGAGCGCTCGATGGAACCCCCCTCATCCTGCAAGACGAGATTGATGTAGGCGCACTCCATTTGCTTCAAAGTGCCTGTAGCGCTGCGCAGCGGCGATTGCCCGGTGTGCATGGAATTCTGGAATTGCAGGTGCTGGGCAGTCAGGTGATTGTGCTCGGCAATCAGTACGGAGCGTTCCAGCACATTGCGCAGTTCGCGAATGTTGCCCGGCCAGGAGTACTGCTGCAAGGCATCCATAGCGGATTTGTCGGCCATCACCTCTTCCCGGCCACAGTCCTGCGACAGGCGGCTGAGAAAGTGCTGCACCAGCATGGGAATGTCTTCCGTACGTTGGCGAAGCGGTGGCACGCGGAGGAGAACCGTATTCACCCGGTAATAGAGGTCCTCGCGAAACTTCTGCTGGTGAACAAGGTCCAGCAGTTCGCTATGAGTGGCGGAAATCAAACGAATGTCGACTACTCTGTCATGCACATCTCCCACGCGGCGAAATCCCCGGCCTTCCAGCACCTTCAGCAGCTTGGGCTGGACCTGAAGGTCGATGTCGCCAATTTCGTCGAGGAACACGGTCCCGCGATCGGCCACTTCCAGCAGCCCCTGCTTGGCACTGACCGCACTGGTAAACGCGCCTTTGGCATGCCCGAACAGTTCGGACTCAAGCAGTTCGCGAGAAAGTCCGGCGCAATTCAAGTCGAGGAAGGCTTCTTCAGCCCGAGGCCCATGGCGATGCATCCAGTTGGCAAGCACGCCTTTGCCCGACCCGGTTTCGCCTTGCAGCAGGACGGGACTCTCGCTGTTGAGCACGCGCTTGGCCAGGGCTTCCAGTTGGCGAATGGCCGGGCTGCTTCCCAGGAATGGGTCCACGCATTCACGTTTCGCCCGCGAGATGGAGACCAGCGATGGCTGGCGATATCGCCGATTCGTCAGGGTCCGCAGCAACACGGCATGCAGGGCCGACAAGTCAACCGGTTTGACCATGAACTGTTCGGCTCCTTCCTGGATGGCACGAACCGCCAATTCCGGCGAATTCTGGCCGGTCAGAACTATGACGGGAATATTGGAGTCCACGTTCCTGACCCGCTGCAAAAGCTGAAGAGCATCACCATTGGGAAAGGAGAAGTCGAGGATGGCCGCGTCAGGACGGAACTTCTCAAACTGCATTTGTGCGTCGTGACTGTTCGCGGCTTCGGCGACGATATGGCCTTGCGCAATAAGGAAGTTGCAGATTCCTGAACGGATAACGGGATCAACGGCGATGACCAGAATCTTGTTTGTGCTCAAGCACTCACCTGCCTTGCTGACACGTATAGGTGCTCGAGGGTCTGGTGTCACAAGATGATGAGGGTCTCAGTGCAAGCTGGGGAGTGAAACAGCTACCACATCGATATCGGTCGGTTGCCTGTGCCGGCTATAATCAAGTCGCCCACCGGACGGCAGGCGTCACAAGTTGCCATATTCTGCCCAATTCTTATTTCTGGCTGTGACGGCGGTCACACATGAATGGGCCATACGCAAAAAAGCGGACCTGCCTGGCAGGCCCGCTCGAAGTACAGCAGCTTGGAGATCATGCTCTTCTTATGGCTACATCGCTCAGAATCCGGCTATCGGGTTAGTTTTAGGATTGTCCCGGGCAGCCTGTCACCAGCTAGCATTCGTCGATATCAAACCTCCTGAGGCCCGAGAGCTGAAGGCCAATGTCCCACAGGAATTTCGGGTTGTTGGTCAAATAGCGCCGCCAGAGCCGGCGTGGCTCTTTGACCAAACGATCCAGCCACTGCAAGCCGCAGCGCTTCACCCAGCCGGGAGCGTCGGTGAGGAGCCCCGCGTGGATGTCGAATGCAGCCCCGATACCGATCATCAAGGAAGCGTCGATGCGGTCGGCATATCGGGCCATGAAACGTTCCTGCTTGGGGGTGCTCAAGCCGATCCAGACGATATCGGGACGTGCCTGGTTGACCATGGCGATCATTCGATCCTCTTCAGGTGGCGTTAGCGGACGGAACGGCGGCGTGTAAGTGCCTACGATATTGATGGTGGGGACCATTAGCTCAAGCTGTTGTTTAAGTCGCAACGCGACCCCGGCTTTTCCGCCATAAAGAAAGTGGCGAGACCCGGACCGCGCCGTCATTTTGCACATTTCCAGCATGTAGTCGGGACCGTACACGCGGCGCATGGTTCGGTGGCCCTGCAGCCGCCCCACCCAGACCGTCGGCATGCCGTCGGGGGCGCACAGGAACGAGCGGTTCAGTATGGCGCGCAGAGTGTCATCCCGTTGCGCTTCCATGATTCCATGAACGCCGGTGAGGCAGACGTAACCCTTGCCCTGCTCTCGCAGCAAGCGCTCCGACAGTTGCAGTGCCTCCGCCATATTGATGGCGCTGACGCCCACCCCAAGCACGTTCGCTCGGGGCGGCCGGGCATGATCAGGCGGAGGCATAAGCCAGCGCTTCGGCCAGGCGACCGGACTTTTGTAATTCTTTTTCGATCCAGTGATAGGTCACATCCAGGCCCTCGAGGAGCCGCGTCTTGGGCTCCCAGCGCAGCACATTACGAAGGCGCGAGTTATCGCTGTTGCGCCCGCGAACGCCTTGGGGCCGGCTGAGATCGTGGCGCTTGGTCAGGCGTTTTCCGGCAATCGCACACACCAAATCCACCAACTCATTGACGCTGACTAATTCCTCGGTGCCCAGATTTAGCGGTTCGCGGTGGTCACTGGCCATCAAACGCAGCAGTCCCTCGACGCAATCAGAGATGTACATAAAGGAGCGAGTCTGTTCGCCATCACCCCAAACATCGATGTATCCCTTATCATCCGCAAGCGCGACCTTGCGGGAGATGGCGGCGGGCGCCTTTTCCTTGCCGCCCTCATAGGTGCCTAGCGGGCCGTAAACGTTGTGGAAGCGAACCACCCGAGTCTCAAACCCAAAATCGTGCAGGTAATAGCGGCACAGTTTCTCGGTGAAGAGTTTCTCCCATCCGTAGCCTTCCTCAGGATCGGCGGGATGAGCATCCTCTTCCTTCAATGGGGTGACATTCGCGTCGTTCTGCTTGTACCCGGCATAGACGCAAGCGGACGACGAAAAGAGGAAGCGCTGGATGCCGTTTAGACGCGCTGCCTCCAACATGTGAGCATTGATGAGTATGTTGTTGCGGGCGATGTCGGCGAGTTTTGCCGTGATGTAGCCGATGCCGCCCATGTCGGCAGCGAGATTATAGACCTGCGTCATGTGACTGGTGGCTTGGAGAGCGTTGTTCCACAAGCGGAGATCGAGCAGTTCGAACTCATCGGCCGCGCTGGGCTCGAATTCCGGCTCCTTGATGTCGATGCCGCGGACCCAGTAACCGTCGGCCTTGAGCCGCTTAACCAGATGGTGACCAATGAAGCCACCGGCTCCGGTGACTAGCACGCGAGTTGCTGATTTCATGTGAGGCGCCCCTTCGGTAGTACCGGTGAAGGTAGGAATCAGGAAATTGTTAATTCCGGCCAGAAAATGGTTGGTTAGGGACAGGGTTTGCGATGGATTCAGCGCATGGCTTCCAAGGACTTCCGGTAGGACTGAGTTGGGTTGTGTCGGCTGGCGGAGGCCCGCTGTTGCCGGACCTTCGTTCTGCATTCCAATTCAGAGAGGTACAGCTCGCTGCAGTCTTTCAAATAGATTTCCTGCTGACGCCGCGTCTTGCGCAGGCCTGTAAGGTTGCTGCGATGAACTCGCGTGCGGTCCAGGTTTTCCTGCACGGTCGAATTCAGTGGCGGGCGCTTCAAGGCTGTGCCGGCAGAGCCGGGCGTGTCGGAACCGTGAATTGACTGACGGTGTCGGCTTGATGAAAGCAGTGGAAATTGTCCTCTGGGCACAGATGCGTTTTGGGTGCGACCCATGCGACCTGGACCCCAGTTGGAAGCGGAAAGTGGAACGGTGGTGAAACCGCGGTGCTTGGCGCGGCCGCCGTTGAGCGGCGTAGGGGTTACGGCTTGTGTCTGGACGAATGCCTCGTCCTCCCCGTTTACATTTGGAGCAATGATGCGTAATGGCATCAGGCCAGGATCGTTGAGGCCGTTCTGCGTGTCGGCGTTGAGCCGGCGATCAACCGTTGCGTCGACCGAGGCGTTTATCGCCCCCAAGTTCGACGGACCCGGAGCGTTAGCGGTTGAGGTGACGGAGTTTTGCGTGAGCTGTGCCCGACGCCGGTTGGCAACTTGCATGGCGGTTTGGCCTGTGGCAAACTCCGCCATCGAGCAGACGATCAGCAGTACGAGAACAGCCCCATCAAAGAGTCGCACGACCGCACGGATTGGACGAAGTTGGGTCATCTGAGTTGTTCTTGCTGGCGGCATCAGTTGCGCACGACCGAGCGATAGACGTTGATTAACGACTCGTAGTTTTTTTCGGCGGTGAAGTTCTCCAGATACAGTTGCCGCGCCGCCGAGCCCATTGCCTCCATTTCAGCGGGATGGTTCCAAGCCCAATTCACTTTGCTGGCCAAGTCGTCCGCTTTCTGAAGATCGAAGAGCAGACCTGTTTTGTCTTCGATAACCAGCTCCGGCACTCCGCCGATGCGCGCAGCGATCGCCGGCACGCCGGATGCTGCCGCCTCGATCAGCACCATGCCGAAGGGCTCATACCAGCGGCTGGGAAAAATCAGAAGTCGTGCGTCCTTCATTTGTGCCTGAGTGTCCCCCGCGCTCATGCGACCCAGTAGCCTGATGTGCGAGCTGCCTGAGCGTCGAAGCATCTGTGATGCATCGTCATACAGGGGACCATCGCCGACCACGACCAGCGGGATGTCTGGGAGGTGTAGCCATGTCTGAATCATTTCGAGAATGCCCTTTTCCGGGCTCAGCCTGCCGACGAAGAGAGCGTAGTTTCCGGGAGAGGAACGCTGCCTGGGATCGTGGGACAGGAAGTTGGGCTTCACATGGATCTTTTTGTCGGGCAAACCAAGGTCGACGAACAAGTTGCGACTGAACTGAGTCAGAGCGAGATATGCATTGACCGAGGAGGTCCAGGTTCCCCGAAGGCAGTGGAATTCGAGCATCATAGCGACTGTCGCGGTTGCGAGCCGCGAACTCCGGTAGCACCCCCGCGTGACGGCATGAGCCAGGCTACGCGCGCAGTCTTGGCAAACCTGCCCATTGCGAAAGAAAGTGCCCGCCGGACAGAACAACCGGTAGTTGTGCAGCGTCTGCACGACCGGTACTCCGGCCGATTGGCAGGCGTAATACGCCGCCGGACTGACTTGCGGCAGAAGATTATGGCAGTGCACGATGTCGGGCCGTTCTTTCTCGATGAGCGTCCGGATTGTCGAATACGCGGTTCGGTTCCATGTGGTGGTCACGAACAGGGCAGCTTTCTCGAGAGGCGAACAGTTTGCGAGCGTCGCATTATTTGGCGTGAATTGCAGAACGCGATGTCCGGCCCGCCGCAGCAAGTCCACCTCGGCCCGCACCACGACGTCTTCGCCGCCCGGTTGCTGGTACTCGTTGTGGATTACAAGCACGCTAAGCTTGCGCATGTTTCAGAGCCTTCTGCCACACATTGCCAGCGCGTATCGCGGCCAAGCAGCTCGCGCACGCGCAGCTCGCGAGCGATGTTTCCGCTGGCGATCTTTCGCCACACGCGCTTGACGCGATGTACATCGGCGAGAAGCTTCAGCGTCGAAGACGAATACTGACGCTCGCCGAAGCTGCGCTGCACCTGGCGGCGTTCCTGCGCACGGCGGTTCACCTGCTTGAGGCTGACGTTGCACCCATGCCAGCGGAAGGCTGCGATGAACCGCGGCACGTAGTGAAACTTGCCTCCCGCGTGGGCCAGCCGGGCGAAGTATTCAAAGTCCATGCATACCCGGTAGTCGCAGTCGAGCAGTAACCCTGAGTCGATGACGCGCCGGCGCATGAACGTCGAAGTCGAAGGAATGTAGCAGCCGAAATACATCAGGATGGCCGGATCGAAGTCATGCTCGACCTTCGAGCGCACGATTTTTCCCGTGCGATCGACAAATATGCAGTCGCCATAGATGACGTCGGCCTCGGGGTGATCTCGCGCCGCCCGAGCGATTGTTTCCAGTCCGCCGGGAAGGTAGTAGTCGTCAGCGTTGAGCCAGCCCACCAGGTCTCCGCTGGCGCGGAGAAAGCCTTTGTTGATGGCGTCCGACTGTCCCTGGTCGGGCTCCGAAATCCATTGCACCTGGGGAAAGCGGTCCAGGATCTCGAGGGTGTTGTCGGTGGAAGCGCAGTCTATAACAATGTGCTCCACGCGCGGTCCCTGCTGGCGAGCCACGCTCAGCAGCGCGTCTTCGAGGAACTCAGCGCTGTTGTAAGAGGGGGTGATGACCGAGAGAGTTGGAATTGGCATATTTTATCCGTGCGGCTTCAACCCACTTGGCAATGGTCGGATAGGCATCCCCATAAAAGCTGCGGCCAGAATGAAGGAAATCTGCGTGGTCACCTGCAGTTCTGAATAGGGCCAGGGAGCGAAGCCGAGTGTCATCACGAATTGCGCCAGCAGGAAGGCAAACGCCACGTTCAAGAAAGCGGCATGAGCGGGCGGAGCGCGCTTCGCTTGCTTATACAGCCAGACAGATAAACGGACGTGAAACCACAGATAGCAAATCAGGCCGGCGATGCCATACTTCAGCCAGACATGAAGGGGTGCGTTGTGCACCATGACTGATTCGGATTTCCAGTTCCTGATCCGCCAGGTGGAGTACGAGGTGCCCACTCCGATGCCCATGAGCGGGGCTTGCCGGACTTGGTCCCATCCATCCAACAGATCGCCCAGATGATCGGCATTGTCGGCGCTGAATTCCGAATCCATCCGGCTGAAGTCGAAGCTTTGCAAGCGAGCGTAGAAAGACGGTCCCAACAGGGCTGCTGCCAGGCAGACCATGGCGCACATCACGAGGGCGCTGCGTATCCGATGACGCTGCTGAACCAGCAACAGCAGAAGCGTGCCAATGGCCAATTCTCCCCAATAGGTGCGTCGGAAACAGAGCAGCACGATCAGGCATGAGGCAGCGGCCAAGCTGGCCCAGAGAAGTTGGCGAAGACGGTCACGGGAGTTAGCCGCATAACCCAAGGCGAGCAACGCCGTGAATACGATGGCCGAGACAGCAGGGCCATCGAATGTGGGAATAGGAACGCCGGCGAGCGTTTCGCGATAGCCCGCTAGGTGCAAGGCATACAAAACCAAAATGCGTACCGCCATGTAGATGGCGAAGATGTGGACTGCGCTGTTGAGCTCCGCCGCGGTTTGGATCCAAACTGCCCACACAAAGTACAGGCCGACACCGAGGGCGAGCGCGCGCCAATCGAAGAAGAAGTTGGTCCCGCCGTGCAAACTGCCGTACCAGATGCCGCCTACGATGCACACCAGGAAAGCCAGACCCGGAAGCGCCAGCACTCGCGGGAAGTAGATTGTTTTGGTACGGGAGCAGGCAAGCGCAGCGACGTGGCTGGCAACCAAGAGGAGGATTCCGAGATCGATGAAACGGAAACTGCCGACGGCTTTGGCGTACAGCAACGACCCGGTTGTGCTGCCGTCGCGACTGAATTCAGGCAGGAGGATGAGGGAAAACAACAAGCAGAACATTAATCCACGGCAGCAGGTTACGGCCCACTGCCGTGATTCACAAGAGACGACCGGAGGAAAGGATCGAGTCTCGTGATATGGGACCGCGGGACAAGTGAGTGTGCTCATGTGGTTTGAGTGAATCTCGGAAAGGGAACCGGCGGATGAAGGGAAGTGACGAGACTCTCGAATTTGAATTGGCGCGCTCGGGCGGTGGCGCCAGCCGCCAGGGAATCACGTAGTGCCGGGGTCGTGGCAATCTCTTGCAGCGCTTCGACGAGGCCGCTTATGAGTTGATCTCTACTCTTGTGCGCAGTGGGTACCACGCGTCCGCAATGCTGATTGACAATCACACCCGGTCCGCCGAGGTCGGTGCACACCACCGGCAGCCCGTGCGCCATGGCTTCCAGGACCGCCATGCCACCAGAATCTCGCAAGCTGGGGAACAAGAACACGTCGGCAGTGCGGTAGTAATGCTGGACGCGGTTGTGAGGGACCCAGGGGACCCATTCCACGATTTCGGAGAGGCCCAGTTCGTCCGTCGCTTTGTGCAGTCGTCTGCTGGCCGAACCATCGCCAACGACCGTGAAGCGGATGCCGGGCTGCGATTGTTTGAGCTGGCTGACTGCTTGCAGTGCGAGGTCGAGGCCTTTCCACTCCAGCAATCGACCGACATAGAGAAGGCGATACTGGTTACTGCTAGTTGGTGTCCGCGCATCCACTTGGTTCAAATACTCGCTGGTGAGGCCGATGGCTAACTGCGCGTGGCACTTGTCGCGCCAGCGAGGTGGGACCAGCGAAAGGGTGTCTGGCGTGACCAACAGCTTGTCGGCTCGCTGGAAAACCCAGCGCATCACCGGGTCGCGCGGCACAACGAAATTCGACAAATCTCGCAGATGCTCACGGCATCGCTCAGTGACGGAAAAGCTGGAACGCATGCGACGGGGAACGGTTTCGCCGCCAGACACGGGGCCGAAATAAAAAGGAATGCCGAGAGATGCCATAAAGCTGGGATACCGTCCACTTGCATAGGTGACGTGCTGGACCACGTCGAAGGGCAACGTAGGGAAGCGCTCCCGAATGTGGCGAACGGCACACCATTGCCACAACACGTAATACAAGATTTTGCCGGGGCCTATGCGACACCTCTGCGCCCACGGCGCCAGATCAAAGTAAACGAAGTGGAGTTGAGGATCGGCTGCGAGTGCATCGTGTTCGATGGCAGGCCGATTGTCCGCGCGCGTCAGCACCCAAACCTGGTGGCCGGCTCGCGCCAACTCGGTGGCCCAACCCCAGCCCAAGGCGGGCTCTGATCCTCGACCGGGCTCGCAAGCGTAAGCCGAGAGCAGGATGCGTGCCAATTAATCCGCCTCCACGCACGGGAGATCGGGGAGTTCGGGGCGGTCCTCGGGAAATGGGGCCCCCACTGGAAGAGCAGGCCGCTTGCCAGGGCTCAGGCGTCTGACCTGTCGAGTGGATAGCCATTGGAGAATGACCTTGCGCGCTTGGTAAAGGCTGTCCTCCATCGGCCGGCTTCCGTCGAGATGGGAAACAGAACAATGGCTCAGCCGTGGAGGTAGGGAATTGGGCTGGCCACCAGCAGTCTCGGAAATCCCCGGATGACTGGAGGTCAGAAGCAGGACCAAGTCTGGGCGAAGCATCAGGCGCATAAACATTGACGCCAGTCGATGTTTGCCGCCGACCGCAAGCTCACCGTGATCGACCGCGCAGGTTACCAAAGTCGATCGGATGCGGGCGAGACGAATTTTGAGGGCGAGCCCAGGTAATTTCAGAATTCGTAGATACCGCGCCAAGGGCGAGCCGCCGCAAGTTTGCTCGAAGATGCCCGGCACAGCGCTCGTCCGTCGAAAGGCCGGCTCCAGAGACTGTTGAAGTGCGGCGCCAAGGTCGCGGGCTTGGGCTTTATCTTTCCCCGCCACGATCACGCACATCCCGGTTGGTTGCAGAATCCGCCTAAGCGAAGCCGCGACCCTGCGCAGCCTGGAAGCGAAACGAGCAAGCGGCGGCTCGACCGGACGCGAGGCCTCGAGCTCCGAAAGCAGGGATTCGCAGTTGGAAACAAACCAGGAGAGGTCTTGCTGGATAAGCGCTCGCTTGAGGGCGTCAGCGGTGCGCGCCGACCAGAACCGATGCAACCAATCCCCGCAGTCCTGCGGAGCGCCTTGATAGAGGCCATGCAGCCGTCGCAGATGGCAAGCATGCATGGATCGCTTCAAGATCTTTTTGATCAAGTAGTAGATGAATTCGTCGGGGACCGACGGCACATAGAAGTTCTTGTAGGGCCTGCGCGCCGCCAAGGTTGCATCGGCCCCCAACCACAGGCACCCGCGCCTCCGGTAATCGCTACAGCAGTCAGGATTGAGAAAGCCGACCTTACGGCCGCCTTCCTTGGCCAGCACGAAGTAACAGGCACTGGTTTCGTGCTGAATCGCCTGGAGCACCCGTGCGCCGCAACGCTGCGCACCTTCGGCCAGCAGATTGGGCACGCGAGGCATATCCGCCGGACGGACCATAAAGTCGATGTCCGATGGAATTCGATCGGGATATTCTGCATAGCCGCTGAGGATGCAGTAGGGCAACTCCGCCTGGTTGAACTGATTGATCACGGCGGAAAACAAATCTGATCGCATGTGCAATGCGGCGGGAGAGAAGGCCGACTCCGGCGGCGATGGCAGTTGGTTGTGACCGGAGCTGAGGTGGGACGCCGGGCGCTGGCCTTCTCCTAAGACGACTCTCAGCGTGTCCAGCAGAAAGTCCGAGTGGTTTGGTTGTTGTTGGGTTAGCCGTTGTAAGTAGCCATGAACCAGATAGGCGATCTCAAGTTGGTGGCACTGTGCGGGGCTGAGACCGAATTCACCAGCGAAATGATCTAGGTCCTCGGCGTGAGAAGTCGGCTGCTTGCCAAAGAGGTAATCCTGGATATGGAGGAAGTGAAACGCATCGTGCAGCGGCAAACCGCCGCGTCGCGCGTCCTCCCAATCCAGCAGGGCTGGAGCACCATCCGGGCGGTGCTTAATGTTCCAAGGAGCGAAATCGCCGTGCACCCAGAAGGCGGGCAACAGATGCGCAGCGCACAGTTCTGAGAGAGCTGCGGTTATGGTCGCAAGGTCGCGGTCAGAACCGGCCGACCACAGTAGCTGTTCTTGCAGCGTCGCGGCATGTTCGACGATCGACGTTGTCTCTCCAGGCAGCCGGAGAGAGTGCAGTAACTGCAAATATTCCGGTAGGAGTCGGCGAGAACCCACTGCTCCCGGAAGGACCGTTTGAGCAGAGATGCCGCGATCGCGGTCTACCGAGAGCAGCCGTGGGGCGAACGTGTTCGTCTCCCCAGCCAGGCTGGACAAGGCATCCGCTTCCCGGAGAATTGCTGCGCGAGCGCCGTCGTTGATTGGCACCTTGACGACTACTTGGCAAACGCCGGAGGCAGCGTCAAGTAAGTGAATTACAGCTTTGCGCGACGGACTGGGAGTTCCCAGGTAAACCGCGGTGACTGGCGGGGTGTCGCTATTCCATCCCAGGGATTTCCAATCGACGGAATCGAGGCCGTTAACTCTTGAGGTTGTTATACCGGGAAGTAAAGACAAACAACCGAGTCGACTCGCCGCGCGCACCGCGCGCCACTTCAGCCGCGAATCCAAGCGATAAGGCGACCAATCCGCCAAGACAGAATCGAGGTTCGCCTGGCGCGCAGGAAGAAGCCAACGAGGACGGTCGTTTGCGGAAAAGACGAGAAACTTCTGTGCCGTGTCGCCAGATGACACAGCCTGCAACAGCGGCGCGAATACCTGTTGAGCCAAGTCAGGCGGGAGCAATCAGCGAAACCTCATTCCGATCTTGGGTGCGGTTAGCCATGGCTTCGACGAGGACCGCCTTCATCTGCTGCGTGACGTCGTCGAGAGAACAGGCGGCATCCACGATGAAAGCATTGGGCATGGACTGAAACATCTGAAGGTAAGCGAGCCGTTGGCGACGCGACTCGTCACAGGTGACCTCAGGCTTTCGCTGCTGCAGGGCTTCGGCAGGCACATCGAGCAGAATGTAAAGATCAGGCGATGGGACCAGCTGGGCAAGAAGCTTGGCGAACCGGAGCGTGGAGGCGGGCAAGCGATAGCGCACTGGATCGACCAGGACGTCAGGATAGTATCGGTCGAAGACGATCAAGGCCGAGTTCAGCAAGGCCGGACGGATGACGGCCACGTACCCATAGCAGTAGTCTGCCAGCCAATAAAGAAGCTTGAGGATGGAGAGCAGGAAACCGCGCGGCGATTTACCGTGCGGGTTGGTGACCGGAGGTGAATCCTGCCATCCACGCCTAAACCTGGGACGGAAGTGGAAGCGTTTAATCTCGCGAAAAGAAAGTGAGAGTTGTGCCGTCAGGCGTTGAATGGCGGCCGATTTACCAGCGCCATCGGGACCGAAGACTGCGATCCAGAGGCCTGACCGTTCCTTGAAGGAGCCGCTCCCACGCACTTTTCAAAGCCTTCCGTAGATCACCACGCCAACCGCCATTTGGAGGATGGAAGTTACCCCTTTGTCGGCCCACTCTTTGGTGCCGCTGACGGGAACGAACAGAATATCTCCGTCCTGCAGCCCGGGATCCTTCGCCTGGTTGGCCAGGATTTTTTTCAACGGCAGATCGCTTTCGATGCGCCCGTTGGGCGAATTGCGAATGAGTCGCGCGTCCAGCTTGGCAGTCTTGTTCAAGCCTTGGGCAAGGGCCAGAGCTTGCAGAACGGTAACCGTGTCCTTGTTCTCGATCAGGTAACCGCCAGGTCTGCCTACATCGCCGATGACATAGACCACGCCCGCGCGCGTGACCACAATGCGGTCGCCGGGTTCGACCTGGAGGTCCTGCTGCGCCAGGGCTTGCGGAGAGCTACTGAGATCGATGCTAACAATCTGACCCGGCGACTGGCGATGCGTCAGGATCACGGTTTTGGAAGCGGAGGGCGTCACTCCTCCGGCGACCGATATGAAGTCGAGGACCGTGTGCTTGCCCAGCAGGGGATAAACTCCCGGAAGTTTGACCTCGCCCATCACGGTTACGCCCTGGGTGGCGTATTCCAGCACGAATACCTCGACGTGCGGGTGGTGCAGAATGTCGCGCTGACGAAGCCGATCTTCGATGGCGACCTGTATTTGTTCGGCGGTCAGCCCCATGACCTTGACGGTCCCACCCACGGGCAAAGTGATTTCGCCGAGGTTGTCCACACGGAATCTGCCCGATAGCTCCGGCGTATCGAAGACGCGGACGTCGAGCAGGTCGCCGGCGCCCAGGAGTAGCGCGCTTCCGGCGCCGGCGGCTTGCTCTGAACTTGGTTGTTGCGGCACGGCGGAAGTGGCCGGCGGAAGCACCGCCTGCTGGGGTGCTTCGATAGGAGATTGGGAGAGGTTCGCCGCGTCGGGACGACGCTGTGCGCGCAATGGAGTGGAAGCTCCGATCGAAATAGCTAACACCATGAGCCACTTCAGGATTGCCAGCGCAACCGAGGAGAGGAACGGATGTCGATCTCGACTGGCCTGGGTGATCAATGGATTAAGCCTTTTTCCTTCATGCCGCGGGAGTCGCAAGAACGGTAGTAACCGTTTTCGTAGCGTAGATCGACTCCATTGAGCACAATGCCTGCAATGTTTACATTCGCGCGCTGCAACAAGTCGCGGCTATGGCGAAGGGCGTATTTGGTGGTCACACGGGAGCGGACGACCAACAGGGCTGCGTCAGCGTGCGATCCGAGCACGACAGCGTCGGTGAACATCGATAGCGGTGGTGTATCCAGGACGATATGGTCGTACTGGCCGCGCCAGCGCTGAATCAAGTCCACCATCTTCTGCGAGGCCAGGGTCTCCGCGGGATATGCCGGCGGTGTGCCTGAAGGTAGTACCGTCAGGTAAGGCATGCCGTCCAGTTGCGCGAAGGCTTGGTTGTCGGGGCACGTGCCTGCGAGGACCGCGCTCAGTCCCGGGCCTGGCGGAATATTGAAGGCCTCATGCAGGGAAGGCTGACGAAGATCGGCATCCACCAGCAGTACCTTCGCCCCGTGTTGCGCCAACACAGTGGCACAATTGATGGCGGTTAGAGTTTTGCCTTCCGACGGTATCGAACTGGTGATGGCCAGCACTTGGGGAGGATTCCCGGCCGACGACAGCAACAGGGAAGTGCGCAAGCTTCGATAAGACTCAGCCGCTTGCGAGTGCGGACTGGAGAAGGCGATCAAGCGAAGCTGGTCGGCGAATTCGGCTGGGGGCAGCTTTGTGAACACGGTCTCGATATCACGTTCACGAATCCGCGGAATTACTGTTAACGAGGGGAGAGCACTCACGCTTTCAGCTTCATCGCTGGTTCGGATGGTGGTGTCCACGGCTTCGAGCCCAATTGCGGTTACAAGTCCCAGGCCAAGTCCGACTCCGAGACCCAACGTCAGATCAAGGACCGGCCGGGGATCAACTGGTTTGGAAGGCAGCTGGCCGGGCTCAACCACCGCAATATTTGCGGAGGCCAAACCGGCAACGATGCCGGCCTGCTTCAGCTTCAATTGCAAGGTTTCGTAGAGATCCTGGGTGGCCTCGACTTCATGCTTCAAGATGGCGTACTGGGCAGCGCCCTGGTTCAGGTCGAAGGCTTTCTGCTTCTGTTTTTCGAAGTTGGCGCGCAACATAGCTTCGGTGTTCGCCGCTGCGATGTATTCGTTCTTGTAGCGCTGCGAAAGATTGTTCAGTTCTGACTGGATGGCGCGATCAACTTGCGCGATTTCGTTGCCGAGTTCAGCCAGCTTGGGATAGCCTTCGCCAAACTTGGTGCTCAGACGGGTGTAGTCAACCCGCAGCTGTGCCTGTTGCGAGCGCAAAACTTCGAGGGTAGGCTCGGGGACCGTCGAGGCAATCAACTCCGGATTTCCGGAAGCGGCGATGCGGTATCGCGCTTCTTTGACGATGCGGTCCGATTCCGCCGCGGTTAGCTGCTCGTCCACCTGCTTGAGTTTCTCGGTGACGATGTTGTCGGTCTCGTCGACACCGATCAGTCCTCTTGCCTTCTGGAGGTCGGCCAATTTCTGCTGCGCTGCGCCGGCCTTGATCTGGAGATCGTCCATTTGCTTCGACAACCAGTTCGATACCAGCGTGGCGGATTCGTAGCTGCTACGAAAGTTGCGTTCGGTGTAACGTCCGACGGTAGAGTTCACCACCTCCGCGGCGAGTGCCGGGTCTTTCGCCCGAAATTGCACCGCGATGATGTCGGTCTTGGGGACGACCTCGACGGTGAGGCCCCCGCGGAATCGCAGCAACAGAGCATCGCGCACCTCGGGAGGCAGATCGGCAAGCGATGTACCTGCGGGTTGCATCCATGGGCCAGCGAAGTCCTTCCGCTCCGCCATCTTCAATTGCTTCATGACCGCGAGCGCTATGGTGTTGCTCTGCAAGACGGTGACGGCGCTCTGCAATTGGATGGTTGGATCGGAGGGGCCCAAGGCCCGCGACGCCATCTGATCAAGCCCGAGCGAATTGGTTCCCGCGGGACTTACCTTGATCCGTGCGGTGGCTTCGTATCGAGGGCTCTTGAGCAGGACGTAAAGACCGGCCAGAAGCAAGCATGCTACGCAACATCCCAGAATGAGGAACTTGCGCCGGCGCAACATGGTCCACATCTCGGCCAACACCAGTTCTTCCGGTGGGCCATAGTGCAACGTGGCATAGCCGAGTTTGTCGGGCAGGGCAATTTGTGGGGTGTCAGTTGTGGGCGGAGGCAACATTTAAGTCTCTGGAGTTGTCATTACGAGCG
>PLYW01000373.1 GCA_003151875.1 Acidobacteriaceae bacterium
GGTTCCTTGCGGCGTGGTCATCACCCGGTTATCGATTTTGTAGTACTCGGGAAACGGGACGACGGTCAGGAACGCGCGCTCGCCGGGGCGGTCCGCCGGCATGATATTCACGAAGATGACGTTGTCATTGATGGTCAGCGCCGAAACCGGTGCGCCCCATTCCCGCGCCAGATCGTCCTGCGACCAGCCCTCGCCGTAGCGCTCGAAGACGAAGTAGGAATCGTCGGCCACCACGTCGCCATCGATGTATTTCAAGCCCTGCTGGACAAGCTGGTCGGCGAGAGTCTGCAAGACTTGGATCGGCGGCGTTTTGCGCTCGGTGTGCATGTTGTAGGGCAGGGTTCGTCCCGACAGGTTGGGATCGCCGCGTCCCACCAGCACCAGATCGGAGTTAAGCCGGCCATACTTGTCGAGCGTGCCTTTGGTTTCTACCGTGGTCTTGAAGCGATAGTCGGGGCCGATCAGCCCAAAGACGGCCGCCGTGGTGAACAGCTTGGTGTTCGACGCGGGGGTAAAAAGTTTGTCCTGGTTGAGGGCGTAGAGCGGCTTGCCGGTGTCCATGGAAACCGCATAAATGCCCCAAAATCCGCGGGCCGCCTCGGGATCGCCCAGGATCTTGTCGACCTCGGAAGCCAGCCTCTTCTCCTCACTCGGCTTCTTGTCGGCTTTGTTGTTGCTGGCGGCAAAAGCGGACGTAAGCAGTGCGCAGAGCAGGATAAAGGGGGCGAGATGGCGGACCCGGTACATGGGACTACTGCACAAATTCTAGCACTGGCAGGCAAGCCTGCCATATTTCATTTTGCGGCAGCAATGCTGCACCGTCGCGCCCATTACAATCGTTCCATGCGCCCTCACTTTCGCTGGCAGCTACGGTCCCGCACCCTGGAGTTGGGACGGCGAACTCTCATCATGGGAGTGTTGAACGTGACCCCGGATTCGTTTTCCGACGGAGGTGAGTTTCTGCAGCCGGAACGGGCGGTGCAACACGCGCTGCGTATGCTGGACGAGGGTGCCGACCTTCTGGACCTGGGTGGCGAGTCCACCCGTCCGGGAGCCCGCCTTGCCGGCGATGAGGCCAGCGCCTCAGTAAAGTCAAAGCCCAGGCCGGTGGTCACCGAGGAGGAAGAACTGCGCCGGGTGATGCCGGTGTTGCACGGCATCCTGCAAGCGCGGCCGGAAACGGTCATTTCGGTGGACACCTACAAATCAGGCGTGGCCCGCGCGACCGTGGAGGCAGGCGCGGAGATCGTGAACGATGTCAGCGCCTTTCAGTGGGACCCGGAGATGGGGCAAACGTGCGTCGAACTGCGATGCGGCGTGGTGCTGATGCACACCCGCGGCCAGCCCGAACAGTGGCGCAATCTTCCGCGCGAGCCCGACATCACCGCCCTGGTGGAACATGACCTCGCCAACCTGCTGCTGGTTGCCCTGCAGCGTGGGGTGCAGCGGCCGCGCATCGTGCTCGATCCCGGCTTCGGCTTCGGCAAGAATTTCGAGGAGAACTATCCGCTGGTGGCGCATTTCGATCGCTTGCACCGCTTCGGATTTCCGCTGCTGGCCGGGACCTCGCGCAAATCGTTTGTGGGACGCACCGTCGGCCAGCGGGCCGGCAAGGATGCCCCACCCTCGGAACGACTCTATGGGTCGCTGGCTGCCATGGTGGCCAGCATCTTGCGCGGCGCCCACATCGTGCGGGTCCACGACGTGAAGCCAGCGGTGGAAGCCGCCGTCGTCGCCGATGCAGTGCTGGCCGCGGCGGGCGAGGCTTGAGCGCAAACCTTGCGGTGTCGTCCTGAGTCCCACACGGGTCTGCGGCCCATCCATCGGAATTCGCAAAATCCGAGCCCCGAAGGGGCGAAAGATCTTAGCCCAGCGCTTCAGCGCTGGGTAGAGTAGAAATTAAGACCGAGTCCCGTAGGGACGGCACAGTACTTCTGCAGCTCTCACGGCGCGATCTTCAGGCTACACAAGAAAGCGCTGACCCACACCACGAATCCCCCGGTCCCCACATAGATATACAGGCGCCGCTCGAATGGATTGTGAAGGGTCGGCAGCGGCAAGGGAGCGCCCAGGGCGCAGTGAAACCAAGCGCCCAGCAGACCGCCAAATCCGATGAGCGTGGTGGCGCCGCCAAAAGCCAGGCCGGCGATGATGAGGATGAAACTGAGGCTGAACACAACTCACCCCAACTACTTGCCCAACAGCCTAGACCTCTTTGTGCAAAGTAGAAAGTTCCACTCTGCTAAGGCATGGGCTCAGCTCTTCTCGCGCACCGCTTCGCCGCCCTCCGGCCCGTAAAAGAATACCCACGTCGCGAAGTCGTCGGTAAACTCTACGAAGCGATGTTGCTCGCCGGCGGCGACGAACAGAACATCTCCCGGACCAAAGCTCACTTCTTTTCCTTCCCGTTCAAAGCGTCCCGTGCCGGTGGCGATCACGTAAATCTCGTCGCGCGTGTGGGGGTGCTGATGATCGGCGCTGCGCGGCGCATACAGCTTCACCGTAAGCGTGCCGTGGCGAAACAATTCCACCGAGCGCTCGCCATTCGGGCCGGGCAGTTGCTCCAGACCGCTCATTGCCTTCAGGTAACCGGGAACGATTTTTCCTTCGATCTTCATTGTGACGCCGGCGCCGAACTCAGGTCGGCCTTCGCTTTTGGTTTCCATACGCCTACGATGATGCCCATCAAAATGCAGCCGAGCAGCGGGTAGGCGGCAGAGATCATGATGAAGGAAACCGGGCGAATTTCAAAGACCATTTCCGTGATCATGGCCAATGCGGCCGCCAAGCCGATCAGGAGACCAACGCCGACTCCGCTTACCAGATTGTGGGATTGCCAGCCGCTGAGCACCCGGGCAATGACGCAGGCGATCAAAATGCTGCAGATGAGCGAGACGATATAGGGCCAGAAGTTGGGATGGGCCATGTACGCCTGCAACTCCTCCGGCGGTATGCGTGTGCCCGCCTGCCACGGCGCCCGGAAGCAGGTGAACCACACCGCTCCCAATATCCAGTCCGCAACGCCTGCCGCAACCACGGCGCCCCAGTTCAATCGCATCGCGCGCCCCTCCTGAGTGTGCGCGGAGACAATATCCTGTTTCGAGGGTTTGGCGCAACTGGGGAATCGCGATTTGCACGTGCTGCGAGCGTTCCTTGACACTGCGTCCTGCATTCTCTACGGTACTTAGGCCGATGCAATATCGCCGATAACCCATGGCAACGCGTGTCAAATTCGCTCTGCTGTCTGTGCTGCTGTTCGCGGGGTATTCCTTCGCATGGGCAGAGAAGATCGCCGATATTCGTCCCCAGGGCTACGTTACCGATCTCGCCCACGTCATCGATCCCACCACCAAAGCCAAGCTGGAGACGCTGTGCGCCGAGGTCGGGCAAAAGACCGGCGCGCAAATTGCGGTCGTGACCGTGAACTCCCTCGAGGGCCGTAGCAAGGAAGACTACTCGGCCGATCTGTACAAGCAGCTCGGCGTCGGATCGAAGAAAGACAACCGCGGCGTCTTGCTTTTGGTGGCGCCTAAGGAGCGTCAGTACAGGATCGAGGTTGGTTACGGGTTGGAGCCGGTGATCAACGATGCTCGCGCTGGCGACATCGGCCGGGAGATGGTGCCCGATCTGCGCAGCGGAGGCTACAGTGCCGCTGTGCTCCTCGGTACAACTCGTGTGGCCCAGCTGATAGCGGCGGACAAAGGTGTGCAGTTGAATGGCGTACCGGCCTCCCAGCCGAGCGCGCCCGCCTCGGGAACGTACTGGTGGATTCCGGTCGTGGTCATCGTGATCATCTTCGTTGTTGTGCGAGCCATTTCACGCTCCGCGCGAGGCAGCGGTCGCGGTCCGCGATCAGGCGGAGGCTCCGCTCTTCCCTGGCTTCTGTTGGGCAGCGCACTGGGCGGCCATGGAGGTAGCTGGGGCGGCGGGTTTGGTGGCAGCTCCGGAGGCTACTCGGGCGGCGGCGGATTTGGCGGCTTTGGCGGCTTTGGTGGCGGCATGAGCGGCGGTGGCGGCGCGGGCGGCAGTTGGTGAACTACTACGGCGGGAGCGACAATCGATGAAGAAACCGGAAAGCAAACTGCAGGAACTCGTTACCCGATTGCAGCAGGCGTGCGGCGAAAATCTGGTGTCCATCGTGCTATATGGCTCCGCGGCCCGCGAAGACTTCCACGAAGAATTCTCCGACGTGAACGTGCTGGTTGTGGTGCAGCACTTGAAACCGAGTTCGTTCGCGGCGATCTCGGCAGTCCTGCACTGGTGGAGTCGCGACGAGAAGCTGCGGCCGCCGATGATCATGACCCTCGACGAGCTGCGTGAGTCCGCCGATGTGTTCGCGATAGAGATGCTGGATATTCAGCGCTCGCATAAGACGCTGTTCGGCCAGGATGTGGTGACCGCAATCGATGTGCCCATGAATCTGCACCGCGTCGAGGTGGAACACGAACTGCGGACCACGCTGCTGCGGTTGCGCCACCACTTGCTGCTGAGTCCTGACAACCAGGACGAACTCCGCGCGGTGCTGGCAAAATCGATCACCAGCGTTCTCACGCTGTTCCGCCATGCCTTGATCGCGTTGGGGCAGGATCCGCCGCAGGCGAAGCCGCAGTTGCTGGAAACCGCTGGGGAGGTTTTTGCATTTGAAGTGCAGCCGTTACGGTCAATCCTGGCGTTGCGCAACCAAGGTCCGCATTCGGAGAACTTACACGAGCTATACCATGCGTACATGAGTGCAATTCAGCGGGTCGCTCACGAACTGGATGCGCGCGTACCCAAGAAGCAGTTGCAGAAAGTGACCTAGGAAGATGTCCATCTGACAACGATCGGCGGGGAGGGATTGGCATGAAAAAAGGAATCATCGTACTGATCGTGATTGTGTTGCTGCTGCTCTGGATCGGCGGCACATTCGTTGGCTATCGCAACGAGATGGTGCGCAAACGCGAAGCCGTGAATGCCGCCTGGTCGCAGGTCGATGTCGTTCTGCAGCGCCGGGCCGACCTGATCCCCAACCTGGTTGAGACGGTGAAAGCCTTTGCGATCCACGAGGAAAAGGTGTTCGGCGACATTGCCGCAGCGCGCGCCGCCATGATGGGAGCGAAGACGCCGCAGGAGAAGATCGCGGCCAACGGCCAGCTCGATTCGGCCCTTAGCCGCCTGTTGGTCGTCGTGGAGAACTATCCGCAACTGCGGTCGAACGAAAACTTTTTGCGGCTGCAAGACGAACTGGCGGGCACGGAGAACCGCATAGCCATCGAACGCCGCCGTTACAACGAGACCCTGCAAGACTACAACACGTATATCGGCTTGTTCCCGAACAATATTGTCGCAAGCCTTTCAGGGTTCACCCGCAACGATGCCTACTTCAAGACGGACGAGGGAGCACGGCAGGCTCCAAAAGTGAATTTTGGCGGAGCGCCAGCGCAGCAGCCGGCTCCCGCCCCGACGAAATGAACATGAGGGAAGGGCGGCGCTTTCCATCCGGGCCCACTTTTCATTCTTGTCATGACCTGCGGGCTGGCGAGGAGGGATCTGCTCATCCCGAAGGAGCCGAGTCGAGAAGACCTGTGGTTGACTTGATGTCTCCCTTCGCAGAAGCGGGCGACAGGACAGGCCGTGCTCTTTCCGTTTTCTCTTGAACTTAGGCACTGGAAACTCGAAACTAGATGCAAGATGCCCCTACCTCTGCAAACAGGCGGTTGGGTCGGAACTTGAGCTATGGAAGAGGTTCAGAATGGCCATCTCCAGAGTCTTGGTTTTGCAGTCCGTAGAAGACGACCTGACGAGAAGGCGAATAGCGCGGAACCGCGCTAGTCCCTCGCTAAAACACCTTGTTATTGATTACTGTTACGCGGTGGAATTGACGCGCGACCAACAACAAATGTATGTGGAGCAAGTGATGGACCAGGTAATGACCGGCTCGATTGATGAGGGCGCTCTGCTTCGCCGGATAGATGAAAAGGTTGCTTCATTCCTCCCAGACATACTGATAGTCCATGCTGGCTTTGTTTTTTGCACCTTCCCGCGAGTTTTTCTCTCGGTACTTTCGTCGCTGAAGTCTAAGCATCCAGCACTTCGCATTGCCTCTGAAGCACTATACCGTATAGAGTCCCCTTGGAGGGAGATGCTTGACAGGGTTATTGAGCGAAGCGCGAATGTTGATACTCTGGCACGTCTCATTGTTTAAGATAGAGGGCTTATGAGTCTAGCCGCGACTGTTCTCATCGCGATTCTAACCTCCGGAGCGGTCTCAACGTTAATAACGTTCGTCCTAAAAACCTATTTCGAGAATAAAATACGCCATAGCTTTGATTTGAAACTTCAAGAGCACCGACACCAGTACGAGATCGACATCGAGAGACTCAAGGCAGATCTGCAAACGAGAACAAATACTGAACATGAGCTGTCAACAAGAAGGCTTACCGAATACCCCAAGCTCGTAACGCTAGTTTATCGTATTAGGAATATGAGCCGTGAAATTGCCAGTGGAGGAAACGTTAGTCCGACATTGAAGGATGAACTCACCTCGCGAATTGGCGAATTGGAAAACGGCCTTTACGATTTCAGGATCGATCTGCAACGAGATCATCTCTTTCCTCCGATTCATCTATTCAAGAACACAGCGAAGAATTTCAGTATGCTGCTTACCGACCTGAGCTTCTTCCACGACCAAAAGCAAGAGCGCGAAGCTCAAGATTTGGCCGATCGCGTTCGAGCCTCATACGAAGACATCGAACGGCAACATGTGTCTATTATTGAAGGCCTCTCGCATCTCACATCTTCGCCCCCCGATGCTAAGAGCAACTGATCGGTCGACGGGCTGCTTTTACACGAAGTCTCGCAAGGGTTGGCTAGATGACTTGCTGCTCGCTGATCTCCGCACCGCGGTTCGCGGCGGCAACTCCACACGCCGCCCGTTCGAACGCCCGCTCCAAGTCGGCGAGCAGGTCGTCCACGTCTTCGATTCCCACCGATAGACGGACCAGGTCCGTCGCCAACGAGCGTGCCTGACGCACCTCCGCCGGAATGCTGGCGTGCGACATGCATCCCGGCAGGCTGATCGAGGAATTCACGCTGCCGAAGCTCACGCTGATGCGGAACAATTGCGTCGCCTCCACCACTTGCTTCGACACTTCGAACGAGCCCGTCTCAAAGCTGATGACCGCCCCCGCTCCGCGCGTCTGCTTCAGGTGCACCTCGTGACCGGGATGGCTTGCCAGCCCAGGGTAATGCACGCGCTGCACCGCCGGATGCGCGCTCAGAAAATTTGCCACTTTGAGCGCATTCGCCTGTTGGCAGTCGAGGCGCAGCTTTAGCGTCTTCACGCCGCGCAGCAGCAGGTAACAGTCGAACGGCCCAAGCGCCGAGCCTTCGCCGTTCTGAATGAAATAGATTTGCTCCGCCAGCTCGGGCCGCTTGACTGCAACCACGCCCGCGGTGACGTCGCTATGCCCGCAGAGATACTTGGTCGCCGAGTGCACGACGATGTCGGCCCCGAGATCGAGCGGGTTCTGCAAGTACGGCGACATCGCGCTGCTGTCCACGCACAACAACGCGCCATGTTGGTGCGCCAAATCGGCCAGCTTGCGGATGTCCACAATCCGCAGCAGCGGGTTGGTCGGGGTCTCGATGTAGAGCAGTCGCGTCCGGGGAGTGATCTGCGCGGCAAACTTGTCGATGTCGCACGCATCGGCATAACGCACGCTCACGCCCGTGCGGTTCAGGATCCTGGAAAACAGCCGGTAGGTCCCGCCGTACAAATCGTCTCCGGCAAGGATCTCGTCGCCCACCGAAAGCAGCCGCGCGACCGCGCTAATCGCCGCCAAGCCGCTGGAGAAACAGAAAGCGCGGTCGGCATTCTCCAGTCGTGCCAGATGGTCTTCGAGCACGGTGCGGGTTGGATTGCCGCTGCGCGAGTAATCGTAGCGGCCGAAGGCATCCGCCTCTTCCTGCTCGAAGGTTGCGGTTTGGTAGATCGGCGTGGCGATTGGCCGGAACGGATCGTCCGGACAGGCGTTGAAGGTAAGCAGTCGGCTGGCGAATTTCATGAGGCCCTCCCGGCGACCAAGAATCCCTCGGCAACACCCAGTTGTTGGGCGCGGTAGATATCGCACACGTCGGCCATCACCGACACCGCCGTGGGCCATCGTCCGGCGCCTTTGCCGCGCACCTGCACTACGTCGCCGCTCTGCGATTCGATTTCCAGGCAGTTCTCTTCGTTGATGGTTTGCGCAAAGGCATGGGTGCGCGCGAAGAGTTGCGGAGCGATGCGAGCTCTCAATCCAAACTCGCCTTGACTTAACGATGCCACCAGCCGCACCGAGTGCCCCGAGCGCGCGGCGTCCCGGACAGCTTCGCTATCGAAGTGCTCAATGCCGGTACGCTCGATGTCGGTCGGATTCAGCCACGTCCCGAAAGCAGTCTGCGCCAGCAGCGCGAGTTTGTGCGCCGCATCGCTGCCGTCGAGGTCGGAAGTTGGGTCCTGCTCGGCGAAGCCCAGCCGCTGCGCTTCACCCAGCGCGTCTTCGCGGCTCAGGCCTTCCGCCAGCCGGTCGAGGATGAAGTTGGTGGTCCCATTCACCACGCCGTGCAGCGTGCGGATGCCGCTGCTCTGCGCGATGCGGCTGACCTGCTCCAGCATCGGCACACCACCGCCGACGGCCGCCGAGTACAACAGTTGCACGCCTGCGAACTCCGCGATTCGGCGAAGCTGCTTGCCGTGGCGGCTCACCACCAGTTTGTTCGCGGTAATGACGTGCTTGCCCGATTTCAGCGCCGCCTCAATCAATTCCCGCGCCGGCGAGAGACCGCCGATCAGCTCGATGATCACGTCGCAGTCCGAGCTGACAACCTCCCACGGGTCGTGAGTGAGCAAAGCCAGAGGAATGCCGTCCTCACGCTCCAACTGGCGAACGGCAACCCGCTTGATGTCGAACGTCTCCGGATGGGCCGCCAGTGTGCGATAGACGCCCAGTCCGACGGTGCCGGCCCCAAGCAATCCAACGCGCAACGGTGTCGCCGAGGGAAACTGGTCGGCAAACGATATGGGAAGGCCGCAGATCAGAGTAGGTAAATCGGAATTCAGGGTTGCCACTTCAATGGTGAGCCCATGCTGCTCAGCAAACTCAATCGCCCTGGGCTGCACCACACCATTGCCGACGCGCACCGCTTGCGCCCAACTGACCGTACTATAGCGGCGCGGCACGTTGACCTTGTCGGCGGGATCGTGTTCGAAGATGCCGTTCACATCTTTGACCAGCCGGCAGCGCTCGGCCCCGAGGTGATGGGCAACGAAGACAGCAGTCAAATCGGAGCCGCCACGGCCCAGAAGGGAAAGAGTTCCATCTTCTTGGCGTCCGACGAAACCGGGCACCACGGCTACCGACGCATTTTCCAAAACGCTCAACACGCGCGGAACGTCGATGCCGCACGGCTCTGCATTCAACACCGGGCCGCGGGTTCGCAGGCCAAGCCGGACTTCATCTACCACCACGGAATGTAATCCGGCGCGTTCCAGCGCCAGCGTCAGCAGCGCCGCTGAGGTAGCTTCGCCGGTCGCAACCAGCGTGGCCACGGCTTCGTCACTCAGATTGGAGCCGTACGCACGCGCGCGCGCCAGCAGGGCATCGGTAATCGATCCAATTGCCGAGACGACCGCAACGACCCGGTGCCCATCCCGTGTCCAGCGGTAAATTTCCTGCACCGCCTTGGAAAGATCGGCTTCGCAACACAGCACCGAGCTGCCAAACTTTAGAACCGTTATCGGGTAACGATGCATGACGCCCTCCCAGCTTTTTCAGTTGCGACGGCCAGCGCCTGTTCCAAGTCGGCAATAATGTCTTCCGGCGATTCCAGGCCTACCGAGAGCCTGATCAGCCCGTCGGTAATGCCGATCGCCTTGCGCGTGGCTAGGGGCACATCGCTATGCGTCATGGAGGCAGGATGAGTGATCAGCGTTTCGACCGCGCCCAGGTTCTCGGCCAGGGAGCACAGCCGCACGGAATTCATCAGCTCGATGGCGGCCTCGGCGCCGGCTGTGATCTCGAAGGCGAGCATGCCGCCGTGCGCCAGGTGCTGGCGCTCTGCCAGCGCCTTCTGCGGAAACGAGGCGAGCCCGGGATAATGCACGCGCTCAACCGCGGGATGCGATTCCAGCCACTGAGCAACGATGGCAGCGTTCTCGGAATGCAGCCTGAGCCGCACCGGCAAAGTCTTGATCCCGCGCAGCGTCAGCCAGGCATCCTGCGGCGACTGAATGCAGCCCGTGGTTTTGCGAATCAGGCGGAAGCGTTCCAGTAGTTGTTCGTCGTGGGTCGCCAGCGAACCGCCCACGGTCGCGTTATGGCCCTCGATGTACTTGGTGGTGGAGAGCACGCTGATGTCGGCGCCGAGTTGGAACACGGGCTGCAGCACCGGCGTCAGGAAAGTGTTGTCCACCGCAAGACGCACACCGTGCCGGCGCGCCACCGCGGCAATAGCCGGGATGTCGCACAGCTTGAGCGTCGGATTTCCCGGCGTCTCAATGAAGATCAATTTCGTCCGCGGCGTGATGGCCTGCTCGACCAAGTCCGCGCGCGATGCATCCACCAGCGCGTGCTCGATGCCGAGCCCACTTAGCAGTTGTTGGCACAGACGAACGGTGCCGCCGTAGACCACTTCAGAGATAACCACGTGGTCGCCGGACTTGAGCAGTGACAGGAAAAGTGTGGTGATTGCTGCCATGCCGGTGGCAAAGCACACCGTCGCAGGCGTCCCTTCGAGCGCAGCCAAGGCGCGCTCCAGCGCGTCCACGGTTGGGTTGGCCGCGCGCGAGTAGGTGAACCCCTTGTGCACGCCAACCGCTTGCTGCACAAAAGTTGTCGATTGATAGATCGGCTGAAGAATGGCGCCGGTGGTCGGATCGGGTCCGAGTCCGCCATGGATCGCAATGGTAGGTATGTCGTAATTGCCGTGAGACACGGTGAATCTCCCTTCTTTCCTCGGGGTCCCCAACGAGCGCCGCTTTTGCGCTTGTTGGGGTGGTCGAGGTCTGAGCGAAATATGGGCTAAAACAAAACCGCCGCCGGTGTAAGCCCCAGGCGGCCGCTCAGTGTAGGGAGATTGTTAGGTGCGTGATCACACTCCCGACGCAGGCACGGCGCCACCTGGGGCGCACATGGCCATAAACATTCGGGAATCGATCAGCAAATGCATAGTCAAAGTCTGATCACAAGGACCAGTCACAAAAGCATAGCACAGACGAAATGCCTGTCAAGAAAAACATGATGGCGTGACATACCACGTTAGGAGTATCCCAAGGAATCCAGCACCAAGTTGCGACACATCGACAGAATGCGATTGCGTGGGGGATGGTGAGGTGTTGTGGCTCACCAGGCAGCTGACCTGTGGTCTGTGACTGCAGTCACGGTCTGCCACTTCCCAAAGGCAGATACTTAGCCTGACACGGCAGGGAATGCCTACCATGCCGATTTTTGCCGGTAAGCAACTGCTTTCACTGAGGAAATATGAAGATATGTCTGGCGTTTGTACTGTTCTCGGTTTATTGCCTCAGTGGATTTGAGTTTGCAATTGCTCAGACAAACACTCCAAAGGTCGACCCGAGGGCTCCTACACAAAACTCCGTATCCTCTGGGAAGCGGACCAAATCGCCACCTAAACAGATGCCCCCCCGAACTGCCGGATTGACGGGGAAGGTGTTCCTGATCACTGGGGGCGGCGACATCAGGGAAGCAAGATTCGCTAGTTTGTTCGTATTGTCTGGAGACGTCGTGGCGCAGTTCAGAGCAACGCTGCTCCAGACGCAAGAGTGGCTGACGGAACAAAATTCTGATATGGAAAAGAAGTTTACTGATCGATCTGATATTGCCAGGGAGGAATTGATACACTGCCACATTGGTCTTCTTGGGATCAATCGGGAGCTTACGGATCTGGCAAAACGAGACCTTCTGAACATGGCAACCCTTCCTGCAAAAGATCCGGAGATGGTCCTCTCCGAAACCGATGAGCAAGGGATCTTCAAAGTCACCGGGCTGAAACCGGGCGGGTATACCATCGCGGTATCTGGCAGCGCGGGTACCAACTTCGCGCTGTGGATAGAGGATGTGAGCCTTGAGTCAGGGAAGGATACTTCTGTAAAGATGCATTCTCCAAGCATGGCCTGTTCGAAGTTCTGAAGTCTAGTTTGAACTGCAGCGGAGGGCAAGGAGATGAGGGATCCAGTTTTTGAGCGCTACACTTACAGCCAGCAGGCGAACAGTCTGAAAATGAGGGTCAACTGGATCGTCTCTGCTGTTTCAGCACATATGCGGAAAGGCAGACAACAGGGTAAGAATGGGGTCTCCGATTATCCTGAGAAGGTGATCCAGCAACTGGAAACGACTATTGGGCGATTGCGCAGATTGCGTTAGATCGACCCGCCACCTCAATAGATTCGTCGCCATGTACGCCTAGTTAAGAGTGCTCCCGACTCTTTCACGCACAGTGACAGTCGAACCCGTCCTGTACTTTTCGCCTAGTTCTAGAATCCGCACAATTTCTACCCTGGAAACCTTCTAGAATCAACCCACAACCCCTACTGCCGAATCCTCGGGTTGAACGCCGAGTACAG
>PLYW01000033.1 GCA_003151875.1 Acidobacteriaceae bacterium
CATCACCCAAGCGAGTGATTATAACAAGGTAGGTTGCCCAATGTGCAAGTGGGACGCCAGAATCGGCGAAGAATCTTTGCTGGCGGGCGAATTCGAGGAGTGGCACTTCGCTAAAGAAATTGCTCGGAGCCGCATAAAACAAGCATTCAGGCGCTTCCCGAATCGGGAATCGTGGCGCGGTGTCGGCAAGAAAAAAAACTAAATAATCCGGCTGTGAGCGGACGCCGAACAGGGGTAGTATCTCAGTTTGAATTTCTCGAATAGGCCGCACGGAACGCGAGGTAAAACCCCACGGAAAAGATCAAGAACACTGGAATCGGTATAACGATAATCTCCAAGGACTTCGGTAAACTCACTCCCCATATCCGATCCGATGCGAAGCCCAGCGCCACCACTATTGTCACCATCCAGCCGAACGCAGCTCCCACCGCGAGGCAGCCACCCAATACGGCTTTAGCATAGCGTTTCATGCACTTTCTCTTTTCTTGTACGAGCCACGCTTCGTCGAGCGGAAAGCGTCGTCGGCCAGCATCGCAATTTCTTCAAGTGACCATACATGATCAGAGATGCCAGCGGTCATCGCTCGCGTAATTCGCAAAGTCTTGTGGACTCTGGCGAAATTGTAGTTCATGAAGTGAAGCGCGACCCGAACAGGCAGTTGCTAGTTGCTAATTGCTGGCTGCTTCTTGAACGTGCGCAGCAACAGCATGGCCAGCACATACGCTACTGCGCCGCAGGCCAGCGTGACATTCAATCCGAACTGGATGGCAATCACCATGGCCAGCACTGAACCCAACACGCTCGACGCAGCATTCATGGCCCATGCCCATTCCACCGCGCCGTGTTTGGCCGTGGAATTCCGCAGGTGAGAATCCTGCGACGACAAGGCGCGCAGGCCACTGGGGAACGGCATGCCCATGGCGAAGCCCGGCGGGATCAGCAGCGCCGCGCTTAGCATGAGCTTTACCACGAAGGGAAGCCCCACCAGCGCCTCCAGCAGATGTGGCAGAGCGAATAAATAGATCACCAGCGCCGCCACGATGAATGCCATCGCCGACGCGACTCGAACCGGCTCGTGGAACCATCGCCGCGAGAGCACGCTTCCCAATCCGCTGGAAAGCAGCATGAGGAATATCACTACCGTAAGAGCGTAGGTTGGATTCCCCAGAAACAAAACGAAGCGCTGAATGAACGCGATCTCCACCAGGATGTATCCCAATCCGATGGCGATGAAATACAACAGGCGAACGCTGCGGCCACTTCGCGCCTGCGGCGACAACAGCAGCGGAAGCACGAGAAAACCGATGACGGCGGCGACCGATATGACCAGCACCAGCCCCAGGATCGCGATCCCCAGGTTCACCTTCCAATCGATGCCGCCGCGGTCCTGGCCGCGGAACACCTGCCCCGGCTTCAGAGTGAAGAAGAAGAACGGCGCGTTATCGGTGACCGGCGAAACGTTAAACGCGTAATGCGCGGAGAAGCCACGTGCGTCCTGGCTGCGAATCAAGCCGGCGAACGCGGGATGTGCCATGCCCGGAGTGGCAGCGGTAGCGGGCAGGTAGAGCACGTGCAGGTTCAGGTTCGAATCTGCGGGGGTTGCGCCCTGGATGTGGTTCAGCACGGCCTGCTGCTCTTGCAAGGTAAAGGGCGACTTCTTCGCCAGCACCAGCACGGGACGCCCATCCACATTCAACTCGCCGTCGCTGATCACGATGAAATTCTGCGTGCTGTCGCGTACGCCGAGTTGACGCAGCGCTTCCATGGCCTGCGAAACCACCCGCAGGGCCTCGCGGGGCCGGGTAAATTCCCAGCGCGTGATGGCGACCATCCCGTCCGGCTTCAAGTGCTCGAAGTATTCGCGGAAGGCCTCCACGGTGTACAGGTTGTTTTCGCTGAGGGCAAACGCCCCGGCCGCGGTGGAAGCCCAGGTGTCAACCAGAGTCATCTGCACCACATCGTACCGATCACCGCTGTTGCGCACGAAGGAGCGCCCATCGCTGACGTGCATGTGCACCTCGGGAATCTGGTAGAGGTGGTGAGCGTAATCAGCGAATGTCCCGCGCATGATGTCGGTGGCAATGATGGGATTGATCTCGATGCCGGTGACGTTCGGGCTGCCGTTGGCGACGGCGCGCAGCACATCCACTCCGCCGCCAGGACCGACGATGGCGAAGTCTCCGCGCGGACGCAGTACGTTGGCCATCGAGGATGCCGCCGACATCAGATTGCGACGGTAAGCCTCATCCCAGTGATAGGGATCGGAGTTCATGATGTAGGTGCTGGCGTCGGCGTCGATGACGATCGCCTTGGCGTCTCCCCACCTGTCCACCTCCACGCGCGAGAGCGCATTCCACCTGGCGTAGAGCGGCGTCTCGCGCTTCATGCCCTTGGCATAAACGATGTCAATCAGTTTGCCGCGAAAGTTCGCCACGATCAGCACCAGCAACGCCAGCGCGAGGCCCGCTGGAATGCGGCGGCTTCGCGAATTGCCCCAAGCCACGCCTGCCGACGCGACTGCCACCGCCGCAAACAAGATGGTGTTGGGACCGCCGATAACGTTCAGCAGCGGCACCAGCGCCAGGCAGGCCAGCGATCCCCCCAGCAGGTCGGCCCCATAGAGCTGGGTAATCCGTGCCGGATGGCGCGCAAAGACGAGCGAAAACAACAGTCCCGTGATGAAAAAAGGAACGGCCGAAGCCAGGTAGAGCGCCGAAAGGTGACGGAAGTTCGACCAGTCGAGGTGCAGCGACACCTGGCTATGCAGAACGATCTCCAGCACGGCAAGGATGACCACGGCATTGGCCGCACACAGCCATGCGCCCAGTTGTCCCACGCTCCAGCGTTCCAGCCATTGCCGCCGCAGATAAGCGAAGACCGCGCCTGCGCCCAGTCCGAGCAGCGCAATCGAGATGGCCAGAAAAGCGAAGTGGTAGAAGAGCACGACGGAGAAAAGGCGAGTGAGGCCCAATTCCAGCAGCAAGGCCGAGAAGCTCATCAGCCCGATCGCCACAGCCGCGCCGCGAGGCGAGACCGCAGCCGCCGCTTCGACCGGGGTGGCTGGTTCAGTTGTTCCTATCATGAACAATTGAGGTTACTACGAATGGCGCTTGCATTCGTCGCCCGGAAGTGGGACGCTTTCCCCAGGAACTAATCAAGGCAAAAGCAGGGAACGCTTCCGGTTTGCCGAGCTGTTGACGCAAGCCAGGAACCTTACATGTCACAGACAAATGCTGGCGCGTTGCGCTAGACTTTGCAGGCAGCCAGATCTGTACCGATTCTGATGGCCGACGGAGGATGGCTCATGTCTTGTCGTATGGCAGCAGCTCCCCAACGAGTTCTTGCAAGGTTTCTCACAACCGCGTTCGCGGTGGCTTTACTGGCTGTCTGCGCCACGGCGCAGAACGCGCCTCAGCCAAGAGATGAGATCTTCGGTGGATATTCCTGGCTAGCGCCGAATGGATGGGGTGATCTCGACTATAAGATCGACAACCTTGCAAAAGGCTTCGCCGCTTCCAACACTTATTACTTTTGTGCCAAGTGTAATCTTGGCGTCTTGATGGACGGCAGCGGCCATTTTAATGGACCCACCACACCCGGGAATCCTTTTACTGCAAACGACAAGACCAGCGTCGGCTATGCCCTGTTCGGGCTCCAGTACAAGTACCACACCAGATCCTTGTCGCCGTTTTTCCGTGGATTCGTGGGAACGGCAAATATATCTCCTGATTGCTGCCATGACACGGAGTGGAGTTTCGCAGCGGGCGGCGGCGGCGGACTCGATCTGGGAGTGAAGCCGCGGTTCTCCATTCGCCTGATTCAGGCCGACTATATTTATTCAAACTACAGTCACATATTCGTAAGCACCCACCCGACCCAATGGAACAGTGTCCGTCTGGCGACCGGCGTAGTCTTCAACCTCGGCAGCTGCGCCGCACCAACACCGGTTTCCTGTACCGCGTCAGCAGCGCCCACGGAAGTTTGGGTAGGCGACCCGGTGACGCTCAGCACTACCGCCGCGAACCTTAACCCGAAACACACAGCAAGCTATGGCTGGACCACAAGCGGTGGCAAACTTTCGGGCAATGCCGCCCAAACCGTCACAGTCGATACGACCGGTATGGCGGCGGGCAGCTACACAGCCAAGGCGACCATCGCCGATCCGAAAATGAAGAAGAACGGCTTGGCCACGTGCGCGACGCCTTTCACAGTGAAGGAGCGTCCGATACCGCCAATGCATCCGCCCGTGGTGAGTTGCTCCGTCAGTCCGATGAACGTGAAGGCCGGTGAGACCGTCACCATCGCAGCCACAGCGAGCAGTCCCGATAACGCGGAAATCACAGGCTACTCGTATCAAGCCACCGCCGGCAGCATCAACGGGAGCGGTGCGACGGCCACGCTGAACACCGCCGGGATTGCTTCTTCCGGCACCGTTACCATCTCCGTCACTGCCACCGATGCCCGACAACTCACGGGCAAAGGAAGCTGTCCGGTCGAAGTCAATGTGCCACCCCCGGTCAGCCCCCGGACCCCCATCGAGTTCATACCGCGGCCCCATGAGCGGTACATACCGTGGCGGGTCGATAACGTGGCCAAGGCGATTCTCGACGATGACGCCAGCGCCCTGAAGAACGATCCTGGCGCGAAACTGGTGATCGTTGGTTACGCTGACGGCGAGGAGCCGCCCAAGGTGGGCAAAGGCAAGAAGGCCGAGCCCATGAATCTGGCGGCACAGCGCGCCGTTAATGCAAAGGCATACCTGGTAGCGGCTCCGCCCAATGGGCAGGGCGTCGATCCCAGCCGTATCGAGGTGCGGACCGGTGCCGGCAAACAGCACTTGGCTGACATCTTCTGGGTGCCTCAGGGCGCGGACGTCAGCAGCTCGACTCTGCTGCAATCCACCGTGCCGGTGGACGAGACCAAGGTGAAGCCGAGCAACAACGCGTACCCGAAACCGAAACCAGCGAAACACCGATAACCACGGAACGACAACAGACCGCCTTACGCCGCGAAAGCGGCGTAAGGCGGTCGCCGTTACCATTTTGGTTGAGAACCATGAAGAACCGGCGTCCCCGCCGCTCGCAACGTCGCCATGGTTCGCGACCAGCCTACGGCTCGGTCAGCAACTCTTCCTCCACAAAGGCCTTGTCTTCCACGGTGCTGCCGGCGAGAGCGAACGAGCGAGTAAGTTGAGCTTTGCCAGCCTCTACGCTGGTAATGACGTAGGAGCAGCCCAACCAATACGCCTGCTCCAGGTCGGTCCGCGACCAGTACGCAGGATGATCGGGATGCGAGTGATAAAAGCCGATGATGTCGAGCCCGCGGGTTCGCGCGTCACGCTGAATACGCACCACTTCCACCGGATCAATTTCATAGCGATCGCTTGCAGAGTCGGTCCGCGTGTTGCGGCAGCGCACGCTCGCGCTCACGATGCGAGCGTCACCCTCGACCCTGCCCAATAGCGCGCCACAGCATTCGTACGGATACGTTTCTTCGCCGTGGCGGCGAATCTCGTCGTAGATGAACTGGCGGAGTCTCAGCATGTCTTCGCCGCCTTTTCTATCACGTTCAGGGGCAATTTCCCGGGAAAACCTTCTGCGCTCGTGGCGCAACGACTGGTTAGGTTTGTGATTCTGGCCTCAACGCAGGTTGCCGTGTCCCCGTGCAGTGTGCGACAGTGTGAGTCTCTGCGCTGCCGGCTCGAGTAAAGTGTGTTTGAAGCCGATGCAACATAAGTACGGTATTCCGGTATCGCACTCCATGAGCAAGATGGCGATTGCCGTCTGACGAGGACCGTTCGCGAAGGGTATTACGGAAGATGACCAAGAAGATCAAGGCGAAATCGTACGAAGACGCGCTGGCGTGGTTACGCAGNNGGGATCAAGCTATTCGCCTATCCCGGATACCTGATCAATGGCGAGATCTCAAAGCTGGTCGATCATGGCTACCAGAAGGTCTTGAAGACCACCAAAGCCGAGTATCCAGCCACCGCCGACCACCTCAAAGCGTTGCACCAGTTCACGGACGAGCTGAAGGAAGGGACCGGCGCCATCAGCCTCTACAATGAAGGTCTGGGCACGGTAAGCGAGTCGTATATGTACGATCGCATAGGTGGACGCGATCTGCCGGAAGCGGAGCGTCCTCAACGCCCGTGGCAATCGTCAACTGGCAAGCGCCGGGCATAGCTTCTTCCCTGCATCCGCGATGTGTCCCGGCACCGTCAGGTTGTAAGTCTTGCACGAATAAACCAACCTTCTGCTCGCGCAAACCCGTTACGTAAATCCGCCATCCAAATACTAAGGACCAGGAACCCAGCACGTTCAGCGGGGTTCCCAGGAGGAACGCAAAAGTCATGAAGAGAATCGGAATTCTGTGGGCCTTGTTGATGTTCTGCGCATTCACGATGTTGGCGCAGGACAATCAAAACAATACTGCCACGCAGACCACACCAACCGACACCCAGAACAGCAATGCGCAAGATCAAGCGCACAAGAACGCCGCAACACAGGACCAGAATGCTGCCGATCAGGAAAAGGCAGATGCGAAGAATGAAGGCACCAAGGCGGGAGAGGAGCGCGACAAGGTCATGGCCCGGCTGGACGATTCGTCCAAGATTTTGAATGAATTGTTGAGCGCTCCCGACAAAGGTATTCCGAACGAGGTATTCGACAGCGCGAAGTGCGTGGCCGTGGTCCCCTCCATGGTGAAGGGCGGCTTCGTCTTCGGCGCCGAGCATGGCCGCGGGGTGGCGACGTGCCGCACCGAGCACGGTTGGAGTGCGCCGGCCTTCTTCGTCATCACCGGCGGCAGCTGGGGTTTGCAAATCGGCGTGCAAGCCGCGGACCTGGTGATGCTGATCATGAACCAGCAAGGCATGAACGATCTGCTGAGTTCCAAATTTAAGCTGGGCGCTAACGGCAGCGTGGCGGCCGGCCCGGTGGGCCGCGACGCCAGCGCCTCCACCGATTGGAAGATGAAGGCAGAGGTGCTGGCTTATTCGCGCACCCGCGGTCTGTTTGCCGGACTGACCCTGAACGGCGCGGTGATCAAGCAGGACGACGATTCCACGGTCGCCCTGTACGGACGCCCGGAGCGATTCCGTCCGACGCTGCTGGGACAGGTGCGGCCGCCGGCTGCCGCCGAGCACTTCCTGGCAACCGTCCGTCGCGGCAAGGCCGAAGCACAGGCCGAGGCTCACTAAACCACTTTGTAGTCGCGACGCAGCGGTGGGCTTCGGCCCACCGCTTTTTATGCGCTCAAATCGCCAGGCGCTCAAGAGCAGAATCCTCTGTCCGACTCCGATACACTGCTGCCAGCGGAGGTGCCGATGACAAAGTTTGGTCTTGGGTTCACTGTGGTTCTTTTGTCAGCAATTGTTTCGTTGCGCGCGCAGGTTCACCACGCCCCCACATCGAGCGCGGACCAGGCAATTCAAGTGGTCCTGCAATCCCAGGTGGATGCCTGGAACCATCGCGATCTGGAAGGGTTCATGAACGGCTACTGGCACTCGCCTGATCTGACATTCTTCTCCGGCACGACGGAGACAACCGGATGGGAACCAACCCTGGAGCGCTACCGTCGTAGTTACCAATCGGAGGGCCATGCCATGGGGAACTTGTCGTTCAGCGATTTGCAGGTGCAGGCGTTGGGTCCCGATTCCGCCTTCGTGCGCGGGAAGTTTCAGCTCATCATGCCGGATGGCAAGCAGCCGCATGGTGTCTTCACGCTGGTTTTTCGCAAGTTTCCTGAGGGCTGGCGGATCATCCACGATCACACCTGCGGGGAGTAGCCGCGACTCTACGTATCTCACAAATCGCTTTGTGTCAGGGCACGTCTTAATTGGCTGCGGAGAAACTCGACCCAAAACTGGGAATTGGTGGGAGCCCCCGCATTTATGCGGGCGAAGGAGCGCTTCAGCGCTCCGAAAGAAGTTCAATTTTGATCATGCGCTTTAGCGCTGGGCATCGTGTACACGGCTGTCGCTCAGTGGGAGGACGACGTCTTTCGATTTCTTGATCAATATGTACGGCATTGATAGAGCCGAAATACAAAGAGCGTCCTGCGGGACGCTCTTTGGGTATCGACTCATGCCTTGATTTTCACAGCACTGCTATGGCTCCTGCGGTTGCTGTTGTGGGTCCAGGTTGGCAGGATTCAACTGTTGCTGATATTGCTGCTGCTGCTGTTGCATGTTTTGCAGCTCCTGCAGCAACTGCTCCGGAGTTTTCCCGCCGTTCGGCTGGTTGCCATTGTCGGGTTCGGTCGAGGAATTCGGCTCGGGCTGCGGCATCGGAACCTGTCCAGGCCGGAATCGTCCCGGCCTCTGCACAGCCGGAGGAGGTTGCTGGGGATTGTCGGCCTCCGCTTCGGGGAGCGGCATCTCTTCGTCCTGCGGCTCTTCGGGCGGCGGCGGCTGGTACTGTACTTGACCTTGTCCGGGGGAGTTGTTTTGCGCCGTGTTCACGGTGGCCGGCGTGTTTTGCCGGGTAGTCAAGATTACTTTCTGCACGCCACCCGGATTGTTGATCATCCCCAGAATGATGTAATTGAACTTCGATCCATTCAACAGAGTATTCAGGACATCGCGTGGCCGCCCGGGACCCACCTGCATCATGACGCGCTCGTTGGCTGCGCTGGATGGCATCTCGACGGACGCGCCCGTCTGGGCCTGTACTGCGCGCAACACCTGCGACAGCGTCGAATTCTGGGCGTCGATGGTGAGCAATCCGTTCTGGTAGATGACGCGCGGCGGCGTGGGAGACATTTGCTCCAGGGTCGGCGGCGCTGGCGGCGGTTGCGGGGTCTCGGCTACCGGAGCGGTTTTCTTGTGGTGAGTGTGCGCCTTTTGCGGGTGCGAGCTCGTTGCCGGAGTTCCGCTGGAGGGGGCCGCCGTTTGGGCTGGCGATTTCCCCGCCGCAAAGCACAGTCCTGTTGCCAGCAACAAGGCCAATCCGAAGTTGTGCCGAAGGCGTACCATAATATGTTCGACGATCGAAGGGCGGTATCGTTTCCCGATACGTGCCATTGAGTCTATTCTAAACCCAGCCAAGGCGCGTCTGTGCTGATTCGGCGCCGCGCCGCAGATTTCCGGCGAGGAGGGTTGGCCGACCATCTGACACAAGGTAGCCGGCATCTTAAATTGGATCGGAGAGCCCCCCACCATCCGATACATTCTGCGAACCGCAATGGGCATCCACGCGGCGTCAAGGCTATGAACATGATTCGACTATCGTTCACTTATCGCTCGACCTGCTACTTGCTCCTTGGGATGGGTCTCCTGCTGCTTGCCGTAACCATCGCGGCGCCCGCGGGGACGGCGCAGAATTGCGCCAGTGGCGCGGATTTGGACGTTCCTACCAAGAACGCCGTCGAAGCGGCAGCGCACCAATATCTCGACCTGTCCAAGCGCGGAGATGTTGCCGCGCTCAAAGCCAATTCCATTCCCGCCATCGCGGGAGATTTCGCCAGCATCGAACAGGCCGTAGTTACCAACAAGCCGTACTTTTCCCAGGGCCCCGGAACCATCAGTGGAACCTACTTGCTGGATGCCTCGCAAGCCAAGGGGCCCCTGCCGCGGGCAGATTTCTATTGCGGCATCTATAACTCACCCGACCGTCTGGTGTTCTCGATTTCCAATCTTCCGGCTGGACGTTACGCGCTGGTGATGCAGAAGATTGCCGGCAAAGATCCGATCACGCTGACCCTGATCCTGCAAGAGATGAGCGGTACGTGGAAGCTGGCAGGGTATTACCCGCGATTGGACGCCATCGCGGGCCAGGATGGGCAGTGGTACCTGACCAAAGCGCGCGAGTACAAGTCCAAAGGCCAGTTGCACAACGCCTGGTTTTACTATCTGACAGCGTGGGACTTGATGGCGCCGGTGAATTTCATGAGCACGCCGCAACTCGACAAGATTGCCGACGAGATGCAGAGCGCGCGCCCCAGCGACCTGCCGGGCAATGGCAATCCGCTGAACCTTGTCGCCAATGGCAAGACATACAAAGTTGCGGAGATGGTGGCCGTGCCGGTGGAAGACAATCTCGACCTGCGGGTGCGTTATGAAACCGCCGACGCCTCCAACACCGGCCGGGCGTTCCAGGACAACATGGCCGTCAGTAAGGCGATTGTGGCCAAGTATCCCGAGGTCCGCGATGCCTTCAGTGCGGTGATTGCGCGCGCTGTGGACGCCAGCGGCCACGATTACGGTTCCGTGCTGCCGATGAAGGATATAAAGTGACTCAGGTTATACGTGTCATGAAATCTCGCCTGAAAGCCATTATCTCGGCTCTGAAAGAGCGCCTGCTCGCAAGGGACAGTTACAAGCGCTCCATGCGGGAATCCCGGGCGCGGAAGCCCTTCTTGAAGACAGATGGCCGTTATCTCTCTCGCGAGGAAGTCCACTCGCGATCCAGTCAGCGCTGAAAAAATTCTCCTTCAAGTTCAGGAGCCTAACCTGCTTCCCCCACTTCTGCCTTCTTGACCTCGGCTGATGCGCTGGCTGGCCGCTCGAACTTGCACTCCTCCGGCTTCTTGTCGAAGCGCAGTCCCTCGAATACCGGTGCGCGCATCTTCATCCCGCCGCTTTGCCCCTCGTGCGTCCACTCGGTGAACTTGATTTCGGCGACCAACTCCGGCTTCACAAAGTGCGCCGGCGTGATGCTTTCCACTTTGCCGAAGAACGGGCTGCGCTTGGTCTGCAGCGCGTGCAGCCGCTTCCACATCGCCGCGTGCGACTCCCCGGTGAAGCCGCTGCCGGCTTGGCCTACGGGAACCAGACAGCCCTGATCGTCGTACAGGCCGAGCACAATGGAGCCAAAGTTTTCGCGCGAGCCCCGCGGATCGGTGTAGCCGCCAATCACGCACTCTTGCCGCTTGACGATTTTGATCTTGAGCCAGTCGCTGCTGCGCTTTTGCAGGTAAGGACTGCTGCGGCGCTTGGCGACAATGCCTTCCAGTTCGCGCTCGGTCGCCGCTGCAAACAGCGCTTTGCCGTTTCCAGCGTAATGGTCGGAATAGCGAATGACGTCGCCCGGCGCCACGATGGAGGCCAGCAGCTCTTTGCGCCGTTCCAGCGGCGCTGGCATCAGGTTGTAGCCATCCAGGTAGAGCAGATCGAAGACGTAATACACGACGGGAATATCGTCGCGGGTGCGACGAATGCGCCGCCCGCCTTCGCCCACTCCCGTCCGCTGCTGCATCAGGCTGAACGACGGCCGTCCCTGATCATCGAGCGCGACGATCTCGCCATCCAGAATTGCGGTGCGCGCTTTGACCGAATCTGGAATTGCGTGAAGTTCGGGATAGGCGGCGGTCATGTCGTTCTGGTTGCGCGAAACCAGGCGCACCGAGCCGCTCTCCAGGAAGGTGATGGCGCGATAGCCGTCCCACTTCACCTCGAAGAGCCAATCCTGGCCGTCAAAGGGCTTATCCACCAGCGTTGCCAGCATGGGATGGATAACGCCCGGCATCGGCGATTTCCGGCCAATGCGCGCGGCTTCGGGCTTCAGACCTTCACTGTGTTCGTCGCGGCCCGGGAGTTTTTTTTTACGCCGCCCGCGGAGGCGCTGGAGGGGCGAGCGGTTTTGCTTTTCTTCCCGGCTTTGGCTGGGGTGGGATTCATCCGCATGCGTTTTGCCGCGGCTGATTTCTTCCCGGCTTTGGCCTTCTTCGCGTCCGCCTTCGCGATCGAGTCGGCCAGCCAGTCATTCTTCTTGGTGGCGCCGCCGGCGGACACCTTGCGACTGCTCTTCCATTCCGCCGAGCCTTGATCGCCCGCAATTTCGTCCATCGTGCGCTTGGTCAGCACCGAGTAGTCATATTTGTCGATGTCGTAGCCTTCTTGTACGTAGGCATCGCGGTGCTTGATCAGCAGCCACTCGGTGCCCTTGCTTCCCGGGCGCCGCGACTTCATGTGCACCAGCGCGAAGTCGCCTTTCAGCTTCTTGCCGTTGAGGCGAAACTTCAGATCGCCCTGGCGCAGCATCTCGGCGGCATCTCCCTGCGGCTCCCACGTGCCCATGTCCCACACCATGACGGTGCCCGCCCCGTAATTGCCGGCCGGAATGATGCCCTCGAAATCGAAGTACGAAAC
>PLYW01000201.1 GCA_003151875.1 Acidobacteriaceae bacterium
CCATCAATGACAACGTCATCTTCGTGAACATCATGCCGGCCGACCGCCCCGGCGAACGCGCCTTCTTGACCGTCGTCCCGTTTCCCGAGTACTACAAAATCGATAACCGGGTGATGACCACGCCGCAAGGGACCGGGCCGCGCACGGTATCGATCAATCGCGAACCCGGCTCGAATCAGCTCACCTTCTGGGGCAACATCCCGCAGGATGACCCCGGCTTCGGGGAAGCCCTGGCCATCGAGGACCCCGCCGATTTTGCGGCGAGGCTCTTCCGCGAACTGCTGGAAGAGCGAGGCGTCACCATTTACGGACGCGCGCGCACTCATCACACCGAACTTGCCTCCACGCAGACCTTCAGCGTCACTTCGATGGCTTCCGGCGGCGGCGACACCACGCGGCCCCCGAACCCCGCGCCGCTGGTGCTGGCCAGCTATCAGTCGCAGCCCGTCGCGCAAGATCTGCGGGTCATCAATAAGGTGAGCCAGAACCTGCACGCCGAGCTGATGCTGCGCTTGCTGGGCAAGGAGAAGGGCACGTCGGGCTCGATTCAGGGCGGCCTGGAAGTTCTGCGCGGCTTCCTGATTCGCGCCGGCATCAAGCCGGAACAGTTCGTGTTTCTCGACGGCTCGGGACTGTCACGCGAGAACCTGGTCACTCCCGACGCAGTGGTTGCCATCCTGCTCTACTGTCACCGGCAACCCTGGGGACAGCTCTACGAAGATACGCTGCCTATCGCCGGGGTTGATGGATCGCTCGCCGAACGTTTTCGCACCACGCCGGTGATGGGTCTGGTGCATGGCAAAACGGGGTCGCTGGCGCACGTGTACGCGCTGGCGGGCTACGCCACAACCCAGCGCGGGGAACACATCGCGTTTTCCATCATGACCAACAACGACACCATGCCCGCCAAGAAAGCGCTCGACACGATTGACCAGATCGTGGAGAAGATGGTCGAAGACAAGAAGTAGCCGCTGCCTGAAGTATTAGATGTTTCTGCTTGCCCTGTAACCGCCACGGACAATCGTGTACAACAGTATCTTGCAGTTATCTCAACCTGCTAACAGAAGGAGCGCGCACCGCCATGATTGAACGTCTCAAGGAGAGCTTTGGGGGAGTACTGGGTTTCAAAGTGGTCGGCAAGCTGACGGCCGAAGACATCAAGGGGTTTGAGCCGCAGCTCGAAATCGTGATTGCCGAGCGCAAACATAAGCCCATCGGCATCCTTGCCGACCTTTCGCAGATGCATGGCGCTGACTGGGGAGCGCGCTGGGAGGAAATGCGATTTCTCCAGAAGCACACCGACCACATCGCGCGCATGGCCGTGGTGGGCGCCGATAAGTGGGAAGAGATTGTGGCGATCGTCACCGCAGGCGCAGCGATTCTTGAGGCCGAGACGCGCTACTTCGACAGCTCCGAAATTCTGCACGCCTGGGAGTGGGTGCGCACCGCCAAGCACGCCGAAGACACTCCCGTCCGCCAGATCTCGGCGGGAACAGGCATCTGGAAGGACTACCATCCGGAGTGGATGGACATCGGCACGTAGCCAGGTGTCCCACCCCTTGTTGCCTTTTTTTGACATGGTGGGACTTGACATCTGTTGCCAGTTATTGACAGAAACTGTCGCGAATCCCGTACACTAATACCCATGGAAATGACATCGCTCAACGTCTCTCTGCCCAAGATCCTCAAGAAATATGTGGAAGGCCAGGCTACCGCCGACGGTTACAGTACGCCCAGCGAGTATATTCGTGAGCTGATCCGCGATGACCGCAAGCGTCAGGCAAAGGAAAAGCTGGAGGCTGCCCTGTTGGAGGGGCTCAATTCCGGCCCGGCGAAAGAGATCACTCCGGCCAGATGGACGCAAAAGCGGAGCTCTCTGCGCCAACGCCACAAGCCCGCCAGGATCACCGGTTGAAGCCTGCAATTTTTGTTCGACCGGCTGCGGAGCGGGACCTCGATGAACAGGCCCAGTACTTGGCTACCCAGGGCAGCGTCGAAAGGGCGCTACGCTTCTACCAGGCGGCGGAGGCAACCTTCGAGCTATTGGCTAGCCGGCCCTGGATAGGCAAGGTCAACCAATTCCGCAGCCGCTTTCTCACCAATGTCAGGACGTTTCCGCTGAAAGGCTTTCCCAAACATCTCGTCTTCTACCTGCCGATTGAGCGTGGAGTTGAGATCATCCGCGTTCTACACGGAGCCCGCGATCTCGAAATTCTGTTTCAGGAGTGAGTGGCGACAAAGCCCCCCGGCCGCGCTTATCATTAGAGGTTGGCCTGCGCTCGCGCCGCATCCTGCCGAAGCGCACGGCATCTACTAATACTGCACTGACCAACATCTGAGAGGACGCAATTATGGCTACCACCACCACTCCCGCGCGGGAAGGAACTCGCATTTCCGCCACCGTCAACAACGCCCAGATTCCCACCACCTTCAAGAATGAGCCCTCGGTTGATTTCAGCAATCCGGAGAACGCGCGCCGCATGAAGGCGGCCATCGAGAAAGTCCGCAACGAACTGGGCCGCGAATACGACCTGGTCATCGGCGGCCGCCACCTGAAGACGGCGGAGAAGACGCAATCGCTCAATCCCGCCAAGCCGTCGGAGATTGTCGGCATTCTTCAGGCGGCAGGCGCGAGCGAGGTTGAGCCCGCGATGCAGGCCGCGCTGAAGGCCTTCGAGACCTGGAAATTCGCCTCGATCGAGGAGCGCACCAACCTGCTGTTCCGGGTGAGCGCGCTGCTCCGCGACCGCAAATTCGAGCTGATGGCGTGGATGATCTTTGAGGTCGGCAAGAACTGGGCCGAGGCCGACGGCGACATCGCCGAGCTGATCGACTTCTGCGATTTCTACGCCCTGGAAGCGCTGCGCCTCTCCAAGGCCGAGTCGCCGGTGCAGTTGCCGGGCGAGCGCGACTACCTGCGCTACATCCCGCTGGGCGTGGGCGTGGTGATCCCGCCGTGGAATTTTCCCGGCGCCATCATGGGCGGCATGACGCTGGCCTCCGTCGTCAGTGGCAACACGGTCATCCTGAAGCCCTCGAGCGATTCGCCCACCATCGCGGCGAAGTTCTTCGAGCTCCTGGAAGAGGCCGGCCTGCCCGACGGAGTGGTCAACTTCTGTCCCGGCCATGGCAACAGCTTCGGCAATGCCATCGTCGAGCACCCCAAGACGCGTTACATCGCGTTCACCGGATCGAAGGAAGTGGGACTGCACATCAACCAGCGGGCCGCGGTGCAGCAACCCGGCCAGATCTGGATCAAGCGCACCGTCCTCGAAATGGGCGGCAAGGACTCCATCGTGGTGGACACCGACGCCGATCTGGATGCGGCGGTCGAGGGCGTGGCCTCGGCGGCGTTTGGATTCAGCGGGCAGAAGTGCTCGGCGTGCTCGCGTGCCATCGTCGATGAGCGCGTATATGACAAATTCCTGCAACGCCTGAAGGAGCGCGTGGAAAAGATCACAGTTGGCGACCCGACGCAGAATCCGGGGATGGGCCCGGTGGTCAACGAGAAATCGATGAAGTCGATTCTGGGCTATATCGAGAAGGGCATCGCGGAAGGCGGAAGGCTGATTACCGGCGGCGCGCGCGCGACCGAAGCCGGCGATGGCTACTTCATCCAGCCCACCGTGATTGCCGATGTCGATCCCATGGCGACAATTTCGCAGCAGGAAATCTTCGGCCCGGTGCTGGCGGTGATCAAGTCGCGCGGCTTCGAACATGGCCTCGAAATCGCCAACAACACCGAGTTCGGCCTGACCGGCGCGGTCTATACCACGTCGGAAGATAAGATCGAGGCGGCCAAGGAGCAGTTCCACGTCGGCAACCTGTACATCAATCGCAAGTGCACGGGAGCGATGGTGGGCGCGCATCCCTTCGGCGGCTTCAATATGTCGGGCACGGACTCGAAGGCCGGAGGCCCAGACTACCTGTTGCTGTTTACCCAGGCCAAGTCGATTGGGGAGAAGGTCAGGAGATAGTGGATAGTGGTTAGTGGTTAGTGGTTAGTGGTTAGTGGTTAGTGGTCAGTAGTGTCCGGTTAAAAGTCTAATAGACGCAATTGGTTAGGGTTTTCGCCTCCTTCGGG
>PLYW01000165.1 GCA_003151875.1 Acidobacteriaceae bacterium
ATGATCGCTTGAAGTCGGAAGCGGATCACTTGGGTGTACGGCACATCAGAGTTTCAATTGCCGCCGCTGCACAACAAACGGGCGCGATGGTCATTCTGGAGTCTTGAGCGGCCATAGGCGCGATGATCGGAGATGCCTATGAGCAACTCGGCGGTCTGCGAAGAACTGACCGCGAAATCGTATGCGGAACTTACCGCCAACTTCGACTGGTCCATCGCGGAGCGGGAGTTAGGCTACAAGCCCGGCGACGCGATCAACATTGGCTGGATGTGCAGCGACCGCATCTGCCACCTGGGAATGGCAGACAAGGTGGCCCTCTACTGGGAAGATTTCCAGGGCAATCATCAGCAGTTCACCTTCGATGACCTGCGGGTTTTGTCGAACACCGTGGCGCAGTTTGTCTGCGACCTCGGCATCCAGTCCGGCGAACGCGTCTGCCTGTTCATGGACCGGGTGCCCGAGTTGTACATCGGATTTCTCGGCATCCTGAAAACGGGCGCAGTTGCGCAGCCGTTGTTCTCGGCTTTCGGCGATGAATCGCTGATGGTCCGGCTGCAAAACGCCAACACCTCAGCCATCCTTACGCAAAAGAAACACCTCCACAAAGTGCGCAAGATTCGCGAGCAGCTTCCGAACTTGCGGCACATCATCGTGGTGNNGATCTGCAGCCCGATGACATCTACTGGTGCAACGCCGATCCGGGATGGGTCACCGGCACGTCGTACGGCATCATCGGCCCCTGGTCGAACGGCACGACGCAGGTGGTACTCGATTCCGGCTTCAATGCGGAGCGCTGGTACGAGTTCATCGAGAAGCACCGGGTTACGGTTTGGTATTCGGCGCCTACGGCGATCCGGTTGCTGATGAAGGAAGGCACCGAGGTAGTGCGCCGGCATGACTTGTCGAGCCTGCGGTATCTGGCGAGTGTGGGAGAGCCACTCAATGCCGAAGCGGTGATCTGGTCGCAGGAAGCTTTCGGCAAGATGTTCCACGACACATTCTGGCAGACCGAGACCGGCTGCATCGTGATCACCAATTTTCCCGGGATGCCGATCAAACCCGGTTCCATGGGGAAACCCTTCCCGGGGATCACCGCGGCGGTGCTGAATACCAAGACCTACGAACCCATCACCGAGCCGGGGATTGCGGGATTGATCGCGCTGCGTCCCGGCTGGCCGTCGCAGGTCCGGTGCTACTGGAACAACGAAGCCGGGTTCAAGGCCAAATTCAAAAACGGCTGGTATCTGTGCGGGGACCGCGCCTCCATCGACAGCGATGGCTACTACTGGTTCATGGGTCGCGACGATGATGTGATCAACACCGGCGGACATCTCGTCGGCCCCTTCGAGATTGAGTCGGCGCTGCTGGAACATCCCGCGGTGTACGAGTCGGCCGCCGTCGCCAAACCCGACCCAGTCAATATGGAAGTGGTGAAAGCCTTCGTAACTCTGAAACCGGGCTATCAGGTAACCGACGATCTGGAACTGGAAATCATGAACCACATTCGCAAACGGCTGTCGCCGCTGGCCATGCCGCAGGCGATCGAGTTTGTGGACTCTCTGCCGAAAACGCGCAGCGGCAAAATCGTGCGGCGCGTTCTGCGCTGCAGGGAGTTCAACGAGCCGGTGGGGGACCTCTCTACCATCATGGATGACTAAGCCAACAACCAAGGAAGCAGGACACAACAACCATGGATGAAATCACCAAATTAGTTCGCGATTACGTGATCCGGGAATATCTGGAAGAAGGCGACGAGCGCGAAATCACCGAGACCACTCCGCTGATTTCAGGCGGGATTGTGGATTCGTTCTCGATGGTGTCGCTCAAGCGCTTCCTGGAAAAGAAGTGCAACATTCAGATTCCTGACGCCTGTGCTACGCCTGACGCCTTCGATAGCGTGCAGAAAATTGTTGGGCTGGTACACAAGTTTCAGAAAGCGCAACCCGTCACGGTGTGAAGACGCGGTTACGCCGGACAAAGATGTCCGCCACCGAAGCTGCTTGCGTCTACGGCGCTGGACGCGCCTTGGCCGCCGGCACAGCATTCATATTCGTAATCATCGAGGAACATCATGGCCTTCATTACTGCATTTCGCAATCGTTACCAGGCCGAGATCGAGGGGATCAAAGCCGCCGGCCTCTTCAAGGAAGAGGGCTACATCCATTCACCGCAGTGGTCGGAGATTGAGGTCGAGTTTCCGGCCGGTTCGAAAATCAAAAAGTGCATAAACATTTGCGCCAACAACTATCTGGGACTGTCCAGCCATCCCGAGGTGATCGCAGCGGCGCACGCCGGGTTGGACAGCCGCGGCTATGGCATGTCGTCGGTGCGCTTTATTTGCGGCACGCAGGACATTCATCGCGAACTCGAGAACCGGCTCACGGAGTTTCTCGGGACCGAAGATACACTTCTCTTCCCTTCCTGCATGGACGCGAACGCCGGCTTTTTCGAGGCGTGCCTGAACGAGCAGGACGTGATGATCGCCGACCGGCTGGTGCACGCCTCCATCGTGGACGGGATGCGCCTGTGCAAGGCGATGCAGGACACGTTCAAGCATTCCGACATGGGCCATCTGGAGGAGAAGCTGCAGGAGCACATGGACAAGCGCTCGCGCATGATCATCACCGACGGCATCTTCTCCATGGACGGCGACATGGCCAAGCTCGATCAAATCGTTGAGCTCGCAGAAAAGTACGACGCCATGGTATTCCTCGACGACTCGCACGCCAGCGGTTTCATCGGCCGCACCGGCCGCGGGACGCACGAGCATTGCGGCGTCTTGGGGAAGATTGACGTGATCACGACCACGCTGGGCAAGGCGCTGGGCGGCGCTTCCGGCGGTTGCGTCAGCGGGCGTCGCGAACTGGTGGAGATGTGCCGCCAGCGGGCGCGTCCATTTCTCTTCTCTAACTCCGTTGCGCCGGTCATTGTCGCTGGTGCGCTGAAAGTGCTGGAGCTAATCACTGCGACCACGGAGCGCCGCGACAAGCTGGAGTGGAATGCCCAGTACTGGCGCGGACTGCTGAAGGATGCCGGGTTCGACATCAAGGAAGGCGAGAGCCCGATCGTGCCTGTGATGCTCTACGACGCCAAGCTGGCGCAGGACTTCGCTCGCGACCTCTTCGACGAAGGCGTGTATGCCGTCGGATTCTTCTTCCCAGTGGTGGCGAAGGGACAGGCCCGGATTCGCACCCAGTTGTCTGCCGCGCACGAGAAACATCACCTGGATTTTGCCATCGCGGCCTTCAAGAAGGTCGGCGAGAAGCACGGAGTGTTGGGACTCGGAAAGAAGGAATTGCTCGCCCGGGCCGGCGCCTGATGCCGGTTAGTGCGGGACGAGGATTCGAGACCTGTTAACTGTAACGCAGCGCTCGGCGGTCGTACGCAGACTGAAACCTTCGGCCGTCGAGCGACCGCCAATTCACACAGGAAGCGCTTCCGTGACGCAACGGCGCTCATGATAGGGAGGTCGCCATGCTTTGCGAAGAACTGGAACTGCTTGAGGGACAATTCGACGAGATTGTGACCGCGCTGGAAGACCCGACCTTAACCGACGACCAGCGAAAAGCCCTGGAAAAGACCTATGCGGAGTTGAGCCACATCATTAAAGATCATCAGAAGGCCGGTCACAAAGGTAGTCCCTGTTTTGAAGAATAATCAGGTGACAGTCTGGCCCACGGAAAAACTGGGGCTACCTCACTTCCCCACCTGCTTAAGCACAACCATGTTGCGTTCGTCCGCGGCGATAGCCCGATAGAACCTCTTGAGTTCGTCGGCCTGGCTGACGGGCACGGTCAGTTCCTTGATCTCGAACGTGCGAGTATAGCGAATGACATCGCCATTGACGGCTGTCTTGGAGTGATAACTGGCGAAGCTATAATCCGCGTTGGTGGGCAGGGGTAATTCATCCACTTGGTAGCCCTGGGGAATGGCGATATCGAAGATGTCAGCGTCGCGCGCCAGCCCCTCAAACTCAACCGGATACTGGCGCTTTTCTTTGGTCTCCATGAGGCCGCTGGACTTGACTCCGAGCACGCGCGCCCGCACCAGCAGTAGATCGCCGGCATTCTTGGCATAGTTGGCGGCTTCGAAGGAATAGTCAAATCCGAAGGGCTGGTCCGTAAGCTGCAGGTTGAACACCTTGGCGCCGGTGATTTGAAAGTTCGGGAGAGAGCCGGCCAACAAGGTTTCGATGGGCTTGATCTTGTCGCTCTCTTTGATGGCGTTGCGCAGGGCCCACCTCTGCGACCCGGCCCGATCCCCGGTGCGTACTTCTTTGACCTCGCCCTTCAAAGTGCCCCTCGCATCTAGCGTCATAACGGCGGTGCGCTCAATGCTGTTCATGTTCGAGGGCTGCCTGGGCAGTTCAATCAACTCGCCGCCATTGGGCGCAACCAGCAAGCCGTAGTCGGACTGCAGGTGTCCGGCGATCTGGCCGAAGGGCGTGATCTCGTTGGTCGGATCAAAGAACAGCAGCGTGCCCAGCTTCGGATCGTGGCGGGTGGCGACCAGCGACGGGTCGTTCAAGCCTTCCGGCAGCTTGATGGCCAGAATCACATGGTTGAAGGCACTCATCTGTGCCGGGGTTTCGGCAGTGACCGAACCGCGCCTGGCGTTCAGCACAACATAATAGGAATCCACGCCAATCTCGTGCAGCATGGCAGCCATCAGGGTGGCCTTGTCTTTGCAGTCACCGTAGCGATGAGCAAACACCTGAGACGCTGGGTGCGGCTGAAAGCCCCCAATGCCCAACTCGATTCCCACATAGCGAATGTCGTGTTGCAGGAATTGTGCAATCGCTCTCATCTTGTCCAAGGGCGTCGGCAACGAAGCCGTAAGCGCGCTAACCTTCTGCTTCAACTCCGGAGATGCATCCACCCGGCCATTGGTCAGTTTGAGATACCAGTCACCCATCTGCTGCCAGTTGGAGAATGCACTGGCTGCGGACCCGCCCGGAGGAAAGAAAAAAGTCACCATCCTGCCTTCGATCCCGGCCCGCGGGGGCATGTCTTCTTCCTCCCGCACCCCTTTCACATCGCTCACTGCCCATTGCCACTCGTTGCTGCCGCCCGGCGTCGCCTTGGCCTCAGGATAGTTGAGCCACAACGCCCGGTACTCCCAGCCCAGAGGTAGTTGCAAGATATAGTGACTTTCGCGCGTGGGACTCTCCCCTTGAATGTGCCAGATGTTCTGCAACACCATCGGCTGCTCTTCGATCTGGTACTCGTAGCCGATGAGATTACCCGGATCGGGCGCAGGAATGCGCAGCAGCTTGGCCTTAATATCCAAGATCAGCTCGCTACCCTCGATCTTAGGTACTGACACCTCCACGGCGTCCTTCTCTTTCACCTCATAGTCTTTGCCTTGCGCGGGGATGCACCAGCCGCGGATGCTGGTTATCTTTTCGTGGGAATCGAAGATGGCGACCACGGTGCCATGTTCGCGGCCTCCCGGCCGCAGAATCTTGTAGGCCTCGCGCACCGAAATCTTGATCTTGTCGACGCTCTGCACGCTGACGGTTTTTTCCGCATACATAAGGATGGCGTCGGTCTTCTCATCATGCGCAGGTTCGGATGCATTGACCAAGGCGTGCATCCAGCCCGGGGCGTCGGCGAACGCCGCCGCCGGTTGACCCATCATTAAGCCTGCCAGCACACCCAGCAGGACCAGTCCCGGCCCATTAGTTGCTCGCGGTCGCCGTACCCGGCTGCAAAACAATCTGCTGCTCATCGCCCGTCCTCACAACCTGGTAAAAGTCTCGTAACGCTGAGTAGTATTTAGCGTCCATCAGGAGCACACCAATGCTCAGAGTTCGCATAATGTGCAACTTGCCCTTGTCATCTTCCAGCTTCAGATTGTAGGCAATCGCTTGGTTGCCTTGTTTGTCGGGTGCAGGCAGGCTGGTCATCTTCCATCCCGCGGGCAGTTCGACGGTTATGTCGTCAATTCTCTGAAAGGGAAACTCAAAATAAATCGGATGCGTACGATCGCCATGTTCGAAGACGTGCTTCTCCTGCCCGCCAAACAGCGCGGCCGGAAACAGCACGCGGCGTGCGGCGCTGGATACCCATCCGGGGACCTTGAGGTTGAATTCCGCCACCAGGTCCGAAGCCGGATTGTCCCAAACGGGATGATTGGTCAACTCCACGTTGCTGCCCGTGGGGATGTACTCCTCCACCTGGTCCTCGAGAAACTTCTTGCGTTCGGCTTCGTCTTCGTTACGCTCCTCGCTACGTCGTACCAGGGCTTCCAAGCCGGTGTACTTGAGGGTCAGCTTGCCTTCCAGATCTCCGGTGTCCGACAGCTTTAATTGTGCGGTGCGCTCGACGCGCGACACGGAGGCCTCGGGAACTGGAGTGCGCACCCAGGTGGCGGTATCCTTATCAAGGCGTAACCCCTGCACCCCTGTCTCCGCCCAGGGCAGCAGCCCGAAGGACGCAAATTTGGAGCCGGGATCGCAGTAGAGGTCCTTGCCGTTCAGGTTCACCTGGACGACGTTGGAATTCAGTCGCGAGCTGTCCTGCAACTTGGGGTTGAAGAAATAATGGGCCCGGTCCGAGACCATGATCCCATGCGCGTCAAATCCCGCCGCGCGCGCCAGCCCAAGAAAGAGCCAGGTTAACTGCGCTCCGTTGCCCTGCCCGCGTTTCCAGACGTCAGTGGCATTGTTGGCGTCCTTCTCTTTTGCGCGCTTCTCCTCCTGGGCGCTCTTTTCCCGCTCGAACGAGGTGTTGCGCATCTGCTGTACCCGCGTGTAGATCNNACGAAGAGCGCTTGCCGATCCAGCTTTCCACGCTGTCATACAGCCGCTTGTCCACTTTCTTCCAGTACGCGTCAGCATCTTTGTCGACGGCATCATCGCTATAGATGAAATCCACCCGTGACTTCAGCTCGTTCTCCGGAGGCATAAAGTCTTCCGTCTGGAAGGGTGGGATATTGAAGGCTTCGAGCCGGATAACGTGGTCGGGATCCTCTTTTGGCTGGGCGGTTCCCGGGGGCAATCCTTGCCAGGCCCAGCGCACACTGAAGCGTTGATAAGGACTGCTGTAGGGCCTCAGGGAAAACTTGGCATGCTTGGTGAACAGCTCATCGCTGAGAATCCAATGCGAATCGTAGATCCAGTGTTCGGGATAGTCGTAGGCGAAGGAGTACTCGATGATGCCCCCCACCTGCACATCGGGGAGGGTAAACGTCTTGGCCAGGTACTTCACTCCTTTTGCCTTAACGATGGATTTTTCGAAGGCCTTGCCCTCGAAGTTCACCACCGAACCATCCGGCCGTATGGTGCGCGCCTTGAGTTGCACCACATCGTTCACATCCTTAACAAAAGGGATTTCTATGTCCGCATGCTTGCGTCCTTCCTCGCTCAGAATCTTGATGCGCACATAATTGAATTCATGCGAGGTGCTGCCGTTGTCGTCCCGGTCGACCTGGCGGTAGAGAATGATGGCCGCGGCGCCGGGCGCAAGCGGTTCGCTCTTCATCGCCAATTCCTTGGGATCAATAGGCGCCCAGCCGGTGCCCGCGACCAGCCGGCCCGGAATAGAAGAAAGTAAAACAGCCAGACAAAGCGATCGCAAAAGTAACCTTTGACTGGCAACCAGGTGACGCATAGAGACAAGCTCCTTCAGCAGATGATGGCGTTGCCGATTCAGAATAACCGGTCAGCCTATACCCCAGTCATGAGGTGGAGCAGTGACTCTAGTGGGATTCAGAAGTGATTTACGTCACCGATCCCGAAATGGGAATCTCGGCGCGGAGTGCTTGTGCAATGGGGACTTCTCGGAAAGAATCGATCGAATCCCCAAGATCCCGCATTGCCGGGTGCCCCACACATTCGCGGGTTTCGAATGTGTGGGAGACCATGGATCAATTGGAGGCGACCTCGCTGTTACGACAATTCATTCCCACTCATTCCAACGTCAGGAGTGAGCGGGGCACCCGCCACAAGCGTTATCGTAAGTAATCCCCGAAACGCGGAACGCCACCGTCTTTGTTGGTGATGGGTCAGCGGGGCTCGAACCTAATATCGAGCCGCGCTGACCACAGTTCGCGGTTTTCCGTGTCATCCGCACCAGTACCGGTTTTATGCTGCGGCACGTTTCACGTGGGGCGTGCCAATGTAGGGGAACTCCTTCAGGATGTCGGTGTGAGGTTTGAGGCCGGTGGGCGGACACTCATTTTTCGTCAGGAAGGCGAGACGGTAATTGATCACGTCTTCCGCGAAGGTCCGGCCATTGGGATACTGTGCGGGCTTCGACGGATCGAAACTCAGCACGTCGGGAAGTGTCCGTTCCGTGTCGATCGCGGCAATCGCTTCCTCGCGCGTGTAATTGCCGGTATGCCCCAGCAGATGCACGAACAGCTCGAGCCATCGCTTGCGGTCGTTGACGGGCTCGCTCGCGTTGTATTCCTCCTTGGTATCATCGGTGTTGAAGAAGCTGCTGACGCTGGGATGGCCCGCGCGATCGACGTGCAGCAACTTGCCGTCGCGTCTTACACTGCACCGCCCCCAGATATGAATCTCGGGCTGGGGATTGAGTTCGCTGGTCGGCAGCTCGATCACCGTCGAAAACACGTTGGCTTCGGTATTGGAATCCACGCCGGTCCAGGGAGACTTGCCGGACAGATGAGGCTCGGTAAAGTTCCGTTTGCCCCGGGTATCGAACAGG
>PLYW01000058.1 GCA_003151875.1 Acidobacteriaceae bacterium
ATCGACCTGATCGACGAGGCGGGCGCCCGTGTGAAGCTGCGCCAGACTTCCCTTCCCGAGGACATCACGGAAGTGCAGAAGCGGATCAAGTTCATCGTGCACCGCATGGAAAACGCCATCGCCAATCACGAATTCGAGAAGGCCCGCTTCTACTCCGATGAGGAGCGCAAAGAGCGCGAAAACCTGCGCGCCCTGCGCGAGAAGTATCACCTCGACGAATCGTCCACCGGAGTCGTGGGACGCGAAGACATCGAAGACGTAGTTTCGCGCTGGACCGGCGTTCCCATCGCTTCCATCAAAGAAGAGGAAAGCCAGAAACTGCTGCGCATTGAAGAAGAGCTGCACAAGCGGGTGATCTCGCAGGACCGCGCGATTTCAGCGCTGTCGCGCGCCATCCGCCGCTCGCGTGCCGGCTTGAAGAGCCCGAACCGTCCCATCGGCTCCTTCCTCTTCCTCGGTCCGACCGGCGTCGGCAAGACCGAAGTCGCTCGCACTTTGGCGCAGTTCATGTTCGGCAGCGAGAAGTCGCTGGTGCGCTTCGACATGTCGGAGTTCATGGAGAAACATTCCGTATCGAAGCTGATCGGATCGCCCCCGGGATATGTCGGCTACGAAGAGGGCGGCCAGTTGACTGAGCGCGTGAAGCGCGCCCCCTACTCCGTGGTGCTGCTCGACGAAGTGGAGAAGGCGCACCCTGACCTGTTCAACATCCTGTTGCAGGTGTTCGAGGATGGCCAGCTCACCGACGGGCTGGGCAATACGGTGGACTTCAAGAACACCATCATCATCATGACCTCCAACATCGGCGCACGTCATTTGCAGAAGCGCACCGGCATGGGCTTCCAGTCGGAGAAGGAAGATACGATCTCGGGCAAGGTCGAAGACATGGTGAAGGGCGAGGTGAAGCGCACCTTCAACCCCGAGTTCCTCAACCGCCTCGACGAGGTCATCATCTTCAACGCGCTGAACGAGGTTGACCTGATCCAGATCGTGGAGTTGATGGTGCAGCAACTGAACCAGAACCTGGCGCAGCGCGCCATCACAGTCACAGTGGCGGAAGAGGCCCGCAAGTGGATCCTCGATCAGACCATTCTGGACCGCAGCTACGGGGCGCGTCCGTTGCGCCGGGCGCTGCAGAAGTACATCGAGGACCCGATGTCAGAGGCGCTCATCCAGGGCACGTTCGCGCAGCGGCCCACGTTTATCGAGGTGTATCTGGAAAACAACCAGCTCTTCTATCGCCCCGTCGGCGAGGAGAAGACCGAGGGCGTGCTGCTGTACAGCAACTAGGTCGCGTAGTGCGGACCTTCAGGTCCGCGGCTGCGAGAAATTGTTCAGAGGCTTCAGCCTCGGCCAGAAAGGGGGAGCGGAAACGCTCCCTTTTTTGCTGCCCGTGCGGGAGCTAGGGATCATGGACGAAGGCTGATCGCCGCAGGTTTTCTAGTCCGCTTTGGCCGCGCACGTTTAGGCGGCTTCGTAGCGCTGGTCAACTGGCGAAGAGTGGCAACCAGCGCGGGGGCGGCCGAGCGCAATTCGGCCCGGGTATGCCGCGTCAGTTCGCCCAGAACGCGTTCGCCGCGGGCGGTAAGCTGCACGTTCACCTCGCGCCGGTCTTCCCCGCCCCGGCTCCGCCTGATCAGTCCTTTCCTGGCGAGCCGGTCCACCAGTTCGACTGCGCTGTGGTGCTGAATCTGCAGGCGCTCCGCCAGATAAGAGATGCGCGGCCCTACCGCTTCGAGAGCGCCCTTGACGGCCAGCATGAGCTGGTGCTGCTGCGGCTCAAGCCCCGCTTCCCTGGCTGCCTGTTCGCTGAAGCGCAGGAAGCGCCGCAGCTGGTAGCGGAACTCGGCCAGGGCCTGGTAGTCCGTTAACGTCAGGTCGTTATGATCCATCATGACAGATAGCTACGATATTATCGTACTGCGATATACATGGAAGAAGATGTTGTTAGCGACGTTTGCACATCGCTCCCACGGAGGGATGTTCCCCCCTCGGCAACAGAATGGGGTACCAGGCCTGCGTTTCCTTTTCAGCTCTGGTGGGATGAGGAGTCAGGCGATACAAAATAGGCGCCATAGCGGTTCCCCATTTTATAGAGCAGCCTCGCCTGGAAGCGAATGGGGACCGCGTTCTGGTGCGGGAATTCCAAGTAGAGGACTTCCCCAACATACAAACTGGCCTCGGTCTCGAAACCGATGCCGCTTTCGCTGATGTCGGTGCAGATTCCATCTTGCGAGACTTCCGTCAGCAAGCCCTGATAAGTGATGCGCACGGGCATGTTGACCCGTATCCGGTTCTCCCGGCGCCGCGCGCGTGGAGGAGGTCCGGCCGGCGCCGTAGCGTCTCGCGCAATCGTGTTCTTCATTTCCCACTCATCGGCAAAAGCTCCGGCAGCTTTAGTTTGGCCCAGAAACCGAAACCCACTTTGTGCCAGCAGTTACAATGAAGAGTTTTCTTTTCCACAAAATCGCAGGTTGCCAAGGAGCTCGCTTGATTGCTCGTTATACCCGCCCCGAGATGGGACACATCTGGAGTGACGAAAACAAGTTTCGCACGTGGCTGG
>PLYW01000013.1 GCA_003151875.1 Acidobacteriaceae bacterium
ACCCCGGGGATGGTGGCCGCGCAGCCGTACCTGTCGAATGTGCACATCGCCGTCTCCGCTATCGCTTGGTTCGGGGTCTTCTTCCTGCTCGGGTACTTTCTCTACAGCACGGTGTATGCCGCGCTGGGAGCCATGGTGAATAGCGATCACGAAGCGCAGCAGATGCAATGGCTGGTCTTCTTACCGGTCTTGCTGTCCGTTTTGCTGGCAAATCCGGTGATGCAGCACCCTGATTCACCGATGGCGGTTTGGCTTTCCCTGGTACCCTTCTTCGCGCCGATCCTGATGTTTATCCGCGTGGTGGGGGAGCAACCGCCCGCCTGGCAGCTGGCGCTTTGTCTGACGCTGATGCTGGCCACCATCTACGGGCTACTGGCGCTCTCGTCGCGCATCTACCGGGTTGGTATCCTGATGTACGGCAAGCGGCCGACCTTGCCCGAACTGCGGCGCTGGTTGAAGTACGCAGGCTAGAGTTGTGGCGTGTCCGACCAAGTTCATTAGAGCCAGCGGCGGTCAACGGAAGCGGCAGCGCCTTGGCTTTCGATCTATCGCGCGTGGCGGCGAAAAGAGACATGCATGATAAGCGTGAATCTCCCTTATCTCGATCACACACTTCTGGACGATAGCAAGCATGACGATAAAGATCACACCATCTGGCTTCCGCGTTCCAGCCAGCTAGAAAGACCGCTAGGTCAGCCGGGGAAGCGGGACAATCAATTTTGTGAAATTTATGCATGCCCAGGCTGCGGGCTTGTATTCGAGTACAGGTCACTAAACGTCCACTATCGTCGAGTCCAATTACCGGACCCCAATGCAATCGTAGGACGATATGCAGCGGTATTAAAGTTCCAATGCAGTGAAGGTAACTGCGAGTCTCCCGTACTAATTCGTAAATCCACGATGGATCCCCAAACCACAAGCACCCTAGTGGAAGAATCGAAGTCTTGGATTCTAGGGCTTGTTCGGTGCCCCAAAGGACATCCTGTAGCTGGGATTCCGTCAGACGCGGTTGCTCTCACGGATAGACAACTTGGTCTGATTTAGCCTGGCGGGCCGCTTCCCGCCCGTTGCTGCTCACCCACCCGGCTAGACTTGCCGGCCGCGGCGTAGGCGGTGGTGACGAGCGCCAGAGATCCATCATCCAGCCTCACAACCCAGCCGCCTGTCGCGCATCCTTCCATTCGGTAAGCAGCCCCAGCTCAGCGATCCATTTTTCCAGATACGCATAGTCGAGTGACTCCCAGCGCATTCTAAGGATTCCGGCAACGTCCTCGATGTGCCTTCGAGATTGTGCCTGCTTTGCCCACTCCAGCTTGGCAATCACAATATCCTCGGCGCTGGCGGCAAGAATAGAGAAGCCCTGCAAAGCGACCTGTCGGCGACGGCCGAATTCCTCTTGGCTGAAGGGACGGGACTTACGAAAGATCAAGTCGATCTTCCAGCCGGTTACCAAGTCAATCACATTAAACAAAGATTGCCGTTTGCGGGCTTCCAATGCCATCTCCAAGTCCGCGTAGTATTCGCCGCTTGGCAGGAGGTGCAGGAAGGTCTGCAATTGCGCGGCAGTTGCTTCAATGATCAGGTCAATGTCTTGGCTGCTGCGTGGAACGCCGTAGTAGGCGCTGGCAAAGGACCCGGTAAGCATATAGGGAATGCCGGCTTGGTCCAGCGCCGCGGTGATCCGGCGAAAGACATCAGCGACGTTCATCGCAGCCGCGCTGGCGCCGGCCCCGGCTGGAATGCCAATCGCAGGAGTTCGCGCGCGACCTCTGCGTCCGGCCATTCGGGGTGCTCTTGTCGAATCCGCGCGGTTTGCAATTCCCTGGCAAACATACTCATTTCCAGGGCCATCAGCAGGCGCTGTTCTCCGGTCATGGCCCGTTGCACTTGGCAATGCACAGCTTGCGCGGACAGGGTGGTGTCGGTAATGGTCACGTCAAAATGGTAGCATGGCCGCTTGCCCACAATCGTCAGTAGTGCCAAGGCTACTTAGCGCACGATCTACGGGGAAACGCAATACGCATCCAGCCTCGAAGGCGGGTTCATCTCCCACTCTAAACCCCTACCGCCGTCGAACCCTTATCGAAGTTTCTTAGCCATCGGCATTCCGACTGGGCGAAGGACTGCCTAGTCTAAAGTACCGCGGTGAGGCGGTATTCGCGGGCCACAGGTTCTACGATTTTCACGCGTCCGTGGCCAGGATTGACTTGTTCGCGGGTCCGGACCACTCCCGCCCGCTCTAACTTCAGAACGTCGCGGCGGACGGATTTAGGATCACGCTTCAGCGCGGCCGCCAGCGCGGTGATCGACGACGACTTTGTCCGCACTCTCTGAACCAGCCGGAGACGCTCCGCCGTCAGCACCTCGACCATAGCGAGTGGGTCCTCGAAAGTGATGGTGATCTCCGGCCGGATCGCTTCCCGTCGATCCAGCTTGCGGGCCCGCTCCAAGGACCGCTTCGCGTAGCCTTCAAATCCATCCGTATTAATTCTCAACTTCATATCGGCTCCCTCTTCTGGCGGAGTTCCCGCACTTCCTTTAGAAATCGTTCCAGCAGCTTCGCGTAGCTGATAAAAGCAACCTCCTCCTCGGCACCGGCGAAAGGCCGATGATGATCACCGTGGTTGTT
>PLYW01000372.1:0-1037 GCA_003151875.1 Acidobacteriaceae bacterium
CTTCCATCTCCTCGATCTTGATCTCCGACTTCGAGTCTTTCAGGTCGTAGCGCTCGTGGATTTCTTTCAACGCCTGCTGCACGGCGTTGGAAACTTCCTGCATATCAACTTTGCTGACGATGTCGAATGATTCGGCCATACGTTTAAGTGTAACAAGAGACGCGGCGTTTGCCGCAATTGCAAACCAGCAGTCCGGCACTACCGGGTAGGGAAGCGTAGCACCTCAGGCGGATTTTGTAAGCCGGAAAAAACTGTAGAAATTGGCGGTCGTTTGCTGTCCGACTTCCTCACAGGAAAGATTCCGTAGCTGGCCGATCTGGCGGGCCACTTCCACCACGAAGGCGGGTTCGTTGCGCTGGCCGCGATGGGGCGCCGGCGCAAGATAAGGGCAGTCGGTCTCGATGAACATGCGATCCAGCGGGATCAGGCTGGCTGCGTCGCGAATATTTTGCGCCTTGGGGAACGTGATGTTGCCGGCGAAGGAGATCATGAATCCCAGATCAAGTGCTGCACGAGCATGATCGACAGTGCCGGTGAAGCAGTGGAGCACCCCGCCCAATCCGCTACTCGCCCAGTTTTCTCGAATCAGGCGCAGCACATCGTCCCAGGCGTTCTCACTGTTATTGGAAGGGCGGCAGTGAATGACGATGGGCAGCTTGGCGGCGCGGGCCATCTCCATCTGCTGCTGGAAAACTCGTTGCTGCACGTCGCGCGGCGAGTGATCGTAAAAATAATCGAGGCCGATCTCGCCCCAGGCGATTACCTTGGGTGATCTCGCTAAGCGTTCGAGTTCGTCAAAGTCCGACTGTTTGGCCAGCGCAGCTTCGTGAGGATGAACTCCAACCGTCGCGTAAATCCAATCGTATAGGTTTGCGAGCTTGATGGCGCAGTCGAGCGTGTCCGTCCCAGGGCCGTCGCCATTGCCGATGGCAAGCAGGATGCTGACGCCCGCTTGATTGGCGCGAGCGATGACCTCAGCGCGATCGGCGTCGAAGCGCTTGCCATCGAGATGAGCGTGGGAGTCGGTGTACATCAGA
>PLYW01000372.1:1067-3757 GCA_003151875.1 Acidobacteriaceae bacterium
TCCAGCCCGCGCAGCTTGCGTGGTTGCAGATTGGCCACAATCACGACCTTGCGTCCAATGAGCTTTTCCGGTTCGTAGGCTTTCGCAATTCCGGCGACGACTTGCCGCACTTCGCTGCCGATATCGACTTCCAGGCGAAGCAACTTGTCGGCGCCCTTCACGCGTTCAGCAACCTTCACTTCGCCCACCCGCAATTCGATCTTCAGGAAATCGTCGATGGTGATCTGATTGAGGCTGGCCGCGCCAGTCGCAGTCACGCTTCCGCCGCCCTGGGCGCCCGCGGCAGGCGTGGTCTTCGGACTGACGATCGCACCGGACTCTTTCGGCGGCGCCGCAGGTGATGGCGCTCCGGCTGCTTGGGTTGCGGGCTGTTCCGGCTGCGCGCCGCTTGCAGCGGGCTGCGCTTCCCCCGCTGCCGTTTTCTCGCTCGCTTGTGCCAGATCAGCGGAGCGCTGCTGTTCCATCTGTTGCATCCTTTCGACGGTGCTCTTGTCGGCGCGCGGGAATACGCCTTCGACTTTGCCCAGCTTGGTGCCCAGCGGCAAGTTTCCCCAAGCCAACGTGCGCAGGTCCAATTGGCCGATCTCGCCCAGCCCGAGCTGCGTCCAGATGCGGGCCGTGGCCTCTGGAATAATCGGATGCACCAGCGCCGTGACCACCCGCAGCGCCTCGGCGGAGGTGTACAGAATGGTGGCGAGGCGAGCGCGCGAGTCTTTATCCTCGCGCTCGGCGACGGCCCAGGGTTCGTTCTCNNCGCAATGGTTTTCATTGCCAGTTCGGCGATGGCCTCATCGGCAGGCGCCGTCTCGCTGGGCGACGGATAGGGCACTTCGCCGTCAAAATAGCGGGTAATCATGCTGAGCGTGCGGCTCGACAAGTTGCCCAGATCGTTGGCGAGGTCGGCGTTAAAGCGCTGCACCAGGGCATCGAAGCTGAACGATCCATCCTGCCCGAAGACAATTTCGCGCAACAGGAAATAGCGCAATGCGTCGCCGCCGAGGGTGTCGAGGATGGTTTCGCTGCGCACGATGTTGCCGCGTGACTTCGACATCTTGCTCTCCTCGAAGAGCAGCCAGCCGTGCGCAATGATCGACTTCGGCAGCGGCAGATCGGCGGCCAGCAGAAATGCCGGCCAATAAACGCAATGGAAGCGCACGATTTCCTTGCCGATCATATGCACATCGGCCGGCCAGTAGCGCTCCAGTTTTTGCTTGTCCGCCGGATCGTCAGAGCCAAAGCCGATCGCGGTCAGGTAATTGGCCAGCGCATCCAGCCAGACATAAATCACGTGCTTGGGATCGCCGGGCACCGGGATACCCCACTTGAACGACGTGCGGCTGACGGAGAGATCGCGCAGTCCGCTGCGCACGAAAGCGATCACCTCGTTGCGCCGGGTTTCCGGACGAATGAAGTCGGGGTTGTCACTGTAGTACTGCAACAGGCGATCCTGCAACGCCGAGAGCTTGAAGAAATAATTCTCTTCGTGCACGGTTTCGGTGGGCCGCCCACATTCCGGGCAGGGAGCGCCAGCGCCGACAGCATCGACGTAAAGTTCGTCGAAGACGCAATATTGCCCGCTGTAAGATCCCTTGTAGATATAGCCGCGCTCCTGCAGCCGCGTGAACAGGGCCTGCACCCCGCGAACGTGGCGCGGTTCGGTGGTGCGAATGAAATCGTCGTAGGAGATATTCATGCGGTCCCACAGCGCGCGGAACTCGCCCGAGATCCTGGCCACGAACTCTTTGGGTGAGCAGCCGGCCGCCGCGGCCGAGCGCTCAATCTTCTGGCCATGTTCGTCGGTGCCGGTCAGGAACCAGGTGTCGACGCCCATCATGCGCTGGCGGCGGGCAATGGCATCGCACACCACCGTGGTGTAGGTGTGCCCAATGTGGGGCCGCGCATTCACGTAATAGATGGGCGTCGTGATGTAAAACTTCTCGGGATTATCCATTCTTCTGGTCCAGGTACAAGCGAATAGCTTCCTGCATCACCGTCTTCAACGGCACGTGATGCTCGACGGCAATGCGCCGGCAATCTTCATATTCCGGCGCGTACTGCGAGATCGCGCCGTTGAGATGGGCGACCTTGATCCGCACCTCACCCCATGGCGTGACCACCGCCTCGTGGCGACGGGGCAGAGCATAACGTTTCTCATGACGCGTGCGCACGCCCAAGGTGCTGCTCTCGCGAAACAATAGCCCGCGCAGATGCGCCTCGTGCTCGGGCCGGGCCAGCACCGTCAACACTGTGCCGGGACGGTTCTTCTTCATCTGCACCGGCGCGGTGAAGACGTCCAGCGCGCCTTCGGCGAATGCCAGATCGACGATGTAGCCGATCAACTGCGGATTCAGGTCGTCCAGATTCGCTTCCAGTATGGCGATCTCCTCTTCTTCGGTGTCAATCTCACCGGCGCCATCAGCGCCAGTCACCGCTTCCTGGGCCTCGCCAATGGTGAGCCGCAGTACATTGGCGTGGCCGGCAAAGTCGCGTGCTCCCGCGCCGCAGCCGATGCGTTCCGTCGTCATGAGTGGCCGAGGTCCGAAGCTTGAGACTAACACTTTGGCGATGGCCGCTCCGGTCGGCGTGACCAGTTCCTTCTGGATGTCGCCAGAATAAATCGGCACGTTCTTCAGCAGTTGGAGAGTGGCCGGAGCCGGGACGGGCATGACGCCGTGCGCGCAGGCAACCGT
>PLYW01000154.1:0-8082 GCA_003151875.1 Acidobacteriaceae bacterium
TCACTACTTTGCCAACGTCCTGCGCATGCTCGCGCGTGGTGATCAGCAACGCATCGTCGGTTTCGACGACGATCAGGTTCTTCACCCCCACAACGGCGACGAACTTCCGTTTGGAGTGAACAAAGTTTCCCTCAGCATTCAGGGTAAAGTTCTGCTCAGAGACGATGACATTATCAGCGTCGTTCTTGCCCACGTTGCGATGCTCATAAAGCGCGGTCCAGGAGCCCAGATCATTCCATCCGAAGTTTGCCGGAATGCAGTAGATCTGCGACTTGCTTTCGCCCTTAGCAGAGCGCGGTTCCAGCACAGCGTAATCCACGCTGATGTTTTCGCACTTGGGATAAAGCTTGGCGAAGGTCTTCTCGAAGCTGCGGCTGCCGTAACTCGCCGCGATTTTTTCCAGCAGCGGGGCTGTTTTCGGTAGATGTTCACGTAGCGCATTGGCGAGGGTGCGCGCGCTCCAAATGAACATTCCGCTGTTCCAAAAGAAGTTTCCGGCCTTGACGAATTGTTCCGCGATCTCGGGTACGGGCTTCTCGGTGAAGCGACGCACCTGAAGTACGCCTTTCTCCAAGGGATCGCCCACTTCGATGTAGCCGTAGCCGGTTTCCGCGCGCGTGGGCGAAATGCCGATCACGACAATGTTTTCGCCGGCAGCAGCGATCCGGGCGGCCCGACTGATGTCGTCGCGAAAGCGCTTCTCGTCCGCGATCACGTGATCGGAGGGAAACATTCCGATGACTGCGGTGGGGTCGCTCCTCTCCAACAGAAAGGCAGCCAGTCCGATTGCCGGAGCCGTGTTCCGTCCGACAGGTTCGGCAATGATCTGCTTCTTGGGAAGGCCCTTGAGCTGGCGTACGATGGCGGGGCGCAAGTCCTGGTTGGTGATGATCCAGAATTGTTTTGCCTTGGCCAGCGCCGACAACCGTTCCACCGTTTCCTGGATCATGCTTTTCTTGCTGTTCAGCGGCAGCAGTTGCTTGGCCATCCGCTTGCGGCTCAACGGCCAGAAGCGGGTGCCGCGTCCACCGGCGAGAATGACGGGATAAAACGAAAACTTGCCTGAAGTGGCCACCGAGTTCGATTCCTCGCGCCCCGAGGTGGGCGCTCTTGTAAGTGTATTACGGCGCGCTGAGCGATGGCGCAAGCCTCGTCTCCGGCTCAGCGACCGCGTCCGTGGGCAAAGACATACGCATGACTTCAAGCTCCCACTGCGGCCGCAGTATGTACTCCCGCACGCAGGCGGGAACGACCACCGCTTCTCCGGTAGCAAAGCTGATGGGCTCCATCCCTTGCGATTCTACGATTCCTGCCCCGTCTACGGCGACCAGGATGTGAGGAGAGGCGAGTGTGGTCTCCGCGTGGATCGCTTCGCGTAGCCTGATCTTCTCGACTTCAAAGAACGGCGAGCGCACCAGAACATTAGGGCCATCGCTTGCGCGGGGAACCACTTTGCCAGCATTCGTGGACAGTCTTGTCGCCGCCAGTCCTTCAGCGATGTGAAGTTCGCGGCCGCGCCCGTAATCGTACAGACGATAGGTGGTATCGGATGTCTGCTGCGTCTCCACCAGCACCATTCCGCCGCCGATGGTATGCACGGTCCCGGCGGCGACGTAGAGCATGTCCCCCTGGTGAACATCGACCCAGTTCAGCAACGCTTCCGCGCGCGTATCTTGAATTGCCTGTTTGAATTGCTCCAGCGTCACGCCCGGCTTCAATCCCAGCGCGACTTGAGCACCGGGCTGGGCGCGCAACGCGTACCAGCATTCGGTCTTTCCGCAGGGCTGGCCGATCTTGCGCGCCTGCTCATCATCGGGATGGACCTGCACCGACAGCTTGTCGCCGGGAAAAAGAAATTTCACCAGCAGCGGAAAGCGATCGTCGAAACGCGCCGCCTTGCCGACCAGATCGCGGCCATATTGCTTCGAGAGTTCGCCCAGTGTGCGACCCGCCAAGGGCCCATTGGCGACACGGTTGTCTTCCCAAGTAAGCCAGCTCTCGCCAATCGGCTCCTTCACCACTCGGGTGTAAATGGGGCGAAGATCTCGAACACCCCAGGGCCGCTCGTCGAAGATGGGCATCAACAGGAGTGGGTAAAGTTCAGGCATCAGCCTACACACTGGCGAAGAACTTGCGCATGCGCTCCAGACCGCGCTCCAGGTTCTGGGCTGAAACCGCATACGAGATCCGGATGTGGTCCTGCGTGCCGAACCCTTCGCCCGGAACCACAACCACGTGCGCTTCATGCAGGAGCTTTCGCGCCACGTCGGACGCCGAATTCAATCCGCCGCGCTCGAAGTAATGACTGACGTTGGGATACGCGTAGAACGCGCCGTTCGGCGAGGCGCAGGTGAGTCCGGGAATCGCGCGCAGGCCGGCGACTACTTGATCGCGCAGGGAAATGTAGCCAGTAAGCATCTCGCGCACGCATTCCTGCGAACCGGTCAAGGCCGCTACCGCCGCTTTCTGCACGATCGAAGTCGGGTTCGAAGTGCTCTGGCCTTGCAGCTTCTGCATCGCGCTGATGATCGGTGCAGGCCCCAGCGCGTAACCCAGTCGCCAACCGGTCATGGCGTAGGTCTTCGACAGAGAGCCGATGATGATCAGCCGCTCCTTCACTTCGTGAACGCAGCCCGCCGAGAACAGTCGGCCGGTGAAGTTCAGGTACACGTAGCACTCGTCGGAGACAACATAGATGCCGCGATCATGCGCCAGCCGCAGCACTGCCGCCCAGTGCTCGGGCTTCATCACCGCGCCCGACGGATTGCTCGGAGAGTTCAGAACGATGACCTTGGTGCGCGGCGTGATCGCGCGCTCGACCATGTCGGCGGTGAGGTCAAAGTCGCGCTTCTCATCGGTGGCAATGTACACCGGTTCTCCGCCCGCATAACGGACGATGTCTTTGAACGAAACCCAGTACGGCACCGGCAGAATGACTTCGTCACCGTGGTCCACCAGCACTTGGATGGCATTGAAGAGCGCGTGCTTGCCGCCGACTGAGGCGATGCAGTCTTCGCGCTTGTAGTCGGAGCCGAAATCGGCCGCGTGGCGCTGAATAATCGCGTCGCGCAACTCCGCGGTGCCGCCGACCGCGGTGTACTTGGTGAAGTTGTTATGGATCGCCTCGATGGCCGCCTCTTTGATGTGCGCAGGCGTGGCGAAGTGCGGTTCTCCGGCGCCGAAGTCCACCAGATCCACGCCCTGAGCGCGCAGCTTCTCGGCCTCGCCGACCACGGCCATGGTCGCAGAGACTTCGATGCGCTGAATCCGGTTGGTCAGAAACGACGAGAGCTGGGTTCCGGCAGCAGTCATGGGTTGGCCCTTCATAAAAGATGAGTTTTCGTGGCGAACGAATGTTTCTCTGCAACCTTTTGGCGGACTCGTTGCTCGACCAACTCCGGCACCAGTCCGGTCAAGGGTCCGCCAAACTTGGCGATCTCCCGCACGATGCGCGAGCTGAGGTAAGAATACTTTTCGGCGGGCATCATGAACACAGTCTCGACCCGCGGTTCCATCTTGCGGTTCATCAGCGCCATCTGCAACTCGAACTCGTAGTCGCTCACCGCGCGAATCCCTCGCAGCACGGCATTGGCATTTTTCTGGATACAGTAGACGACCAGCAGACCCTCAAAAATATCGACGGTCACGTTGTCGAGCTCGGAAGTCATCGCCTCCAGCATCTCCTTGCGCTCTTCCATTTCGAACAGGGCCTCGTCCTTGTCGAGATTGCGGGCGATCGCCACAATGAGCCGGTCGAAGAGTTTGCTACCGCGATGGATCAGGTCCAGGTGCCCGTTCGTAACCGGGTCGAACGATCCGGGATAAATAGCGACGATATCCTTCAAGAGACCTCGGAGGGCGCGAGTCTATGCGGGATGATTTTATTCTGGCTTGCGTCCAGAGGCAATCGCGGAAATAGAACAGGGGAAGACGCGCGGAGGGCCCTCGGGGAAAAGGGCCCTTTTCGACGCGATGCGTTACTTCCGCCCTGCCGGACCTTTGGGCGTAGCGCTGGGCGCCGCTTCTGCATTCGCCGCCGCCGCTTGCGCCTTGTCCTCCACCGAGATCAGGCCGAGCGACTTGCGCACGTCGGTCTCGATCTTCACGGCGATGTCCTTGTTTTCCTTCAGAAACTGCTTGGCGTTCTCGCGGCCCTGGCCGATGCGTTCGCCCTTATAGCTGAACCACGAACCCGACTTCTCCACCAGGTTTCCATTGACCGCCAGATCAAGCAAGTCGCCTTCGCGCGAGATGCCTTCGCCATACATCATGTCGAACTCGGCTTCCCGGAACGGCGCAGCGGTCTTGTTCTTCACGATCTTTACGCGGGTGCGCGAGCCGATCACCTGGTCGCCATCCTTGATGGCGGCAATGCGGCGGATATCGATCCGGATCGAAGAGTAAAACTTCAGCGCGCGCCCGCCGGTTGTGGTTTCCGGATTGCCGAACATCACGCCAATCTTTTCGCGGATCTGATTGATGAATACCAGGCAGGTGTGCGACTTGGCGACGATGGCGGTAAGTTTGCGCAACGCCTGCGACATCAGGCGGGCCTGCAGGCCAACGTGACTGTCGCCCATTTCGCCGTCGAGTTCGGCCTTGGGCACCAGAGCGGCGACTGAGTCCACCACCAGCACGTCGATTGCGCCCGAACGCACCAGGGCCTCGGCAATCTCCAGCGCCTGCTCGCCGTAATCGGGCTGCGAGACCAGCAGGTTGTCGACGTCGACGCCCAACTTGGCCGCGTAGATGGGGTCGAGGGCGTGCTCGGCATCCACGAAGGCGGCCATGCCACCTTGCTTCTGCGCTTCGCCAATCACCTGCAACGCGATGGTGGTTTTGCCCGACGACTCCGGCCCGAAGATCTCGACCACGCGTCCGCGTGGAAAACCGCCGATGCCCAGCGCCGCGTCAAACGAAATCGCTCCGGTGGAGATCACGGCAATGGGAACAACCGCACCCTTGCTCCCCAACTTCATGATGGAGCCTTTGCCAAATTGCTTTTCGATTTGAGACATGGCGAGGTCGATGGCCTTGCCTTTCTCAGTTCTTTCGTCTGCCATGAATGCCGCTCCTTGGCGGCNNGCTCCGGCGCAATAAAAATCCGAGAGGGCCGCTTGAGATAAAGTGCGATGGGTCAGTGAGGCAGGCGCCGTGAAGTAAGAGTTTCGCGATGAGAGGCGCATGGGTCCCGACGCTGAATTATACATCGGGTCAAACATAAAAAGCGAAGAAATAGCGAATCTGTGCGCACGAAAGTACTAGACCTTTGGTGCGTCACAGACTTGGGTGATATGGAAAGCANNGCTTCATACATCGCATACGCCACGTTGCGATAGGAGAAGTGGCCGGCGGGCCCAGTTCGCAGCTCGCTAATGTAAATTGCCTCGGAGAGATCCATCTTGAACAACGTGCGCTTGCGAAAAGCCAGCGGAATGACATATTGCGACTGCTCTTCCGCTTCGGCAGCATCGCACGCAGCCAACCTAGCAGCGGCAGCACGCGCGCGNNTGCACGATTTGCACGCAACGGCGGTGGCGATGCATATCGCGGAAGCCGCCGATGTCCATCAGGATGTCGAAACGGAATTGCTGACCCGCGCAGTAGGCCCGCGAAACCTCGTCGTGACGGCCGCGATGGCGCAGACCGAGATCGATCACCTCGCGGCGCTGCGCTTCCGGGAGAGCTTCTACAACCTTGCGAATCTGCCGATACGAATGATGCGAGTGTTGGTAGAGCAACGTCGCAGCAAGCTCGACCTCCAGCGGATCGGCGTCCAGCAGATCAACCAAAGGCGCGGGCTGGATGGCAATCGATGCGAGTAATTCCGCCGCCGCCGCGGTCAAGTCGCGACGAGTTTCGATCTCGTAGGGGCTGAGCTCGGCATACTTCATCAAAGTCGGCGCCACCCGGACATCGCGCAGAAGAAATTCACTGGCGCGTTCAGCAACCGCCGGACACTCGCGCTGAATCTCTTGCAACAATTCACGCGCGCCGGCGTGGCTGACGTTGTAAGAGGCATCGCGAGCAGCTTGTTTCAGCAACTCTCCCAGTCGCCGGACCTCGGCGTGCGTGTCCGACAACAATCGCGACACCTGCATCTCCAGAGTGCGTGCGCTGACGATCTGGCCCAGAGAAGTATTCGTCGCCAGCGGCAGAAGGTATCGCGAGATGTCGAAAGCGCGGGCGCGCAGAGTGCGCTCGTAAGCCTCCAACTTCATTTCGTCAGGCTTGGGTGTGCGCTCCCGCAGGTAGCGGAACATCTCGTCGGAGAAGTGACGATATTCAGCAAAGAGCAGGTCCACGGTCTCGCGGTAGAGGGTGCGCGCGCCGGCATCTTCCGCAAAGTCGGGAACAAAGAATCCGCTCTTCTGGAAGTCCTGATAGCGGGTGGAGCGTTCCTGCCCGTCCCAACGAGGCTCGTCGACGGCAATGGTCGCGGCAAGAATCGACAATCGCTCGACGGCAAAAGCCAAGTGCGCCAAATCCGCGATGCTGCGATGTCCGTACTGAAAATAGAAGGTGTTGAGAAACTTCTCGGCTTTTTGCTCATTCAACTCGGCCAGCGATTCGCGCATCGAAAGTGCCGAGCGCGAATATTTTGCCATGCCATAAGCCAGCACTTCCGGGTCGGCCCCGTGCACGGCATAGACGTCAGTGCTGGGCCCGTGGCGCGCCGGAGCCTCCGTGCTATCGTTGGGTTTGGAGCTTGATGACATTGCCGTGAATGATATGCGGTATGGAATTCATGGGCAACCGGGTACTTGTGGGAATNNTGGATCATGACGCAGCGCTGGAACGACTTGCTTTTTCTGCATTACCCGGTGGCGCCAGAAGCGCTCCGTCGGCTGGTCCCGGATGTGCTGACCCTCGACACCTACAAGCAACGCGCGTGGGTCACCGTCACGCCGTTCTGGATCAACCATCTGCGCCCGCCGGGAGTTCCGTCCCTGCCGTGGCTCTCACATTTTTCCGAAATCAACGTGCGGACCTATGTCACCTACGACGGCAAGCCGGGCATTTATTTTTTCAGCCTGGACGCCAGCAATTTGTCGGCGGTCTGGGGGGCACGCATGTTCTACCGTCTGCCATATTGGCAGGCTTCCATGAAGGTGAAAGGGCGAGGCGGCCCGAGGCTCGAATACGTTTCCAAGCGGCAGCACGGACCCAAGCCCGCCGAACTCCGCTGCTCCTACGGACCCGCGTCGGATAGCTTCCATGCACGGCCGGGCGCGATCGAGCACTTCCTCACCGAGCGGTATTGCCTTTACGCGTTCAGCCGCAAACGGCTGTACCGGGGCGAGATTCACCATCTGCCGTGGGACCTGCAGCAAGCTGCGTTTGAAGTGGAGCAGAACACCATGACCCAACCAGCCGGCATCCAGCTCCCAACGCAGCCGGAGCTGGTCCATTTTTCGCGCGAACTGAAGGTTTTATTTTGGGCGCCGGAACGGCTGCGGTAGTGGCCTGACGATCTCACTTCTCCAGGCGTTCCGCCTGAGCGAATTTCCTTGGCGTTCAGCGCTGGTGGTTATAATCCTCCTTGCTTCAACAGGGAGGCTTCATGGCAGGAGTGGAAGGCCGGGTCGCGCTGGTTACCGGTGCATCGCAGGGGATCGGACGCGCCTGCGCGCTGGTCCTGGCAGAGGCGGGCACCAAGGTCGCGCTGTGCGCGCGCAATCAGGAAAAGCTCGAGCAGTTGGCCCAGGAGATCGGCGGCAAGGGCGGCGAGGCCGCGGTCTTTAGGATGGACGTCATCAACGAAGAGGAGATCAAGGCCGGAGTGAAGGCGGCCATCGCGCGCTTCGGCAAGATCGACATCCTGGTAAACAATGCCGGGGTCACGCGCGACCAATTGATCATGCGCATGAAGCGCGCCGACTGGGACGACGTCATCAACACCAACCTGACCGGACCGTTCCTGCTGATCCAGGCGGTGATCGGCTCCATGCTGAAGCAGCGCTGGGGCCGCATCATCAACATCACCAGCATCTTCGGCCAAATTGGCCAGGTGGGACAGGCCAACTATTCCTCCTCGAAGGCGGGATTGATTGGCTTGACCATGGCAGTGGCGCGCGAGGT
>PLYW01000154.1:8095-15524 GCA_003151875.1 Acidobacteriaceae bacterium
ACCGGCGAGGTGCTGAAGGTCAACGGCGGCATCCTGATGGGATGAACTGCGGCTGAAACAATTTCCCTGGGCCTACCGTGAGCGAGATTGTAGAAGCGATCACCGCGGAGCAAATCGAGCAAGTCCGCAGCCTGTTTCGGCAGTACCAGGCCGAGTTGCCATTGCAGTTGTGCTTCCGCTCGTTTGAGGTGGAGAGGCTGCCGGGCGAGTACGGACCTCCGCAAGGCAAGTTGCTCCTGGCGATGGTCTCGGGGCAGCCGGCAGGCTGCGCTGGGTTGCGTCCCTTCGCCCAGGAAGCTGCTTGTGAAATGAAGCGGCTCTACGTGAGGCCTGGCTTCCGCGGCAGCAAATTAGGAAAGGAGCTGGCTGAACGCGTCCTGTACGAGGCGCGCGCGCTCGGTTACCGGCGGCTTCGGCTCGACACTCATCCTCCGACCATGCAAGCCGCCGTCAGGATGTACCGTAGGCTCGGTTTTCAGGAAGTCTCTCCCGCCGATCCAGTCGAAGGACTCCTGTATATGGAATTGCTGTTATAACCTCCGCCCGGCTGTTGATCCATCCACAGAAACCTCGTGCGGCTTAGGAGATCGATGCTTTGACCCGGCACTTAGCCAGGCTAGTTTTCAAACCGCTGATGCCAATCGGGATGGGTGAAATAGTCAGCTTAGTAACTGGAAGGTAACTTTCTCGGTCACGTTACTGGCCCGTTTTAGGAACGTTCCGTTCAACAACTTTGCCAACGTGCAAAATTCACTTGCCAGCGGCTTGCTCCCTGATTACTATGCAGTTAATACCATGGCCGCTTCCTTCCAGGACGTGAACCCCTCATGAACATCGGCGAAACCATCCGCAATTTCCGGCTGCAGAAGAGTATGTCTCAGGGCGANNAACGCACCCCAGTTGGCGGAGGATGAGGTAAGGTTCCTGACGCAAATTCGCCGCTACTCGCCCAACTTGAACGACAGCGATCGCAAGCTGGTGATCGCGATGGTCAAGAAGATGGCAGTGGGAGCCGGCAAGTAAGCACTCCTCACCCAACCATCGGCCAACAACTGCCGTCGCGCGCTGCGGAATTTTCCTGTTATGCAGCCCTGCTGATCTCGCCCAAGGTGAGAAGCGCCAAGTCCAACCGGTCGCGCGAACCGGTTTTCGAAAAAATGCTTTGCAGGTGCCGCTTGACCGTGTTTTCGCTGATTTTCAGGTCCGTCGCGATGTCGCGATTTTTCATGCCGCGCGCCACCAGGTAGGAAATCTGGCGCTCGCGTTCGGACAGACGCCCGATTGCGGCAGGCCCTGCCGGCGTATCCGTGGCCATCGCGTTGAGCACGCTCTCGGCTACTTCGTTCGAGAACGCCAGCTCGCCTTCGGCTACCATGCGAATGGCCGCGAATAACTCTTGCGGCACATCGCCCTTCAGGACCAGGCCACGGGCCCCCAGTCGCACCACCCGTACGTAGTCGTCATGGTTCTCCGATCCGGTCAGCACCACGGAGGCCACGCGACTGCCCGCGCGGTCCAGCGTGCGCAGCACCTCAAAGCCGTCGCTCTGGGGCATGAACAGATCGAGCACCAGCACATCCGGATGGTGCTCCTGGACCAGTTGCAGCGCCTCCTCCCCATTGGCGGCGGCGCCCACCACCTCAAAGTCAGGCTGCGACTGTAGCAAGGCTGCCAGCGACTCGCGCAGCACGGCGTGGTCATCGGCCAGCACGATGGCGATGGGGTCCGGCATATCTGCACAAAGTTAGATGCAATCGCGAGCGGGTCTGGGTTGCGTTATTCTGGATGGTCACAACAATACTGATAAGAACGTCATCAAGAAACTGCCGGCTAGATTCCGCTTTTTTCAAGGCTTAGGAGCACCATGCCAAAAATTCAGCGAGCAATTCTGAGCGTGACCGACAAGACCGGATTGGTCGAGTTTGCGCGCAAACTTTCAGCGCTTCACGTGGAACTGATTTCAACCGGTGGCACGGCCAAGCTGCTGCGCGATTCCGGTATCGCGGTGAAGGACATCTCGGAACTCACCGGCTTTCCGGAAATGCTGGATGGACGGGTCAAGACGCTTCATCCCAAGGTGCACGGCGGCATTCTGCACGTCCGCAAGAATGAAAAGCATGTCGCTGCGGTGAAGCAGCACGGCATTCAACCCATCGACATGGTGGTGGTGAATCTCTACGCGTTCGAGAAGACCGCCTCCAAACCGGGCGTCGAGTTCGAGGACATTATTGAGAACATCGACATCGGGGGCCCGTCGATGGTGCGGTCGGCAGCCAAGAATTTTCAGGATGTCGCCATCGTAACCTCGCCGGCTGACTATGAAGCGATTGCGCGCGAGATGGAGTCATCTGGCGGCGAATTGTCGCTGCAAACCAAGTGGCGGCTGGCCCAAAAAGCATTTGCCACTACGGCGGCCTACGACTCCGCGATCGCCTCAACGCTTGAGCGCATTGGCGCTCCAGAGGGCGACGGCGAAAAGTTTGAACTCGCCGGCAGCGCCGGTTTTCCCGAGACCCTGCGGCTCACGTTCCATAAGGCCTTCGACTTGCGCTACGGCGAGAACCCGCATCAGAAGGCGGCGCTGTACTCCGACGGCTCGGGCAAGGGCATTGCCAATGGCAAGCCGTTGCAGGGCAAGGAACTCAGCTACAACAACATTGTTGACTTGCAGGCGGCGTGGGACCTGGCGCAGGAATTCGAGGAGCCGGTGTGCGCCATCATCAAGCACACCAATCCTTGCGGGACCGCCGTGGGGGCCACGCTGGCGGAGGCTTACAAGCGCGCGCTGGAGTGCGATCCGGTGTCTGCGTTCGGCGGCGTGATTGGCGTGAACCGGCCGGTCGATCGCGAGACGGCAACTGAAATGGCCAAACTGTTTGTGGAGGCCATTGCTGCGGAAAGGTTCGATCCTGCGTCGCGCGAGATCTTTGCCGCGAAGAAAAATCTCCGCCTGGTCGAAGTGGCTCCGATGGAGCAGAAGTGGGTGCTCAAAAACGTCTCCGGCGGCGTCCTGCTACAGGACAACGACGTGCGCCCGCTGACCGAAGCGGACCTCAAAGTGGTCAGCGAACGCAAACCCACCGAACAAGAGATGCGCGACCTGCTGTTCGCCTGGAAGGTCTGCAAGCACGTTAAGTCCAACGCGATCCTCTATGCGCACAACGGCCAGACCACCGGCGTCGGCGCGGGACAGATGAGCCGCGTGGACTCGGCGAAGATCGGCGCTATGAAGTCGGTGCTCGGGACCAAGGGATCGGTTGCCGCCTCCGACGCGTTCTTCCCGTTTCCTGACGGCGTCGAGGAGATTGCCAAGGCTGGCGCGACCGCCATCATTCAGCCCGGCGGCTCGGTGCGCGATCAGGAAGTGCTTGACGCGGCGAACCGGCTGGGGCTGGCGATGGTGTTCACCGGGGTTAGACATTTCCGCCACTAGGCCTTCACTCGGCAAAAGGGTATATGGTGGTCGCCTTTCTTTTGGCGCAGTCTATACTAATAATATATACTTCCGTTGGAGGCAGGCCCATGACGAAAATCGCCAAGTTATTTCGCAACGGAAACAGCCAGGCGGTTCGTCTGCCTCAGGAGATGCGGTTCAAAGGCGACCGCGTGCGCGTTCGAAGAGTTGGCGACACGGTTATTCTAGAGCCGGTCATCACCAACGTTGAGGAATGGTTTGCGGAAATGGACCGGCATGAAGCCGCCGATGCCTTCGAGGGAGATTGGCGGAATCAGCCGAAGGCCCCTAAACGCAAAATCTTCGAATGAACTACTTCCTCGACACGAGTGCATGCGTAGCTATTCTGCGTCGAAAGCCGGATTCTGTACGGATCGAGGCCGAAAAAGTGATTCGGCGGGGCTCAACCTTGCTGATCTCGTGTGTTGTGCTCCACGAACTTTGGTACGGAGTATTCAAGGGCTCCAGGGTTCAGGAGAACGTGCAGCAGTTGCAGGCATTTCTTGCCTGGGGAGTCGAGGTCCTCCGTTTTGACGAAGACGATGCCCGGCTCTCCGGCGAAATTAGGGCCGACCTCGAAGCACGTGGAACCCGAATCGGCGCCTATGACACGCTCATCGGCGGTCAGTGCCTCCGTCACGGGTTAACCTTAGTGACGAACAACGTCTCTGAATTCTCCCGAATACCCGGCCTCATGTTCGTTGATTGGACGAAATAACCCTACCGCGTCCAGGCCGCGACCGCCATCATTCAGCCCGGCGGCTCGGTGCGCGATCAGGAAGTGCTTGACGCGGCAAACCGGCTGGGGCTGGCAATGGTGTTGACCGGAGTAAGACATTTCCGCCATTGAGCGAGGAGAGGTGAAATGAGCACAACGGCAAAACTGGTTCGCCATGGCGTCTATCAGTACGTCAGGCTACCGAAGGAACTGCAATTCAAGGGCGAGAGCGTGCACGTGAGTAAAGTCAAAGGAGGACTTCTACTGGAAGAGGTCATTGCGGAGGCGAAACCCAGGAAGTAAAGGACTGCTAAGGGAGAGAACCAACCGCAATTCGGTGGTGTAGTTACTGCTTGCGCGCCGCCACCACCCGCGGAATCCCTTGCAGGTCGGGCACGACGCGGATGTCATCCCACATTGTGGGACTCAACAAATTAACGACCTCATCGCGCATGGAGTAGCCGATCTCCAGCGCTAACCAGCCGCCAGGTTTCAGCGCGCCGTGCCCCTGCTCAATCAGTGGGGCTATCACGTCGGTCCCGTGCGAGCCGGCAAAGACGGCCATCCTTGGCTCGAACTGCTGCACCGACTTCTGCACCTTGTCGGCTTCGCTGAACGCGACGTAGGGCGGGTTGCTGACCACGAAATCGAAGTCGCGAAGCTCGGAAAAGCAGGTCCCTCGACTCGGACTAAAGTCCTCGCTCGGGATGACCGAATGGGTTTTGTCGACTACCGGCTTGAGAACATCGCATTGCAGGAACCGCACCCGCTTGTCGAGCTGCAAGCGGGCGGCATTGGCGCGCGCGATTTCCAGCGCCTCGTCCGAGAGATCGACGGCATAGACTTCGGCGTCCGGCAATTCGTGTGCGAGTGCCAGCGCAATGCATCCCGAACCGGTGCCCACATCCACCAGCTTGGGACGATGGACTCCGCGCGCCAACTCCAGCACAACTTCGACCAGATGCTCAGTCTCGGGACGCGGAATCAGCACTGCGGGCGAGACCACGAAATCCAAACCCCAGAATTCCTGATGGCCGGTGATGTACTGCGATGGCATGCCGGTGGCACGCTGGGCCAGCACTTCTTCATAGCGCGCCGCTTCTTGCGGAGTGAGTTCGTGCTCGGAATGCGCGTACAGGTAGGCACGATCGGCGCCGAGGACAAACATTAGCAGCACCTCGGCGTTCATGCGCGGCGAGCCAACGTCGGCAGCATCGAGACGTTCGACCGCGGACGCGAGCGCTAGTTTCAGTTGCACGGGGTCAGGCCGTGACCTCCATCTCCTGCTTCATCTTCTCGGCCTGGAAGTGGGTGATCAGCGCGTCGATCATGGGCTGGATGCGGCCGTCCATAAACTCCTTCAACTGGTGCGCGGTGAAACCGATGCGATGGTCGGTAACACGGTCCTGGGCGAAGTTGTAGGTGCGGATCTTTTCGCTGCGATCGCCACTGCCCACCATCGCCTTGCGCTCCTTGGCCAGCGCGTCCTGTTGCTTCTGTTGCTCCATTTCGTACAAGCGGGCGCGCAGTACGCGCATGCCCTTCTCGCGGTTCTTGATCTGCGACTTCTCATCCTGGCAACTTACGACCGTGTTGGTCGGCAGGTGCGTGATGCGGACCGCCGAGTACGTCGTGTTCACCGATTGACCGCCCGGTCCGGAGGAGCAGAAGGTGTCGATGCGGATATCCTTGGCTTCGATCTTGATGTCCACGTCTTCGGCTTCGGGCAGCACCGCGACGGTCACGGCGGATGTGTGTACGCGGCCCTGAGTCTCGGTCTGCGGCACACGCTGCACGCGATGCACGCCGCTCTCATATTTCATGCGCGAGTACACGCCCTGGCCTTCGATGATGGCGATCACTTCCTTCAGCCCGCCGACAGTCGATTCCGACGTCGAGAGCACTTCCACCTTCCAACGCTGGCTTTCGGCGTAGCGCGTGTACATGCGGAAGATCTCAGCCGCAAACAGCGTGGCCTCGTCGCCGCCGGTGCCGGCGCGGATTTCCAGCACCACGTTCTTCTCGTCGTTCGGGTCTTTAGGCAGCAGCAGCACCTTTAGATCTGCTTCCACCTGGAGAACGCGTCCCTCGAGTTGGGTCAGCTCATCCTGCGCATAGGCGCGCATCTCAGGATCGCTCTCGTCGGCCAGCATGGCCTTGCTCTCCTGGATGCCGCGTGTCAGATCTTTGTACTCGCGATACTTCTCCACGATGGGGGCCAGTTCGCTGTGGGCCTTGGCGGTCTTCTGAAAGCGCGCCGAGTCGGAGACGATATCCGGCGAAGACAGAGCTTTGTTGAGCTCTTCGTATTTCAGTTCGGTTTGGTCAAGACGTTCAAACATGGGATCTTTCTCATTGTACGGAACTCTGGTTCGGATGTGAGTGTTGGACGATAGCTGCAGCCAAAGAAGCTGCTGCAAAGGTCCAGAAGAGCAAGCCTGTCGTCGGCTGAAGCCGACTCCACCTCATAAAACAAGCAGCTTGGACGCGGACCTGAAGGTCCGCACTACCCGAACGTCGTTTTTTCAGCAGCCTCGGAAGGCCGCTCTGCGCAAGGGGAAAATGGGCAATGCAATTGTTCGCGGCGGGCGCCGCTAGGCAATCACCAGTTCGCCGCCGCGCTGTTTCTCCAGCTCCATGGCCTCGTTCAAGGCGGCGATGGCGGTCTCGACCTGGTCATCCGCGGGAGGCTGGGTGGTGATGCGCTGCAACCACAATCCGGGCTTGGTAAGCACTGCAAACAGCGACGAGCCGTGTTTGGCGGCGAAGCGGATCAGCTCGTACGACAGCCCCGCGATGACCGGCAACAGCGCGATGCGGAAGGCGAAGCGCGCCCAGAAGGTTGTAGCAGGGACCAGCATGTAAATGACCATGGCGATCAGCATCACGGTCATCAGGAAGCTGGTGCCGCAGCGGGGATGGAACGTCGAATAGGACTGCGCATTCTGGACGGTCAGCGGGTCGTGCGACTCGAACGCGAAGACCGTTTTATGTTCGGCGCCGTGATACTGAAAGACGCGGCGAATGTCGGGCCAGCGCGAGATGCCCCAGATGAACAGCAGGAAAAGTGCGATGCGGATGACGCCGTCCACAACGTTGAAAGCGATTTGATTGCCGAAAGCCGGATATGCGTTCTTCAGCTTGGTGGCCGCCAGCAACGGCACAAACTTGTACATGAAGATGAAGAACCCAAGCGACACCACGACGTTGAGGGCAAGGGCCCAGCCCGGTACCTCGGTCTTCTTCTCGTCTTCGGC
>PLYW01000336.1 GCA_003151875.1 Acidobacteriaceae bacterium
GGGCGCCGCTCTATATTGGGACATGGGACCTGGTCCGATGGGCTCCCGGGGCCAAACTCTTCTTAATTCCCGCTTTGATCATGATTCCTGCGGCGTCGGATTCGTTGCGACCCTGCACGGCGCTGCCAATCACGACATCCTGCGGCTGACCCTCACTGCGCTGGCACGCCTGGCCCACCGTGGCGCGGTCGCCGCCGATCGCAAAAGCAGCGACGGCGTCGGTGTCCTGACCGCGGTCCCTCGCAATTTCCTGTTCAGCCAGACTGCCATCACGCTGCCGCCGGAACGGCCGCTCGCCGTGGGCATGTTGTTCCTGCCGCTGGAAGGAGTAACCAGCCGCGACGCTCTGCGCTTCGAGGAATGCATCGCGGCCCAGGGCCTGCAATGGCTCGCCTGGCGTGAAGTCCCTATCCGGCGTGACGTGCTGGGTGAGCTTGCGCTCGAGTCGCTGCCCGTCATCCGTCAAGCGCTGATTACCGTTCCCGATTCAGTGCAGTGGACGGAGGCCGAAGTGGAGCATCGCCTCTATCTCGCACGCAAAGCGTTCGAGCGCGGTTCCGAGGAAAGCTACGTGTGCTCGCTCTCAACGCGCACGCTGGTGTACAAGGCCATGTGCGCGGGGAGACTGCTGCACGAGTTCTATCCTGACTTGGACAGCCCGGATTTCGCCACGCCGTTCGCGATCTTCCACCAGCGATACGCGACCAACGTGTTGCCCTCATGGCATCGCGCCCAGCCGCTGCGAATGCTGGCGCACAACGGCGAGATCAATACCATCTGGGCCAATCGCGCCCACATGGAAGCCCGGCGGGCGACTCTTCCACCCGAATGCGAGCCCATGCTCACCGGCGATGCCTCCGATTCGATGAGCCTGGACGAAGTTGCCGAGTTGCTGGCCAACCATGGGCGCAATGTGGCGGAGGCGGTCCGTATGCTTCTGCCGCCCGCCACCGATGGCAACGAGACCGCCTTCCATCGCTATCACGCCGATTGCATGGAGCCGTGGGACGGCCCGTCGGCGCTGGTGTTCAGCGATGGCCGCCTGCTGGGGGCGGCGCTCGATCGCAACGGCCTGCGGCCCTGCCGTTACGTCATCACCGATACCGGTTTGATCGTCGCCGGCTCCGAGGTCGGCCTGGCCGATGTCAGTGCCGAATCCATCGTTCGCAGCGGACGGCTCGGGCCTGGTCAGATGCTTCTGCTCGACATCGAACACGGACAGTTGTTGGATGGCGACCCTCTCGATCGCTATGTCGACGGACTCTCGGCTTACGATGGGCTGATTTACAACATTCAACTGGAGCCGGCACCTCAGCCAGTACCCGTTTTATCCAAAGACGAAATCAGCCGGCTGCAGCGCGGCTTTGGCTATACCCGTGAAGAAATCAAAATGGTGGTGGCGCCCATGGCGCTGGAGAGCAAGGACGCCACCTGGTCCATGGGCGATGACACTCCCCTCGCGCCGCTGGCGCGCACGCCGCGTCCTTTGTATGGGTTCTTCCGCCAGCGGTTTGCCCAAGTTACCAACCCCGCCATCGATTCACTGCGCGAGTCGTGCGTGGTTTCGCTGCGCACCCGCCTCGGACCGTGGCCGCATCTGCTCGACAAGCATGCTCCTTTGCCGGGTCTGGTGCTGCCCTCGCCGTTTCTGTCGCTCGGCCAGATGGAAGCGTTGCGCGAGGGCACTTACCCCTTGCGTGACCAATTGCCTTTGGCCCGGATGTATTGCACCTTCGCGCCGGTGCGGACTTTGGAAAGCGCGGCCGGAGCCTTGGGGGACACCGCCATTAAATTGGTGCGCGACGGAGCTCGCATTCTGCTGATGAGCGACCGCGGGGCTTCGGCCCAGTCGCTGCCGATTCCGATGGCGATGGCCACTGGGGCGGTGCATCACGCGCTGGTCAAAGCTGGCTTGCGTACCCAGGTCGGTCTGGCCGTGGACGCGGGCGACTGTCGCGACCTGCACCACGTTGCCGTGCTCATTGGATATGGCGCCGGCGCGGTTTGTCCCTGGCTGGCATTGCAAACCGCGCGCGCCCTAGCCGGAGACGATGGCGAAGCTGGTCTGCTCAAGGCCCTGCGGACCGGGTTGGCTAAAGTGATGTCGAAGATGGGAATCTCGGTGCTCGACAGCTATCGAGCTGCGCAGTTGTTTGACATTCTCGGACTCGATGCGGATGTAGTCGAATGCTGCTTCCCCGGAACTCCGTCGCCGCTGGGAGGACGCGGATTCGTCGAAATCGAAGCTGCCATTCGCGCCTCGTGGACAGGCGAGCTGGGTGACTCCGAGCTGCCGGATTACGGCTGGGTGCGTTTCCGTCGTGATGAAGGAGCCGAACGGCACACCTGGGAACCGCAACGGACGCGCCAGCTTCAGATGGCTGTGGGCGCCGCGAAGCCAACCGCCCAAGCCGCAGCCACGGCGCCTTCCCACGCTGAAGCCTGGTCCAGTTTCGCGGGAGCAGGCAGCGAACGCGAGCCGGCGGTGCTGCGCGACTTGCTGGATTTCCATTCCGCCGGTCCGCCGTTGTCGGTCTATCAAGTCGAGCAGAAGTCCAGCCTGGCGCGGCGGTTCGTCTCCAGCGCCATGTCGCTCGGCTCCATCAGTCCCGAGGCGCACGAAACCATCACCCTCGCCATGAACCAGTTGGGAGGCCGCTCCAATACCGGCGAAGGTGGCGAAGATCCTAATGCCTACCGTACCGAGCCTGACGCTCCGCCCAATTTTCTGCCGCGCAACAACAAGATCAAGCAGGTGGCTTCCGGCCGCTTCGGCGTAACCGCCGAATACCTGGCGCACGCCGAGGAGTTGGAGATCAAGATTGCGCAGGGCTCCAAGCCCGGAGAAGGCGGCCAGCTTCCCGGCCACAAAGTGACCGAGCTGATCGCGCGTCTGCGGCACGCACAACCCGGAATCTCGCTGATCAGCCCGCCGCCGCATCACGACATCTACAGCATTGAAGATCTGGCGCAACTGATCTACGACCTGAAGCGCATCAATCCGCGCGCTGCCGTGGGAGTGAAGCTGGTGTCGCAGTTGGGCGTGGGGACGGTTGCCGCGGGCGTCGCCAAAGCTTACGCCGACTACATCATGATCGCCGGGCACAGCGGGGGCACGGGCGCGTCACCCTTGAGCAGCATCAAGCACGCCGGCAGTCCATGGGAGCTGGGCCTGGCCGAGGCGCAGCAAGTGCTGCGGCACAACGGTCTGCGCGGCCGCGTACGGCTGCGGGTGGACGGTGGTCTGTCCAACGCGCGCGATATTCTAATAGCTGCTTTGCTGGGCGCCGATGAATTCGCCTTCGGCACGGCGGTGCTGGTCGCGCTTGGCTGCGACATGGCGCGGCAATGCCACCTCAACACCTGTCCTACGGGAATTGCGACCCAGCGCCCCGACCTGCGGGCCAAATTCCGCGGCAAGCCGGAGAACGTGGTCCGCTTCTTCCTTAATATTGCCGAAGACTTGCAGCGGCTGCTGGGTGCCTTGGGATTGCCCTCGCTGGAGTCGGCCATCGGGCGCACCGACCTGTTGCATCAGGTGCGCTCTGACGGGAACCTCGATTTACAGCCCATACTTGCGTGTGCCGGCGATGCTCCGCTGCATTGGCAAGGGCAACGAAATGCGCGGCCGGAAGATCATCCCCCACTCGACGATGCCTGGGTGGAACCCGCGCTCACGGCAGTCATCGCGGGCGAGCCGTTCGAGCACAACGCGGCAGTGAAGAACGAAGATCGCAGCCTGGGCGCGCGCATGGCGGGCGAGTTGGCGCTGCTCCGCCGCCGGCAACCTGACCTGAAGCCGGACATCCGCCTGCATCTGCGCGGTACCGCGGGACAATCTTTCGGCGCATTTGCCGCCGACGGCATGGCATTGACTCTGGAGGGCGCGGCCAATGACTACGTCGGCAAAGGACTGTCGGGCGGCGAGCTCATTCTTCGTCCG
>PLYW01000032.1 GCA_003151875.1 Acidobacteriaceae bacterium
CTGAATTTAGATTCCCAGCTTCTTCACTTCTTCGTTGTAGTACTTGCGGTAGAGGATGTCCCATTCCTGGGAGCCTTCCAAGATGGTGCGTTTCTGGCTTTCGATCTTCTGCCGGGCGGCAGCGTCGATCTTGGCTTCCTGGGCCATTAACAGTTCCAGCACGCGGCGCGCTTCCAGGCGGATGCTATTGCGGTCTTCGATGAAGTCCACGTTGTCCATCTCGGCGAGGCTGTCGGCCACGGCGTGCGCCAGCTTGTTGATCTTCTCGCGGCTGAGCCTCATAGCACCGCCTTGTACTTCCGCACCAGCTCATTCTTGATCTTCTTGAACATCTCCTGGTAATTGGCGCCGCTGCGGTTCATTTCGTCGGCGTAGGTCTCAAGGATGATGCGGACTTCGTCGTTGATGCGGTCTTCCAGCGTCAGTTCCTCGAGCAGGGCGGCGTGGACGCGGGCGGTCACCGCGGGCTTCTCGGAGGTTTCGATGAACTCGCCCGCGATCAGCTTATTGGTGACTTCGCGCGCCAGATAGCCCACATATTCTTTGGAGAAGAGCATGATTGTCGGAATCAGGTAGAAGAAACAGCTAAGTTTAACACACGAATTTGCGGCGCTCGATGGCCCGGGATGCGGCCCCATTGGAGTCATCCCAAGCGAGCTTGAGTGCGAATCGAAGCAGAATACTCGCGGCCCAAGCGTGGAGAACCATTGGGCGCATCGACACGGACCCGCACCCGGACGCCAATTTGTCGGGCGCGTGAAACAATGTGATCATCATCACAGTGTGGCGTGACCCTCGCACAAGATGATAACAGCCAGAAGCTGTTACAAATTGAAGGTCGCTGACAACGGCGCAAGGGTACCTTAGAGAGGCATAGCAGTGCCCGAAGAAACCAAAGAAACCAGCCCCGTCTCTCCTGAACCAGCCTCCCCGGCGGGCGCACCTGTGGCGTCCGGTGAGGGAGCGGGATCGGGCGCCAAGGCGTCCCCCGAAACATCTCCAAGTTCTGCTGCGCCAACGGTTCCGGCACCAAGCGCGCCTGCCGCCAAGGCTGAGGCGGCGTCCGCGGTCAAGACCGCTGAACCCGTCAAGCCCGCCGCTGCGGCGACAACCGCTGCCAAACCCGCTGAGCCGGCTAAACCAGCCGCTCCTGCGACCGGCGAAAAGCCAACAGCACCCGCTGCCGCCAAGCCGGCTGCTCCGGCAGCCAAGCCTGCGCCAAAGCCTGAAGGGCCCAAGCCGGAGCCTTGGGAGGCCGATCTGGTCACGTCTCTGCGCAGCCAATACGGCTCCGGAATCAAAGAGGCCAGCACGTACGTGGGACAGAAGTACCTGGTGGTGGACAGCTCCATCGTTTACGAGATCCTGCTGCGCATGCGCCAAGACGAGCTGTTCGACTACTGCGTGGACATCACCGCAGTGCACTATCCCAAGCGCGAGGCGCAGTTCGACATCGTTTACATTCTGTACTCGTTCCATCACAACCAGCGGGTGCGAGTGAAGACGCAGATCAAGGACGGCGAGCATCTTCGCACCGCCGTGGAAATTTGGGAGACCGCCAACTGGCTGGAGCGCGAGGTCTTCGACATGTTCGGCATCGAGTTCGACGGGCACCCTGACCTGAAGCGCATTCTGCTGCCGGATGGATGGAAGGGCTACCCACTGCGCAAGGATTACCCGATCCTGCAGCAGGACCAGGAATGGGTGCACATCAACCTGGGCATCGAGAGTGGACAATGAGCGAACGCACCGATTATCTCGACCTCGATACCAAAGACGAAACTTTTCTTGACGCGACCGAACTCGTCCTCAACATGGGGCCCCAGCATCCGTCCACGCACGGCGTGTTGCGCGTGATCCTGAAGCTGGACGGCGAAAAGGTCCTGGGCACCGAGTGCGTCATTGGCTACCTGCATCGCGGCGTAGAGAAAATTGCCGAGAACCGCACCTACGCGATGTTCAATCCCTACGTGGACCGCATGGATTACGTCGCCGCGGTCTCCAACGGCTTGGGTTACTGTGAAGCCGTCGAGAAGCTGCTGAACGTCGAGGCGCCGCCGCGGGCGCAATACCTTCGCGTGATCCTCACCGAGTTGTGCCGCATCGCCAGCCACCAGGTGTGGCTGGGCACGCACGCGCTCGATATCGGAGCGATTACGCCGCTGTTCTATTGCTTCCGCGATCGTGAAGAGGTGCTGAAGATTTTTGAGAAGTATTGCGGCGCGCGCCTCACCACACATGCGTTCCGCATCGGCGGGTGCATTTACGAGGCCTATGAAGGCTTCGAGCAGGATTGCAAAAAGTTCTGCGACGCCTTCCTGCCTAAGCTCGACGAATACGAAGAGCTGTTGACCACCAACCGCATCTGGGTGGAGCGCACCAAGGGCGTGGGCATTCTGAATCCGGAAGATTGCATTGCGCTGGGCGTCACTGGGCCGGTGCTGCGCGCCAGCGGCGTGAAGTGGGACCTGCGCAAAGCTCAGCCGTACGAGTCGTACAAAGACTTCGACTTCGAGATTCCCACGGGCGTGAACGGCGACACCTACGACCGGTACCTGGTGCGCATCGAGGAGATGCGCCAGGCGGTGCGCATTATTCGTCAGGCAGTGGATGGACTGCCGCAAGGCCCGATCATGGCCAAGGTGCCCAAGGTGATCAAGCCGCCGGTGGGCGAGGTTTATCACTCCATCGAAGCGCCCAAAGGCGAGCTGGGATATTTCATCGTGAGCGACGCTTCCACGCAGCCGTATCGCGTGCGCGTGCGTCCTCCGTCGTTCGTCAATCTGCAAGCCCTCGACAAGATGGTGCGCGGCCTGCTGGTGGCCGATGTGGTTGCGGTCATCGGCACGCTCGACATCGTGCTCGGGGAGGTGGACCGCTAATGATCGAGTACATCAAAGGCTATCTGAGTACGGGCACGACCCCAGGCGAAGCCGGCAACCTGTTCTGGGCCACGGTCTATATCCTGCTGGTGATCACCGGGGTTTCGGTGGCTGTGCTCTGCATGAATTGGCTGGAGCGCAAAATTCTGGCGCACATGCAGATTCGCCTTGGCCCCATGCGCGTGGGCCCACACGGATTGCTGCAGCCCTTTGCCGACGCGCTCAAGCTGCTGATCAAGGAAGACATCATTCCTCACGATGCCGACAAGCTGGTGTTCTGGAGCGCGCCGGTCGTGGTGACAATGACCGCGTTCACCACGTTCCTGGTGGTGCCGTTTGGCCGCACCCATGCCGTCACCGACATGAACATCGGCGTTCTTTTCATGCTGGGTGTGTCGTCGCTGGGCGTGCTGGGCATCATTATGGCGGGCTGGTCGTCGAACTCGCATTACCCGCTGATGGGCTCGCTGCGTTCGAGCGCGCAGATGGTCTCGTACGAAATTGCCATGGGGCTGGCGATTGTCTCGGCCGTGCTGATGACAAGCCTGCAGACAGGCACCGGCACGCTAAGCATGATCGGCATCGTCGAAGCCCAGGCCAGCCAGCACACTTGGTTCATCTTCAAGTTTTTCCCGCTGGGCTTCCTAGCTTTTGCTGTGTTCGCGATTGCGATGGTGGCGGAGACCAACCGCGCGCCCTTCGATCTGCCGGAAGCGGAATCGGAGCTGGTCGCGGGATTCCATACCGAGTACAGCGGCTTTCGCTGGTCACTATTCTTCCTGGCGGAGTACTCGGCCATGCTTGCAGTGTCGTCGATTGCGGTGACGCTGTGGCTGGGCGGATGGATGCGGCCATTTCCAAGCCTGTTGGGCGGGCCGGCCTGGAACATGGCGTTCTCATTTCTTCCGGCACTGACATTCTTCGTGCTCGCTGCGGGGTGCTTCCTGGGAACCATTCGCATGCCGAAGATTCCGCAGTTTCGCGTTCAGACGATTGGCCTGGGCACGTTCGGCGCGCTGCTGGGATTTGTCGGGTTGGTGCTGCTGGTTCCGGCGGTGAGCGTCCGCGTACAAGATATTTACTGGTTCGTCGTCAAAGTTGCCTTCTTCATGTACTTGTACATCTGGTACCGCGGAACGTTCCCGCGCTACCGCTTCGACCAGCTCATGAAGGTGGGCTGGAAGGTACTGCTGCCGACGGGCTTGGGCGTGCTGATTGCCACCGCACTTTGGGGCCTGATGCCGCAATTGTCGGCGGCAATCACGGGGGTGCTGCAATGAAACTGACTTCGCTGGTGCGCAAAATCTTATTGGTTGACCTGGTAAAGGGCCTCAAGGTGACGTTCCACTATCAGCCACCCAGCGAGGCGATCACTGAGCAATATCCGCTGGAGCGGCCGGTGATCTTCGAGCGCTTCCGCGGGCAGCCGCGCTTGAACTCGAATCCCGATACCGGTGAATCGCTGTGCATCGTTTGCAACCTGTGCGCGCTGGCCTGTCCCGAGCAACTCATCGTTGTGAAGGGCGAACGCAACCCGGCGACCAAGCGCAAAGAAGTTGTCTCGTGGACCTACGACCTGAGCCGTTGCATGTTCTGCGGCTTGTGCGAGGAGGCCTGCTCGACCGATGCGCTGGAGCTGACCCAGGATTACGAGATGGCGCTCTACAGCCGCGAGGGCATGGTACTCAACCAGGCCGCATTGGAGCGTGGCCAGGAGCCGGAGAGGTACGCGAAGTGAGGCAGTTGTCAGTTGCCAGTAGTCAGTTGTCAGTTTGGTAGAGCTGGCGTTTGGGCATGTCCCTCGACTCGCTCGGGATGACAAACGGGGGACAAAGGGTTTCGTAACAATAGGGGTCCTTCGACTCCGGCGCGCAAGAGAAGCGCGCCTGCGCTCAGGATGACAGAGGTTAAGTCAACAATGAGAGAGAAGCACACAATATGAATCCGGTCGCGACACCATTCTTCTTCTACTTCCTGGCGATCATGGCGATTGTGTCTGCCATCGCGGTGATCACGCGGCGCAATCCAGTGCACGCGGCGCTGTCGCTGATCGTGACCCTGCTCTCGCTGGCCGGCTTTTACCTGATGCTGTACGCGCCCTTCGTGGCGGCGGTGCAGATCGTGCTTTACGCCGGCGGAATCATGGTGCTGTTTCTGTTCGTCATCATGCTGGTGAACCTGGAGCAGAACATCCGCGAGTACCAGTTCAACAAGCAGTGGATTGTGGCAACGATTGCCGCGCTGGCGCTGGGTGGATTGCTGGCGTTTGTCTATCGCACGGGTCGCGGCGTGTTTCCGTCGGCGTTTTACCAGAGCTATCGCGGGCTCGAGGGCGACAACACGCAGCAGATTGGCATCTGGCTGTACGGCAATTACATGCTGCCGTTTGAGATTGCGTCACTGCTGCTGCTGGTGGCCATCGTAGGCGCGGTGGTCATGGCCAAGAAGAGGATTTGACATGACAGAGATCACCACCATGCATTACCTCGTGGTTGCGGCGGCGCTTTTCATTATCGGCACCATCGGCGTGCTGACGCGGCGCAACGTGGTCATCATCCTGATGTCGATTGAGTTGATCCTGAATGCCGTGAACCTGAACCTGGTGGCGTTCTCGCGGCTCTGGGGAATGCATGGGCAGGTGTTCGCTATCTTCGTGATCACCGATGCCGCCGCCGAAGCCGCAGTCGGNNACGATAGGGGTCCTTCGACTCCGGCCCGCAAAAGCGGCGCGCCTGCGCTCAGGATGACAAACGAAATTGAGTTCATCCTCAAGCGAAAAGCGTAGAGCGAATAGCGAGTAGCGAATAGCGATTTTACTGACGGCTGATAGCTGACGGCTGAGAGCTAATACATGTTCTTTCTTGACCACATCTGGTTGATTCCGCTGTTCCCCGCCATCGGCGCGGTTTGCATGTTCTTTTTTGGACGCAAGCTGTCGAAGCAGGCCGTGAACGGCATTTGCGTCGGCTTGGTTGTGCTGGCGTTCGCGTGGGCGTGTGTCGCCGTTTGGCAGTACACCGGCTATAGCGCCGCCAGTCCCGGCAAGCCCTTCGAGAAGGTGATGTACACCTGGATGGGCACCGGCGACGCTTCACTGACCTACCCGGTGCATGGCGGCCGCACGGCCGAATTTCGCGCCGATGCCGGCTTCCTGCTTGATCCACTGTCGTGCATCTGGCTGCTGTTCGTGACCGGCGTGGGCATGCTGATCCATATTTATTCGATCGGCTACATGGGGCACGAGGGCGGCTACTACCGTTTCTTCGGGTACATGAACCTGTTCATGTTCTCCATGCTCACGCTCATCCTGGCGAACAACTATGCCGTGATGTTTGTGGGCTGGGAGGGCGTGGGGTTGTGCTCGTACCTGCTGATCGGCTTCTACTTCCAGCGCCACTCCGCATCGACGGCTGCCAACAAGGCATTCATCGTGAATCGCATCGGCGACGCCGGATTCATCCTGGGCATGTTCACCATCGCCTGGTACTTCGGCTCGATGCAGTACACCAAGGTCAACCTGCTGGCGCGCAGTGGACAATTTCACATCGGCGATCCGGTGATCACCGCCGCCTGTCTGCTGCTGTTCGTCGGCGCCTGCGGTAAGTCCGCGCAGTTCCCGCTGTACGTGTGGCTGCCGGACGCGATGGAGGGCCCGACGCCGGTCTCGGCCCTGATCCACGCGGC
>PLYW01000029.1:0-1635 GCA_003151875.1 Acidobacteriaceae bacterium
CGATTGCAAATCGCCGCGCCCTTTCCCGCTAGTTACCCAGGGAGCACTCTACGGCGCAAAGTAGCTGGAGATGTCGAGGATCAGTTGCGTAAAGCCGGTCGTGTACGCATCCGTGGAGCCATTCACGTTCGGCACGATGGCCATGTTCGAGGTAATCGATCCATCGACCGCGTTGAGGGTCGAGACAAGAGGTTGATCCTCGCTATCTGGCCATAGCGTTAGATACCCCAGCGGGAACAGGGGAACAACGGTCGCATTGAGAACATATCCCTTCGCCGCGCTCGGCAATGCGCAAGGACCAGTCACGAAATTTGTCACCAGCGTTCCGCTGAAGGCGCCTTCACCTCTGCGCGTATCGAGCGCGCGACAGGGTGAGAACGTGTACAAAGAAAGGCCACCGGCTCCCGGCGCCGCGAAGTATCCATCGATATCAATCACCAGGTCAGTGTCCTCGGTGACATAGGCGTCGATATCGCCGCCTGTACCCGCCGGCACGATGGCGGCATTAGCGATGATGGCTCCCGGCAGGTCATTCAACGTGGACGCCAATGGCCTCGCTTGGCCGGAGGGCCACACGGTCAGATAACCCAGTGGCATGCCGCCTCTAGGCACGACGGTGAGGTTCATCGAGTACGCTTGCGCATTCGCGGGGATGTTGCAGGTCGTGGCCTCGAGAACGGGAAAGTCACGTTGCTGGCCGCCGTGCAAATAAGGCCCGCCAAGCGGACCGTTAGGGTTGCGCGTGTCGGCCACGCGGCATGGCGTCAGCGGATAAAACGCCAGCGCGTCGGGGTTCGGCAGCGGCGCGAAGTAGCCGTCGATGTCCAGCACGACATGAGATGTGTCGCTGGCATAGATGCTGACCGCTCCGTTCGCTCCTGCTGGCACAATAGTGGCATTAGCTTTGATGCGGCCATCCGGCGAGTTCAGGGTAGAGGTAAGCGTTCGCGTGAAACCGGTCGGCCATGCGGTCATGAAGCCAAGCGTGCTATTGACCGGCACCACGGTGACGTTAAGAGCATAGGCCGCGGCGCTCGACGGGATATCACAACCTCCACTTGGGATGGCGAAATCGCGGGAGCTCTGACCTTGAATCGCCGGCCCCCCGAACGGGCCATTCGGATTTCGCGTGTCAACCACTCGGCAAGGAGCTATGGGGACGAACTGCAGCGCCACCAACTGGCTGAAGGTCGCCACCGCAGTACGATCGGCGTTGACGTTCAGGGTGCAACTATTGCCGAAGCTCAGGTCGCAGCCAGTCCAGCCCGTAAGCACGGAACCCACCGCCGGAGTTGCGATCAGCGTCACCGGCTGCTCGTAGTAATAGGTGTAAGAGCAAATGCTGCCACAGTTGATGTTTCCATCCGCGCTGGTGATGGTACCGCTGCCGTTGCCGGTTTTTGTGACGGTGAGCGAATTCTGCGAATTGTAGGCGATGATGAAGTTTGCGTATTGCGTGGTTGCGACGTTACCAGCGTTATCCCTGCTATAGAATCCCACGCTGTAGATGCCGGGCGCAGCGACATAAAACGCACCGGTGTAATTCTGCCAAGCGCCGCCGTTGATCTCGTACACGGTGTTCTCTACACCGCTGCCGTTGTAGTCGTTTGGCGCGAGCGTTACCAGTACCGGACC
>PLYW01000029.1:1659-10334 GCA_003151875.1 Acidobacteriaceae bacterium
GTGCTTCCGAAGTCTCCTTGAGGGGAGGAGGTTGGTTGGCTATAAGGGTCCCCGGGATCGTTATCCCAATAGAAGGTGTAGCCAGATACCCCGTTGGGGGCGTGACCGTTCGCGCTGGTGTCGGCAATGGTCCAGCTAATTGTCTGGTCCGTGTTATACCAGTGATTAGGCTGTGGACCGCTGAACGTAATTTCCGGCCTGGCCCCATCGCCAGCCATATAGGCATTCATCATCCAGGAGAGTTGCAGCATGTTGGCAGATCCCCAACCCGTCACCATGTCGTAGCCAGGACCTGCGCAGAAAGGGGGCAGACCGTACTGCTGGGTGATATCGTTGCCGTTACAACCAGAGGTGATGTCATAGAAGGGATAGTGCGGCGCAAACTGTCCATACCCCTCGGCATACAGGTACGGATTGGCGTTGCCCAGCGGAGCACAAGGTGCAGAGTAAGACGAACCGTACGTGTTGCCCACGACGCTCCCGATGTAGAGCAGATATGCGTTCGCCTGCGCGTAAAAGCCCGCTATTTCCGGGGCTGCGATGCTGGTGCCGCCGGTTGGATAAAGGCCCCCGTTGAAGGAGAAAATCTGAGGCGTATTTACCCCATCGGCATTGAGCGCCAGGTCGGGCAAGCTTCGGCTGTTTGCGCCACATGCCGGGCTGCTCTGGTAGTTGGGGGCGGCATAATAAGCGCTACATCCGCCTCCGCTTCCGCCATCGTTGTTCGAGCAACCGTAAGGCCCGCCCCTCCAGCCAGTCTCGGACAAATACCCGTATTCTCCTCCCTCAAGCGTCGTCCCACCGGCTGCGGTGATGTCGGGATCGGAGGCGGGATAGAGTACCGAGAGATGATCAGAACAATCCGCAGTAGCTCCCCAATCGCCGGAGGCTGCTACCAACGTCCAGCCTTGTCCGACCATTTGGTTGAACACCGCATGATAGCTATCCATCGTAGAATGATCGGCGTTGTAAACCTCAGCACCTCCCCAACTCATGCTGAGCACGCGCGCATGACCATCTGACAAAGCCCGATTCACGGTATCCAACATGGTTGCCCAATCATCGTTGGCACCTTCATACATGTGGATCTCGGCGGTGTTTGCCGCGGAGCTGAAACTGTTGGCCGCGGCGGTCGCCCATTCGACGTCTAGCGTTGTCTCCGGGCTACAACAGGCCGGCGTTCCGTCAACAAAATATCTTTGGACATTGGCAGCGATATGGACTACTTGGATAAAAAACTGAAAGTCACTGTCGGCGTAGTCACCCCAAATGGCGACAGCGATGGAAGCTTCCGGTGGAGAGTTGTTGGGATTGTTCAAGGGATTACAGCAGTGCCCAAGATTGTACAGGCCTCCACGATAGTCACCGTTCCATTGTCCTCCGTAGTTATAGCCTCCTGCTCCCCACAGGTCCCCTGGCCAGTAGACTTCGCCAGAAAACCAATCCGGGTTTTTCTCCTTAGCAGTCGTCGCACCGTTTGGCTTCTTGCCGTTGGCATCTCTCATCAGGTGCGAACCCACCGCATACGCTGGCCCTGGCGAGTAATCTGGCCCGGTGAAATTCTGCGAACCTTTCGAGGCGGCGTGCGCCACCTCTATGTTGTTCAAGCCCAGGACCGCATGAGCGACGCCCACGAACTGCGCGGGAATCGCAGGATCGCGATCGTTGGAGTAATATGAGGCGCTTCCCATCTGGTAGCGGTTGATGGTGACGTCGAGCGCCTTCTCGATGAGTGCCACCGGCGCTTCAACATCCACCAACAAGCGGTTGGGATAGCGTTGCGTGATGGTCAGCCCTTGGCTCTGCGCCCACGCCGCCACCGCTTGCTCATCCTGTGGCGATGGCGCGAAGCGTTCGTCCCACTCCTTCTCACTCAAATACTTGTGGAACAGCGGCGAGTCTCGGTCCTGCAACTGGTTCAGGAACTGCTCTTCTTCCTCCAGATGCGGCGGCTTCAGCGCAAAGACCAGACGCAGCATCTGATCGGCGCTATAGGGTCCGATGAGTTGGGCGGTCCCGTTCTGTACGGCACGCGGCGTTTGCGGGATGGAAGCTCTCTGTTGCGCTGCGGAATGCGTTGACAAGCAGGCGCAACAGACCACGAGGACAATCAGCCATTCGCCCCAGTTCCGACTGGTTGAAGAAGGCAACGAGGAAGGGTCCGGACGGAAACGATTGAGGCGCATGGGCTCCACTCCGGCAACGTTCGGATCGTAGAGGCAATTCCTATCCCTGAGATCGGTCTAGCTGGATGGAAACCGAGACGATACCCCAACACCATGCCCGAATCAAGCCAAACACGCAGTGACCCGCGTCACAGAGGTGGCGGAGGCGGCGAGCGAAACCACGGCTTGGTTTGCCGAGCACCCGAACCATCGATCAAGCTGACGGGAACTTTCCTCCGCTTTGTGGCAAAATCCTTCGCCAGAGGTGCTGCATGGCTACCAGCTTCGCCAGAGACACACGCCCCTTGTTCCGTGACACTCCCGACGTGGACACCATGAAACAGTTCGGCATGGATCTGTCGTCCTACGATGACGTCAAAACGCACGCCGAGGCGATCTACTCCCGGCTTGCGGACGGCAGCATGCCGTGCGACGAACCCTGGCCCAAAGAGCGAATCGCAAAGTTCAAGCAGTGGATGGACGACGGCATGGCGCCGTAAACCGCTTGCCGAACCGTCACCCAAACCCACGACCGGATCAGGAACGTACGGCTTTTGTCGATTGCGCGCTTCCGCTACGGCCGGAGCGGTGCCGGTCCCCATCATGCGCAGGCAACGGGTGAGAGCAATGCAGAGGCGGGCGGATTCGCCCCCCAACATCATCCGCCACTCCCGGAGCTCGGAGCTGATCGCAAAAACAATGTCAAAACTGCAATCTCAACGTTCTTTGTGGCCAATTCAATGCTAAAGTCTTGTCCGCTGCCACGTCTGCGTGCATCTTCGTCTTCGGCCCGAAGAGATCTTTGCATCGAGGAGATGGAAAATGGCAAACCAAAATTTCTGCTACTTCATAATCCGGACGGCTGGGGTTTTCGCCTTGGCTGCAATGCTACTCAGCAGCACGTGGGCGGCGGGCACTGAGACGCCGCTCTATAGCTTTACCGGCGGGAATGACGGAGGCGATCCCGCGTCACAATTGACCTTCGATAGCGCCGGCAATGCCTACGGTACAACGGTGACGGGAGGCGCATCCGATTGTGGGACGGTCTTCCAGCTGACGCCCAGCGGCGGAGGCCAGTGGCAGCAGGGTGTGCTGTACAGCTTCGGCTGCTTCGACGACGGGAAGAACCCCTACGGTGGCGTGACCCTCGATGCCGCCGGCAATCTCTACGGCACGACCGTCGCCGGCGGTACCGGCGGGATTTGTACGGGCGATGGTTGCGGGGTGGTATTCAAGCTCACACCGTCCGGTGGCTCGTGGACCGAGAGCGCGCTGTATAGCTTCACCGGCGACACGGATGGGTTCGGTCCCGGAGGAATGGTAGTTTTCGACCGAGCGGGCAATCTCTATGGGACAACGCCCGACGGAGGTGCGTATGCCGCGGGCACCATTTACCAACTGTCGCCCAATGGCGGACCGTGGCAGGAGAGAATAATCCATAACTTCACCGGCGGCGACGATGGGGCCGTGGGCTCACTGGGTGCGCTGTTTATCAATTCAGCGGGCGTCATCTATGGCGTAACTGAACTGGGCGGCGCCTACGGAGCCGGCACCGTTTTCAGGCTGACCTCTTCTGCCGACACATGGAATCTGACCACGCTGTATGCCTTCCGAGGCCAGCCCGACGCCGCTTTTCCCTACGGCGGCTTGATCGCCGACGCGCACGGCAATCTCTATGGCACAACCTACTATGGGGGCGCCAACGGGGCAGGTGCAGTGTTCAAGGTAGCTCCCGGCCCCAACGCAATTGGAGGCTGGAGAAACGCGGTGCTGTATAGCTTTCAAGGCGGACCGGATGGAGGTTCTCCAACCAGTACGCTGGTCTTCGACGCAGGCGGAAATCTTTACGGCACAACTTCCGCGGGCGGCGACCCGGGATGCGACTGCGGCGTGGCCTTCGAACTAACTCCCAACGGGGGCGGCGGCTGGAACGAGAGCGTGCTCCACACCTTCGGCACTCCTCCCGATGGAGCCTACCTGTACTACGGAATGACTCCCGACGGAATGGGCAACTTCTTGGGAACGGCCGTAGCGGGCGGCGCTCACGGCCACGGCATGGTATTTGAGTTGACGCCGTGACTTGAGAAGCCCTGCATTCGGATGTGATTTAAACGGGCGGCTGATGAAGACACGGCTCTGCCGCGAACGAAGTCCCGCGCCAGATCAGCTCTTCCGGCAGCGGCGAGGCGGTTGCCGTATTTTTCGCTGCCGCCTCATGCCAGCAGGACGGGCCCAGACGCGGTAGAATAACTGCAACGAAAACGAATTTGATCCCGGGTGAGGCTGCGCGTTTGCAGGCCCGCCTGGTCAGGTATTTGATGAAGAGATTTGCTGTCCTTTTGCTTGCCACATTCGTCGGCGCGCCCTGGCTGATGGCCCAAACCAGCCCATCGGCTGGCCAGGACGACACCGTGGTCGAGGAAATTATCGCCCGCATCAACAACAACATCATCACCCGGGCCGATTTGCGCCGCAGCCAGGAGCAATTGCAGGCCGAGTCCCGTCAGCCGGATCCTTCCGGTGCTCCGTCCGACCCCAAAGAGCACGAGCAGGACTTGCTGCGCGATCTGATTGACCAGCAACTGCTGCTGCAAAAGGGCGAGGAGCTGACGATCTCCGCCGACACCGACATGGTCAAGCGGCTGGACGATTTGCGCAAACAGATGCACGCCGAGTCCATGGAAGACATGGAGAAGGCGGCCCAGGCGCAAGGCGTCTCCTGGGAAGAATTCAAACAGAACTTGAAGAACAGCATTATCACGCAAAAAGTGATCGGCCAGGAGGTGGGCGGGCACATCAACGTGTCGCAGCAGGAGATCCAGCAGTTTTACGACCAGCACAAGAGCGAGATGGAGCGCCCGGAACGGGTGCGCATGAGCGAAATTCTGATTTCGACCCAGAATAAAGCGGCGGTCAAGACCGAGAAAGGGCAGGAGGCGCTGCCGGAGACACCGAGCCCGGAAGTGGTTGCCGCCGCCGAGGCCAAGGCGGACAAGGTTTACGACCTGCTGAAGAAGGGTGGCAAGTTCGAGGACTTGGCCAAGCAGTACTCGGACGGCCCGACGGCCGATTTGGGGGGCGACCTGGAATACTTCAAGCGCGGTACCCTTTCCAAAGACCTCGAGGAACGGGTGTTTGCCATGAACGCGGGCGCTTACAGCGAGCCGGTGCGCACCAATCAGGGCTGGGTCATCTTGAAGGTCACCGAGCACCAGAGCGCCGGTATTCCTCCTCTGAAAGAAGTGGAGGGCCGGGTCCAGGAACAGATTTACATGACCAAGATGCAGCCCGCGCTGCGCGATTACCTGACTAAGCTGCGCGAGAATGCCTACATCGACATCAAGGCCGGCTACACGGACACGGGCGCCAGCCCCAACGAAACCAAGCCGATCTACACCACGGCGGCGACCGAAGGCTCATCGAAGGTAAAGAAAAAGAAGAAGTTCGGCCTGTTCTAGCCGATCCTGGATCGCAACTCTCTCCTCTATAAGCGCCAACGCAGCGCGCCCAATCACGCAAGCGGGCCGCATTGACAGCGGCGACATTTGTCGCTATCATAGGCGACATTATGGTAAACGAGATCAGGGCCGTGGTCCACGAACTGGGGGGAAAACGGGCCTTGGGCCGCGCCCTGTCCAGCGACCGTGATCTTCGCGAGGCGATCCGAGAGGGCTTTCCTCCGGCGGTGGTGGAGGAGTTGATGCGGGCCTCCGGTTTGACGCTGAAAGAACTGGCCGGCGCGCTTGATCTGTCGCCGCGAAGCTTGCAGCGTCGCCGTCGCAGCGGGCGACTGGCGCGTTTTGAATCTGACCGGCTCTATCGCCTGGCGCGCATCGTCGCTATCGCCAACCAGTACCTCGGCGATCATGAGCGCGCAACCCGCTGGCTCAAGCGTCCTAATCGCGTTCTGGGCGGGATCGCCCCCGTGTCGGCCATCGACACGGAATTGGGCGCTCGCCAGGTGGAGAACATCCTGGGCCGTATTGCCTACGGCGGAATTAGTTGAGCCGAGTTTACCGAATCCTGCGCCGGACCTACGCTCGCAGCCCCTTCGATGGCGAGGGAGCGTACCGCTACGGCGGACGCTGGTCGAGTCCGGGAATCCGCCTCAGCTACGCATCGGAACATCAATCGCTCGCCATGCTGGAGTATTTTGTCCATCTGGATAAGGACGATCCTCCCGGTGATCTGGTGCTGGCGATTGCGGAGATTCCTGACGATTTGAACAGAGAGCAATTGGAAGTCAACGACCTGTCTGTAAACTGGCGGGAAGCCGCACCGCCACCCGAGTTGGCGCGATTCGGAGATGAATTTGCGCAAAACGGCGAGCATTGTCTGCTGCTGGTGCCCTCGGTTCTGGTCCCCAACGAGAACAATTATCTGATCAATCCCGCGCATCCCGATTACAAAAGAATTGTGGTGCGCGAACTGGAGCCGCTCAGCTACGACTCGCGGATGTTTGGGGCACCACGCAGCCATCGCAGGGGCAAAGTGTCCTGAGCGTTTCTTTGGCGCCATCCCCAGCCAAGTGCGATACCATGAAGCCCTGGTCGCATTGTCTTGCCGCGATGTGACCACGGTTCCCGCTATGAAGGAATTCTATATTTGCGATTGCGCCCGTCTGGAGAACCAGACCATCACCTCGCTGTTCGTGGTAGCTGCCAAGCAGGTGAAGTCGAAGAAGAGTGGGGACCTCTACCTTTCCGTTGTCCTGGCCGACCGCAGCGGGCAACTGCAAGCCAACATGTGGGACAACGTCGCCGACACTCTGGACTCCTTCGAGCAGGACGACTTCGTCAAAGTGAAGGGCGTGGTCCACAAGTACAACGGCCGCTGGCAGCTTACCATCCACAAATTGCGCAAGCTGGAAGANNGCGGCCAAGACCCTGCACCACGCCTTCGTCGGCGGCCTGCTCGATCACGTGGTCTCGCTGTTTACGATTTGCGACCTGGCCGCCCGCAACTATCCTCAGGTGAATCGCGAGCTGCTGCTGACCGGAGCCTTCCTGCACGACATTGGAAAGCTGCACGAACTCGCGTATCAGCGCTCGATTTCTTACACCACCGAGGGCCAGTTGCTGGGCCACATGATCATCGAACTGGAAATGCTGCACCAGAAGCTCACTCATTTGCCCGGCTTTCCGCCTGAGCTGAAGATCCTGATCGAGCACATGATCATCAGCCATCACGGGCAGTATGAATTTGGTTCGCCGAAACTGCCCATGTTTCCCGAGGCGCTGATGCTGCACTATCTCGACGATCTCGACTCCAAGATGGAAAGCATGCGCGCGCAGTTTGAACGCGAGGCCGAGTTCGACAGTCCGTGGACCAACTACAATCCATCGCTCGGGCGTCCGCTGCTGAACAGCAAGAAGTTTCTGGAGAAAGGCTTGGCGGCGGCGCGCGAGTCGGAGTCGCGAAAGTCGGCGGCAGTTGCTGGCGATGAGAGTGCCGCGCCACCCCCGGCGGACGCGCAGCACGTCGAAGCCCAACCGGAAACCGCGCCCACACAACCGGCCGAAAAAGAGCCGTCGGTATCTCCCTTGGAAGCCCTGGAGCGAAAGTTTGCTTCGCACAAGGTGACGCCGGTGGCCGGCACGGGAAAATCGTCGTTCTGACGGCGGCTACGGTCAAAACCTACATGCTCGACTTCCCCCGCTTTGAATGGCTGTCGTTCGACTGCTACGGCACACTGATTGACTGGGAAACCGGCTTGCTGGGCTATCTGCGTCCGTTGCTGGAGAGCAAGGGCCACGCGCTCAGCGATGCCCAGATCCTCAACTTGTATTCGGAGTTTGAGCCGCGCGCCCAGAACGGCCCTTACCGCTGCTATCGCGAGGTGCTGGCGCAGGTGGTTGGCGACTTCGCGCGCCAGTTGCGCTTCTCGGTCAGCGCCGCCGATGCCAACGGATTGGCGGAATCGATCCGCAACTGGCAACCCTTTGCTGACACGGTCCCCGCACTGCGCCGTTTGCAGTCGCGCTACAAACTCGCGGTGCTCTCCAATATTGACGATGACCTCTTCGCCTGCACCGCGCCGAAGCTGGAAATGGGCTTCGACGCCGTTGTAACCGCGCAACAGGTACACAGTTACAAACCGTCGTTCAATAATTTCGAAGCGCTATTGCGGCGCTACAAGATTCCGCGCAAGCGCCTGCTGCATGTCGCCGAGAGCTTGTACCACGATGTGGTACCTGCGCATTCACTGGAGATCGCTACCGTATGGGTCAATCGCAGGCAGGGCAAAGAGGCGGCAGCCACCAAACTGGTCGAAGCCCATCCTGACCTGGAAGTGCCGGATATCGGCAAGCTGGCGGAGCTGGCTGTGCCGGAGGACTGGCGCGGCTAGACCTCCCTGCTCACCCCCCCTACGTCACCCCACCTTGTGACGCGTCACACAGATTCCGGCCCACCAGAAGGAGAAACTTATTGGGCGGCAGCTTGATGCTGCTTGGTGGACATTGCTACGAGGCAAAGTACGCTTCCCTCGCCCTTATACGCGATTGCATT
>PLYW01000222.1 GCA_003151875.1 Acidobacteriaceae bacterium
GGCAGAGTGAAGTCGAACTGCACGGTCGAGAGCTGCCATAGCCGGCCGATCGCGTCCACCAGCTTGATGTCGATCTTGGGGCCGTAAAATGCGGCTTCGCCGGGGATCAGCTTGTACTCGATGCTGCGCCGCTTCAGCGCCTGCTCCAGCGAGCGCTGCCCCAGTTCCCACTGGTCGTCACGGCCGGCGTAAGGCGCACGATCATTCGGGTCCCAGGTGGAAAGTTCCACGTGGAACTTTTCGAAGCCGTAGGTCTTCAGCACGGCGAGAGCGAAGTCAATGCAGCCAACAACTTCGTCCTCGATCTGCTCGGGGGTGCAGAAGATGTGCGCGTCGTCCTGGGTGAAGCCGCGCACGCGCAGCAGGCCGTGCATCACGCCCGAGCGCTCGTAGCGATAGACGGTGCCGAGCTCGCCCAGCCGCACCGGCAAATCACGATACGACTTCAGGCTGTCGCGATAGATCAGAATGTGGAACGGACAATTCATCGGCTTCATGCGATAGTTGGCGTCGTCCAGTTCCATGGGAGTGAACATGTTCTGCGCGTAATAGCCCTCGTGGCCGCTGGTCTTCCACAGGTCCACGCGCGCCACGTGCGGCGTGAACACCAGCGAGTAGCCGCGCTTCAGGTACTCGTCGCGCATCCAGTCTTCCATCTCCTTGCGCATGATGCCGCCCTTGGGATGCCAGAAGATCAGTCCCGGCCCCGCCAGCTCCTGGATGGAGAACAGATCGAGCTGCTTGCCGAGCACGCGATGGTCGCGCTTCTTCGCTTCTTCGATCTTGCGCAGATACTCGTCGAGGTCCTTCCGGGAGAAGAACGACGTGCCGTAGATGCGCTGCAGTTGCGGATTTTTCTCGTCGCCCAGCCAGTACGCGCCCGCGATGTTGAGCAGCTTGAACGCCTTGATGCGCCCGGTGGACGGGATGTGCGGCCCGCGGCAGAAGTCGGTGAACTTGCCGGTCTTGTAGATGGAGATCTTCTCGTCGGGCGCGGTGAACTGCTCGATGAAGTGGCACTTCATGAAGTCGCCTTCCGACTTGAAGCGCTCCAGTCCCTCGGCGCGCGGCAGAAACTCGCGCGCGTAAGGCAGGTCCTGCTTCACCAGTTCCTGCATCTTCTTCTCGATGGCCTCCAGGTCCTCGGGCGTGAACGGCTTTTCGCGATGGAAGTCGTAGAAGAAGCCGCTCTCCGTCGCCGGACCGTGACCCAGCTTGGTCTCAGGAAACAATTCCAGCACCGCTGCGGCCATCAGGTGCGCGGAAGAGTGGCGATAGACCTCCAGCGCTTCGGGATCGCGGTCGGTGAGCAGGCGCAGCTCGACATCCTGCTCAAGCGGGCGCGTGAGGTCGATCAGTTGCGCGTTGTTTTTGGCGGATTCGGCGGTCGGAGCCGCTGCGGCTTCGTCAGCCGGATGGTGTCCGTTGCCACCGCTGCCGTTCCCGTTCGAAGCCAGCGGCTTGATTTGCGCGGCCAGCGCGGCGTCCGCCAGACGCGGGCTGATGCCCTTGGCAATATCGAGTGCGGAGGTCCCGCGCGGCACGTCTTTGACGCTGCCGTCGGGTAGTTTGACATGAATATTTTCGGCCATGATGATCGCACCTGTATGCAGCGTTCACGCTGCGGGTTTGAAAGGGCCCGGCTTTAGCCGCGCCGTTCAGAGTGCTCAAAATACACTGGGCTTTAGCCCCTGAGGGATCTCTGTTTCTAAAGACTGGCTATGGACGAGATCACATCAGCAGAATTTTGAGTGTATCGGAGGCAGGAAGCCAAGGGCAATGACGCGCCCCATCGCAGCCTCGGCGGAAGCGAGGCTTACTGTGATGTTCGTTGGCGGTGAGCGCGCACTTCCAGCACCAGCGCACCGACGAAGGCGGCCGAGCCGATGACGATGGCGGCGGGAATGGCGACGTGCTTGTAGGAGATGGTCATATCAACCTGTGTACCTCTTATCATGCCATAAATCACGGTACCAACGATACCGCAAAAGAGTCCCGCGCCCATGCCCGCGGCGGTGAACAGCAGCGTGGTAAACAGCACCCGCACCGTCGAAGTGAAGACGATGGAGACGGTGCTGCGTTGCTTGCCGGGCGCCATGGCGGTGCTGTGCATCACTCCTAGGGTACACCAGCGATGCAGACCGGTGGCCGCCCGTTTGTTGCCCTTGCGTTACAATCAAACCTTCATGTCTTCCACCTCCCAAGCCGTCACGCGGACCCCCGCCGAAGTAGTGCGCATGGCGCCGGTGTCGCAGGCAGCCAACGGCATCTGTTACTCGGTCATGGGAGAGGTCACGACCGCGGTCGCCGACCTGGAGCGCATGATCAACGCCGTTCCCCGCACCATTGCCGCCGCGCTCAACCGCAAGGCCTACTACTTTGTCCCGCTCACCCTGAACATGGGCGACGACACCATGATCGCCGATCGCTACGATGTGCAGCTCTCTGACAGCGCCGTCTGCCATCGCAACCAGACCCTGGGCGATTCGCAGTGCGTCTTCATTTCGACCCGCCTGATGGAAGACAGCTTTGCCATCGCCTTCGAGTTCTTCATCAACGTGGGACACAACTTCGTGGAGCAGGTCGGAGTCTCGCAGGAGTTCGCCGACCTGGTGTGGAAGCAGGTGGACGAGAAGGCCCGCGGCGAGACCTCGCTTGACGCCTATGAGTTGCGCAAAGTCGCAACCACCGACGGGCCGGAGGCCGAGAAGGCCAAGCATGAGTACCTGCTGGCCGCCTTTGCCGATGCCATCGCCGTGTACACGCTGTCGCTGTATCTCGATGTGGACTACCAGGACCTGCGGGAACGCGATTATCCTTTGCTGGCGCCTAACGCACTGGCCGAGCGTCTGCGCAAGATCAACGATCTCTTCCCTGCGAATCCCGGATTCGAGTTTGCCGTGTATCACCGAAGAAGGCAGCAGTAACCGCTCTTCGCCTTTCGCTCTTCGCTTTTCGCCAGAACTTCTCCGTCCCCTCCGTGGTGAATGGTTCTGCGCCCTCACACACCATCGCCCGAGCGTCCCTGCGCATCCTATACAATCGAGCTTCCAATCATGAACCGGATGATCCTGGCCAACCTGGTACACCGCCCGTTTCGCACCATCATCAGCGTGGTCGCGGTGGCGGTGGAGGTCACACTCATACTCCTCATCGTTGGCATCATGCTGGGGATGCTGAACGACAGCAAGACCCGTCAGGCCGGCATTGGCGCCGACATCATGGTGCAGCCGCCGGGTTCATCGCTGCTGATGGGCGTGAGCGGCGCGCCCGTCTCGGTAAAGGTAGCCGACAAACTGCGCAAGCTGCCGCACGTGGTGGCGGTGGCCCCGGTCGTAACCCAGCTCACCACCGCGGGCACTGTGGAGGTCCTCGACGGCATCGATCTGCAATCGTTCGACGCGGTGAGCGGAGGCTTTCACTATCTTTCGGGCGGTCCGTTCCAGGGGCCGTACGACATGATCATTGACGATCTCGAGGCGGGGTCAAAGCACCGCAAGGTAGGCGACATAGTTGAGACGCTCAATCATCAGTTCCGCATCTGCGGCATCGTCGAGCACGGCAAAGGCGCGCGCAAGTTCGTCCCCCTCGCGACCCTGCAAGACCTGATCGGCGCGCTGGGCAAGGCCTCCATCTTCTACGTCAAACTCGACGATCCCAATCATGCCGACGAAGTTGTCCGCGCGATCAAGAGCATTCCAGGCATGCAGCAGTACGGCGTGCATTCGCTGAAGGAATATCTCAGTCTCATGACCTCGGCCAGCATCCCCGGCCTCACCACCGTGATCGATGTCGTCATTGGCATCGCCATGATCATCGGCTTCATTGTCATTTTCCAGGCCATGTACGCGGCGGTCATGGAGCGCACGCGCGAGATCGGCATCCTGAAATCGCTGGGCGCCGGCAAGCTCTATATCGTGAACGTGGTGTTGCGCGAAACCCTGCTGATCGCGATTGGCGGGATCATTCTTGGAATCGCCATCAGCTACGGCGCGAAAGTGGGCTTGCGCGCACGGTTTCAGACGCTCCCCGTGCTTATTACCTACGCGTGGCTGGTGAAGGCTGCGATCATTGCGCTCATCGGCTCCCTGCTGGGCGCATTTTATCCCGCGATGAAGGCCGCGCAGAAAGACCCCATCGACGCCCTGGCGTACGAATAGATAGGGCGTCCGAACCAAGGTTTACGGGGATTTCTCACCGATAAATCCGCGTTCATCTGTAGTGGTCCGTGGCGATACTTTTCACCTGAATAAACGTGTTGCCCCGTCGCTGGTCAAATGCGATGGGGCAACACCTGGTCGTCGCCGCTCTTACTTCGAGTTACTTGCCTGCGCATTGGTGTCGGCGACCGGTGCGCTTACAGCAACCGCATTGTCGTTGTTATTGGTACTCTTCGCGACAGCCTTGGGCGAATGCTTTCGTGAAACGGTTTGCTCAGGCTGCTGAGTGGCGGGTAAGCACTGGTACTCCGGGTAAGAAGTGCAGCGCTGCGCCTGGTCCATGACCTGGTCGTAGGCTTGTAGTTGGCACGCCCGTAGCGCGTCCAAGCTCGACCAGCAAGCATCGTCGTGCGGGTTGGGCAGCGCGGCCTGTGCCGACAACGTCGCCACCGAAAGTAAAAGTAAAAGTCCAACCGGAATGAGCTTTTGTAGTTTCATAATCAAACCTCCTCACCTGCACATGAGATTGCGCAGAGTGCCGCCCGGCACGGACAACTTGTCCTCGTTTTCTGCCAATCTTCCATTCAGCGAATTTTCATGTAGCCATGCACCCGCGCGCGGCATCTGTTCTGTGTGGATTCGAGAAGCGAAAATGATGCGCGGCAACGCTCCAAATTGAAGGAATGGCCAACCCGCCGCATAGCCTTCCTGGTGTTATCAAGCACCCACTTGACGAGCCTGGCTGGCCCGCTTGACGTGTTTGCCCGCGCGTCGGCGCTCTTGACTCGAGCCGGCAAAAGACGCTCACCCGCCTATGCGGTGGAATTGCTGACCGCCGACGAGAATCCGCTGATGACTGGATCTGGACTCGGCTTGATCGGCGGCCGCCGCTGGACGGAGATCGACCAGCCGATCGACACTCTGCTTGTCCTGGCAAGCGCCAGCGTCGCTCAGGCCCGGATCGATCCCGAATTGTTGGCATGGATGCGCGCTCGCGCAGAGCAGGTTCGCCGCATTGGATCGATTTGCGCTGGGGCTTTCGTTCTAGCTGCGGCCGGGGTCCTCGATGGACGGCAGGCCACCACGCATTGGGAATTGGCCAATGTCTTGGCCGAACGCTATCCGCGCATTTCCGTCGATGGGGATCGCATCTTTACTCAGGACGGAAATGTCTGGACCAGCGCCGGGGTTTCCACCGGGATTGATCTCGCGCTGGCAATGGTTGAGGAAGACCACGGCCACGCGCTCGCCTTGGAAATCGCGCGCCGCATGGTGTTGTTCATGCGCCGCGGAGGAGGCCAGAGCCAGTTCAGTTCGCAACTCGCAGCCCAGTCCGCCGACCATCAACCCATCCGCGAACTCATCGCATGGATCTCAGAACATCTGGACGCCGATCTCTCCGTTCCGGCGCTGGCCCGGCGTGTCGGCATGAGCGACCGCAATTTCAGCCGGGTCTTTACCCAGCAGGTGAGCACCACACCGGCCCGCTTCGTCGCGCGACTGCGGACGGAAGCCGCCAAGGCGAAGCTCGCGGCAACGCCTGAGAAGTTGGCGACTGTCGCGCAGAGCGCTGGATTTGGGAATGGCGAAACGCTGCGGCGTCACCTCCGCGATGATTTGGGAGTNNACGTAGCGATACTTGAAGCCGTCGTCGTTGGCGTCGTCGGGACGCATCTGGCCGGCCGACTGCGCGTCCTTGAACTCCAGGCGGACCTCGCCGCCATTGGAGGCCTTCAGGAAGTCGAGCAGGTACTCGGAGTTGAAGCCGATGGTCATCGCATCGGCGGTGTAGGCGGTCTCGATGGAGTCTTCCGATTCGCCGGCGTCGGTGGACGATGACGAGATCTTGAGTTCATTCTTGTCCAGCTTCATGCGAATGGCGCGCGAGCGCTCGTCAGCGAACTGCGCCACGCGCTGAATGGCGGTGTTGAGATCGGCGCCATGGACGGTGACCGATTTGGTGGTCTCGCGCGGCAGCACGGCTTCGTAGTTGGGGAACTGTCCGGTCAATTGGCGCGAGGTCAGTAGCCGCTCGCCAATGCGGAAGAAGAGTGTCGACTCGTCTTTGGCGAACTCGATTTCGGTCGCATCGCTGTTCTGCAGGAGCGAGTAAATCTCGCTCATCGCTTTCTTGGGGATGAGCGTCTTGTTCTCGCCGCTGACATCGAAATGCTCGCCCTGTTTCTCGATATGCGCGAGACGATGCCCGTCAGTAGCCACCATGGTGATGGATTCCGCCTTCAGCACCATCAGCCCGCCATTCAAGGTGTAACGTGATTCCTCGCTGGAAATGGCGAAGATGGTCCGGCCAATCATGCTGCGCAGCGTCTGCGCGGGAATCTTCACGCTACCCGCGGCGGGGAAGGTCGGCAGTCCCGGGAAGTTCGACCGCGCCATGCCAACCATTTTGGTATTGGAGCGACCGCATCGAATGTTCACCCAATGGTTCTCCAGTAGTTTGATGGAGATGTCGCCATCGGGCAGCAGTTTGACGTAGTCGTAAAGTTTGCGGGCGGGAATGGTACAGGCGCCCTCGCGCTTCACCTTGGCCGGACATGAGGTGCGTAGGCTGAGATCAAGATCCGTAGCCGTGATGTTCAACCGGTCATTCGCAGCCTCGAATAAGAAATTGGAGAGGATGGGAATCGTGGTCTTGCGTTCGACCACTCCCTGGGTGGCAGTCAGTTCCTTGAGCAGTTCGAACTTGCTGACACTGATTTCCATCGCTGTACCCTGGACGACTCCGGTTTCAGCAGCCATAACGTTTGCACCTCGGCAGGCCCGTGCCTGGCCCTGTATTACTGTTACTCCTTATACCAAATAAAAAACATATAAAACCAGTAGTAACAGTAGGTAGCCCGGAAAAGTGGAAATTTTGGGAGAAATCGCACCGGACGCGGACTGGGGATGCCAACTGCTGTACAAATGATCCCATCTGGCTTGCGGCTTCCTGTGCCGAACCGGGATGAGCGCAAAGTTTCATCTCTATTCTTCACCAAATCCACAATTAGTCCACAGGGAGACGCGGAGAAAACGGTGGCTCAAAGTGAAAAACCGCGCCGAATGCGCGGTTCAAGCACCCAAGGTTTCGATGAGTTTATTGAGCACCCTGTTTAAATCCTTGTCGGTTTTGCGTTGCTGTTCGATTTTATCCACTGAGTGCAGGACGGTGGTGTGGTGCTTGCCGCCAAATTGCCGCCCAATTTCGGGCAACGAGGCATCGGTGAGGTGCTTGGCCATGTACATGGCAATCTGGCGGGGGAACACGATGACCCGCGAGTTGTTCTTCGCCTTGATCTCCGCTATACGAAGGCCGAACTGCTCGGCCACCACTTTCTGGATCGATTCGATGGAGATCTTGCGGACCTGGGAGTCGATCAGGTTCTTCAGGACCTCCTGCGTGGTCTGTAAGTTGATCTCGCCGCCCGTGAGTGACGAGTACGCCAGGACGCGAATCAGCGCTCCCTCCAACTCACGCACATTGCTGCGAATGTTCGATGCAATGAACAGGGCGACTTCCGTCGGCAGCATCACCCGGTCAGTCTCAGCCTTCTTTTGCAGGATGGCCACTTTGGTTTCCAGGTCGGGCGGTTGGATGTCTGCAATCAGTCCCCATTCGAAGCGGCTGCGCAGCCGGTCTTCAATTTCCGCGAGTTCTTTGGGAGGCCGATCGCTGGCGATCACAATCTGGCGCATGCCTTCGTGCAAGGCGTTAAACGTGTGGAAGAACTCCTCCTGGGTGCGCTCTTTGTTGACCAGGAACTGGATGTCATCCACCAGCAGGACATCCATGTTGCGATATTTGTCGCGGAAGCCGGTCATCTTGCTGTAGCGCAGCGCGTTGATCATGTCGTTGGTGAAACGCTCGCTGGACACGTAGCAGATGGACTTTTCCGGTTGGCGCTTCTTGATCTCGTGCCCGATCGCCTGCATCAGGTGGGTTTTGCCCATGCCGACGCCGCCGTAGAGGAAGAGCGGATTGTAAGCCTTGGAGGGATGCTCGCCGACGGCGCGCGCGGCGGCGTGCGCAAATTGATTGCCAGCGCCAGTGACGAAATCGTCGAACGTGTACTTGGGATTGAGTTGCGCGGCGCCATCCCAATCGAACCGTTGTTGCTGGGCGGAACTAGCCACGGGTTTCTCCAGGGACGCGGGAGCCTGGTTGTGCGCTCCGTCAGCCGCAATGACTTTGGCCTTCTTCTGCGGTTCCTCTTCGGTGACGAACTCGACGTCCAGATACTCCAGGCCGAGGTTTTCCATCGCCTCGCTGATTAAATCGCCGTACCGTTCGCCGATGTGGCAGAACTCGGGATTGGGCACCCGCACGAACAACACCGCGCCCTGCGCATGATCGTAGCGCGTAGGCTTGAGCCAGGTCTCGTAGGAATTTCGGTTGACCTTTTTTTCCAGTGCGTCGAGCACGCGCACCCACGGATTAGCTGACGCTGCACCAAAGGAAGACATAAAAAGTAATCCAGAGGCAGTTGCTGCCTCTTTAGCAAGCCGATGTTAGAGGGAAACGAACCGAGTACAGGGCCACAAGCTGGCGAACACTTCAACTGAAAAACTTCAAGTTTCAAACCCAACGATTGCGGCGATCAGCAGCCCTCTTACGGCGGGCACCAGCGTTCGTGCAGTCAGTTTTTCTTGTGGCTGTATGGGATACTAGCACGAAAAAAAATGAGCGCCAGACAATTCTTGCGCTGGAAATTTCATTTTTTTCGCGAGTGATTGATTTGGGGAAAGTTACCGGCGAAATTTTTTTTCAAGTGCTGCGCGCATGGTGCAGGTGCGCGAATGCTGGCGCCAGTGCCATCGCGAAGCCCACCAACAGGCGGCATGCGGCAGCACGTTAGGGCGCTCTTGCGTGGAGATTCCTGAGACGTAGCGGTCTTGCGTTGGCCCCAAAAGGTCCCGCCCCGTTTGCCAGCGAGGCACGCTGGCCGTTATACTTTGAGTTTGCTCTGTTCAATTTTTAGCTAGTGAGGAGCGCAGTTTTCGAATGCCCAAGCGCACGTTCCAACCCAACCGTCGTCACCGCTCAAAGACGCACGGATTTCGTTCTCGCATGAAGACCAGCAGCGGCAGGGCGGTGCTGTCGCGCCGTCGGGCCAAGGGGCGCAAGCGCGTCTCCGTCAGCCCGGGCTTCCGCGATTAAATCCAGAGGACCCGAAATCTGCGTTATCGCGACCTTTCCAGATGCAGTAACAGGGAGTCGTCGCAAGACTCGGCCGCAGCAAAGGTAGAAACCCGGCGGGTCAGCGCCGAGCGCTTAATGTGACCTCCGCCACCAGCAAGTTTCCAAAATCGAGGCATCTGCTGAAACACGCGGATTTTCAGCGGGTGTACCAGAGTGGACGCCGGCAGTTCACGGGTAACATGACAATCTTCTTTCTGCGGCGCAGCGGCGGCCCGGAGGCGACTGGGACAGGCAACGCGCCTCGTGTAGGATTCACGGTGGGCAAAGTGCTGGGAGGATCGGTCGAGCGCAACCGCATCAGGCGNNGTGCCCTTCGCGGAGCTGGTAAGCGAAGTGACGCGCGCTCTGCGACTGGCCGCACAACGCGCCCGGACAGGGGAACAGAAATGAAGCAGGTGGTGCAATTCGTGCTGCGGTGCTATCAGCGGGTGATCTCGCCTATGCTGCCGCATGCCTGCCGCTTCGTTCCTACCTGCTCGCAATATGCGATGGAGGCGGTCGAGTGCCACGGCGTGGTTCGCGGAGGCCTGCTGGCGGCCGCGCGGCTGCTGCGCTGCCATCCCTTCGCGCGTGCGGGATTTGATCCCGTGCCGCCGGCGATCGTAAAAACAGGGTTTCGGGCCCCGGATAGTTTGCCGGGAAATTCTCGTCCCTTGAACGGAACTTAAACTTGGCCGAGTATAAAAATCCACAGCAAGAGCCCGGCGGCGATCGCCGCATGTTGATGGTGTTCGCCGTCACCTTTGCGCTGATCATCATCAGCCAGATTTTTCTCTTCAAAGACAAGTCCAAGCAGCAGCCAAAGCCGAATCCCGTTGAAACCTCGCAGTCCAACGCGCCCGCCGTACCCCAAGCCCAGCCCGAAGCTGCGAGTGCACCGGCGGAGGCTGTTTCCAAGGGGCACACTCCTGCCATCGCCCACCCTGGCAAGCCCTCCGCAGTTACGAAGGTTGCCAGCAGCGAAGTCGAAACCGTTGTCGAGAACGAGGTCGTGCGCATCGTTTTTACCAATCGTGGCGCGCAGGCCAAGTCGTGGGTGTTGAAGAAATACAAGGACGACGACGGACATCCGCTTGACCTGGTAAACCCGCTGGCGGTGAAGTTCGGGCTTCCCCTCAGCCTTTACACGTATGACGAGAACCTGCGGAACCAGATCAACTCGGCACTCTACCTGGGCAGCGCCCCTGGTTCCACCATCACGGTCCCCGGCACGCTGACCTACGAGTACGCGCAAGGCGATATTACAGTCCGCAAGACACTGCAATTCGCCGACAGCTACGTCATCTCGATCGAAACCGTCGTCACCCAGAATGGCCAGCCGGTACAGGCGTATCCCATGTGGCCGGCGGCCTTCGGCGATCAGAGCACCGGCCCTTCGTACGCTTCGGCCAAGGTCGAGTACATGGCCAACGACAAGGTGGAGCGGCTGGCCGCCAAGAAGGTGAGCAGCGGCAATACCTTGCGCGGACCCTTTAACTGGGCTGGCGTTCAGGACCAGTATTTCGCGGCTATTTTTCTGCCGGACAATCCCGACACCGCAGCCCTGGTCACGCTGCACAATTCGATCAGCGTACCTAAAGATCCGAAGAACCCAGACCCCAACAGCATGAACCGCTACGACGTGCTGGGCGCTGCCGTAGGCGATGTCAGCGGCACCGCGCGGGAACGCCTGTTCGTGGGCCCCAAAGCGCTCCCGGTTTTGCAGGCGATACGCTCCAACACCGCGCCCGGGCAAATGAACGGTCCCGATCTGCGCAACGTGGTGGACTTCGGCTTCTTCAGCCTGATCGCCCGCCCACTGTTCCTGTGGCTGCTTTGGACCCACCAGCACATGGCCAGCAATTGGGGCGTTTGCATCATCATCCTGACCGTCATCATCAACCTGGTGCTGCTGCCGTTGCGCATCAC
>PLYW01000096.1:0-20730 GCA_003151875.1 Acidobacteriaceae bacterium
ATCGAGTGCTCCTGCAGGTTGTGGCCGACACCGGGAATGTAGGTCGTCACTTCAATGCCATTGGTCAGCCGCACACGCGCGACCTTGCGCAGAGCGGAATTCGGCTTCTTCGGCGTTTGGGTATACACGCGAGTGCAGACGCCGCGCTTCTGCGGACAAGACTGCAGAGCAGGACTTGCCGTCTTGTACTTCGGCGCCGTTCGCCCCTTGCGCACCAGTTGATTAAATGTAGGCACTCTTTACCGCTCCTTCGTTCTTCACGCTTTGTTCACGCCAACTGACTAGCCAAACTCTCCGCAGCAACCCGGCCGCACCTTCGCATTCGTGCCGTCAGCAGCCTATTGGGCGCTCATTACGGCACAAGATTCATCCCTGCGATTGGGACTGGGCAGCCTTAACACGTGGCCTTTGCGGGCCGCTCTGCCCATGCTTCCCCTCATACCACCACGGGGGGACATTGGTTTCCGATCAGGTTAGGCGTACGACGGTGGCGCCGTGGTCGTTGCGCAAACCAGCTTAAGAGCTGGCGCGGAGAGAACGAGGGCACTCCGTTTCGTTGCCTCGGCCTGCATACCCACCGGAAAGCTCCAGCGGAAGCGCAGACACGTTTCAGCGAGGACATCCTGCAACGTAATTCTACAGGGTGGAGATCGATGCAGCACAGCCACACACTACAGGCAGGCCAAAGTATGACTCGCAGAACCCACTTAATATATCAAGTCGCGGACCCTCCGTCAACCAAACCGAGACAAACTTTCGTAGCGCGGCGTCTGGCCGACGAAGCCCCCAGCACAACTCAATCCGGATGCGCGGGTTTGAGAAATCGTCGCGCCCGCGGTCGGCACCAGAGGTGGCAAAGACCAGCGACCCACGGCAGCATCGCTTGCCGAAACTGTAAGCAGTCTCTACACTGTGAGTTTTACGCAAGAAATTATTTCGCGTTGATGGGTCCGCCAGGATTTGGTCCGGCGGGGAGGATGCATGCAGCAGTTTTCCGTGGTTCGTGTCCAGGCTGCTCTCTTGACGGCCATTTGTCTTTCCCTTCTTGCCGCTTGCGGAGGAGGCAAGGCCACAACCAACCCTATCCCGGCCACCATTGTTCTCTCCCCCACGACCGTTTCGTTGAATGAGGGGGGCGTGACCACGATTTCGGCAATAGCGGAAAACTCGTCCGGTAATCCCATCGCAGCCGATATCACCTTCAGCAGCAGCAACCCCAACATCGCTACGATCTCCACTGGCGGATCGATCTGCGGCGGCGTATGGGATTCCAGTTTCATCGTTTGCAACGCCACGATTGGCCAGGGAGGGGTCGGTCAGGTCACCATTACCGCCTCTTCTGGCGGAGTGAATGCCACTCTTACGGTCTATGTACACGAACAAGTGGACCAAGTTGTCGTCAATCCACTGAGCGGGTGCGTCACCATGGGGCAGATGGTGACTACGTCAGCCTCTGCTTTTAATACCTCGGCGCCGGGGTGCTCGCCGGCGTCACCGTGCGACATCACTTCCACGGTGGGCCCGATCACGATCGGTTCAAACGATCCTACCGTCGTTGCTTACTCATCTGGAGTAGAGCCGACTTACTCTTCCACGACTAACAGCCCAACGTACACATCGGGCGGGACGATTACCGGTTCATCAGGCCAAACCTGCAATTTATCTAATTTTGCCGCCGGGAACGCATCCGGGATAGACCCGACCTACTCTGTGGCTACGAATAGCCCAACCTACACGTCGGGGGGTACGATCACCGGTAATGCAGGCCAAACTTGTGGTCTATCTAATTTCAACGGTGTCACCGGCGCCACTGCAACCGTAACGCTGACAGGTACGAATACGATTGCCAGCGGAGCCCATCTGATCATCACGTCGGAGGGATCTGGCGGCATAACACCGCCAACAACAGCCACGCTCGGCAATGGCACAGCCACTTGCAGCGGTACGGCAAGCGTCATAACCGCGCTGATTAACAATACTGGCCTTGGTTTTTCAGTCGTGGGGGCTGCAGCAACCGTCACGTTGACCGGCGCAAATACGATTGCCGCCGGAACCCATCTGAACGTCACGGCCTCCGGGTACGGCGCAACCACGCCACCGACGACGGCCACGTTAAGCAATGGCACAGCCACTTGCAGCGGCACAGGAAATGTCATAACCGCGCTAACCGCCAATGGCGTCTTTACGGCGCAAAATCCCGGCTCGACGACGGTCTTTGGCAGCGTCTCGGGAGTTAACAGCGTCGCTGTTCAGTACCTTACCTGCCCGGTTGCATCTATTAAGGTGCATGACGCAAACTCCGCTAATACATCCTTTACGCTGACGACAGGCGGCACGCAGCCGCTCACGGCCGACGTGTTCGACACCAAGGCTCAATACATCAAACCGTCCATCACCTGGGGCTCGTCCGCTATCGCAAGCGTCAAAGTCGCTACAGGAACTTCCGGCGACAATCCGGCGACCCTCACCGCCGTCGCCCCGGGAACGGCGTATATCACCGCGACTTGCAGCGAACCGGATTGCAACAAGAACGTCGGCGCGCAATACAGCCTTAACGTGGCGACGGCGACGGTTTCCGGCGGCACTACGACCACGGTCTATGCTGCCAGCACGAATTCCCTAAGTCTCGTCCCGATCAGCACATCCACCAACACGCCGGGCACCCCCATCACCCTGCCCTTCCCGCCGACCTCAATCGTGGTTGACCCACCCGGCACTACGGTATATCTGGCGTCTGCCAGCTCGGGGCTGATGGCCGTGAACGTAAGTACAGGCGTCGTCAGCACCTATTCAGTGTTCGGAACAATTGAGGGGATTTCGCCGGACGGGAATTACCTGCTGGTATCGTATCCTCCGTCGAATACTCTCTTCTACTTTGACGCCAGTACCCTAGCCACCGTGTTCACACACTCCGGCGACACGACCAACTCGAGCGCTTTCGCTCCCGACAGTAAGCTGAACGAGTGGCTAAATGGGAACCAGCTTGGAGCGGTAATTCCCGCATCCTCCTTCTTTGGCGCAACGACGCTCGGATACACCGGTAACGCCCTTGACATCAGTGGCCAAGGCGGACTGACCTATATCACATCAACGAATCCCAACGGGATTGACGTGCGCTCCACCTGCGACCAGAGTGATGTGCTGTTCTTCACCGCTAACAGTCCGACCCTGATTAAAGCTATTCCCAACGGAACGGGTGCGGTGGCGGCCGATTCACCCGCAATTGATGTGGTAACGACGGGGACAGTTCAGGCGGGCTGTCCGGCGGCCGCGGCGAATTCAGTCGTCAGTTTTGATCTGGGCGCAGGAGTCTTTAACGCCCGGCAGATTTTCTTGAGCTCCAACAGTACGGGTGCGTGGATCATTAGCGACCTGCCGGAATTATTGCTCTTCGACCTACAGCACTCAACTCCAATCTCAATTCCCCTGGCCGGAGGGGCGACAGCTTACAACGGCGGCATCACCCTCGATGGCGCCCAGGTTTACGTTGGCGCCAGTGACGGCACCGTGCACCGCATCGATGCCGCCAGCCACACCGACGCGCAGCAGATCGCGGTTGGCCTTAAGGACGGCAACGGCAATCCAGCCACGCCGAATCTGGTGTATGTGGTGCCCTAGCAAGCTGCTGCAAATCGCCGCCAGAGTCCGCTTGGATCATGCCTCACTCGGGCGCGGAATCACTCTGCCCGCTTCTTGCCTTCTCCCAGTTCGCGGGCCACGCTGTCGAGTACGCCGTTGATAAAGTGCACGGACTCGGGCGTGGAAAAACGCCGCGCAATCTCCAGAGCCTCATTGATCACGACCGCTGGCGGCGTTTCCGGAAACCCTAAGAACTCAGCCACCCCAGCGCGCAGAAGATTGCGATCCACGGCTGCCATGCGATCCATCCGCCAATGCTCCGCATTGCGTTCGATCAACTGGTCGATTTCCTTGCCGCGTTCCGCAGCGATGCCGAACAGGTCGTCGGCAAAGCCACGCACCTTATCGTCGAGGTCCTGACGTTCCCCCCAGAACGATCGCCGCACCTGGTCCAAATCCTGCTTTCCCATTTCCATTTGAAATAACATCTGCAGCGCCAATTCGCGCGACTTCCTGCGAGTGCCGGCCTTGCTCATCGCTTTCCGTCCGCTGCGCCAGCAACGTGCTCGGCGACTTGCTGCCGCAATGATGCCATTTCGACCGCCGCCAGAGCAGCCTCAAATCCCTTGTTGCCGGCCTTCAATCCCGCCCGGTCGAGGGCCTGCTCCAGCGTGTCACACGTTAGCACTCCGAAAGCGTGTGGCACGCCGGTTTCCTGCGCCGACTGGCCCACTCCGCGTGCCACTTCGTTGGCAATCACCTCATAATGCAAGGTACCGCCCCGCAAGAGACAGCCGATGCAGATGACGGCCTGGTAGCGCCCAGTCTGCGCAAGCTGCCGGGCTGCGGCGGGAATCTCGAAGGCCCCCGGCACGTGAACGATGGTGATGTCGTTGGGACGCGCTCCGCACTGCCGCAAAGCCAGCAGCGCGCCATCCAGCAGACGCTCGGTGATGAAGGAATTAAAGCGGCTCACTACGATGGCGAATTGCCTGCCCGCTGCATTCAGCGAAGCTTCCAGCCCGCGATGCTCTCCAACTTTTTTCGCGTAGGTCAGAAAGCCGATACGAAGCCCACCCACTTCCACTTCGAAAAGGCGCGCCCCGTAAGGCGTGTCGGCAATCTCACGACGGATGGTCACACCAAGGTTTTTAGCGATCTGCCATGCGCCGTCGGCATCGGAGACCTCCACCGTTGCATCGACGCTGGGCGCATCCGCGGCGGCGAGGAACTCGATGCCTCCGTTTGGGGCCAGCATCTCAATCCCGTGGTTTCCGCCCTCATGCCATTCATTGCCGGGTGCGAAGCCCAGGGCACGGAACAACTCGAGCGCAGGCTGCAACTCCTCGAGCGAGTTGCCGACAACGCGAGGGAAAACAATCGATCGAATCATAAGGTTAGGCTTCTATTCTAACTGGGAGGAGAGTTAGAGGTTGATTTCCCGAGTAAGCGGCTGCCCTACTCGTAGCGCAGCGCTTCGATGGGATCGAGCCGCGACGCTTTGATGGCGGGAAGCATTCCGCTTACCAGGCCCACCAGGGTCAGAATAATAGTGGCGATGAAAACGATCTTGGGATCGATAATCAGCCGGATATCGGCGGCTTCGGCATTCTTGGCAACCGCACTGTAGAAGGTGAGGCGGCCCACGCCAATGGAAATCGCATAGGCCATGGCGATGCCGGCAATGCCACCGGCAAAGGTGATCGCCAGGGCTTCGGCCAGGAACTGAAAGAGGATGTCGCGCCGCCGGCCGCCCAGGGCCTTCTCCACGCCGATCTCGCGCGTGCGCTGGGTGACCGATACCAGCATGATGTTCATCAGTCCGACGCCGCCAATGCCGAGGGTCAGCGTTCCGATGAAGGCCAGCAGGACCTGCAAGCCCGCGGTGATAATTTGGAACTGCTTCAATTGCTTCATCATGTTGAAGACGAATATGGCGCGCTTGTCATCGGTCTTGAAGTTGTACTGCTGGGCCAGGACGGCGCGCACCTGATGCTCCACCAGTTCGTATTCATTGCCTTCGTAGTCGAGCCAGATGCCATCCAGATAGTGCGTGTCCTTAAAATCGCTCATGGTGCTGAAAGGGATGTAGATCACCTTGTTGATGCTGTCGTCGCCCTCTTGCATATGCGGCGAGAGAATACCGATGACCCGGTAGCTGATACCGTCAATGCGTACGTACTGGCCCAGAGCGGGTTGGCCGGAAAACAGCTTGTTCTTGGCCTCGGAGCCAATGACCGCTGTCCGCGCGCGCGACAACTCGTCGTCCTCGTCCATCAAGCGGCCTTCGCCGAGATTCAAAGCCTGAATCTTGAACATGCTGGGATAAACGCCGTTGATGGGAAGGGTGTAGGTACGAACATCCTGCTGTACGACGCAGTCCTTGGCCACCATCGGGGTGATGCGATGCACCAGCGGGGCGGCATTCACAATGCGATCGATGTCATCGAAGGTGAACCTGATCTTGGTGCCGGCCTTTTGCCCGCCGGCTTGCTGCGAAGTGCGCCCGGGAAAGACACCAATAATGCGCGTGCCCCAGTTGGCAAAGATGGTCTCGATGGCGCGGCCGAATCCTGCGCCGTAAGCCAGCAGCAGAACCACCGTGGCAATGCCCCACGCCATTCCAAGCATGGTCAGCGCGGTGCGGCGCCGATTGTGGCGCATGGCGCCGTAAGCTTGTGTCATCAGATCTTTGACCATGGCTACTCCTGCCTCAGCGCGTCCACCGGTTGCAGCAGCGCGGCTTTGCGGGCGGGATAGAGACCCGCAAAAATTCCGGCGAGCGCCAGGGTTCCAATGGCTACTGTCGCCGACATGTACGACATAGTCGGAGGATCGAAACCCGGCACCTGTCCCATGCCGCTCATCAGGTGCATGAGAAGCGCAGCCCCACCCATGCCGATGGCTCCGCTCATCAGGGTGAGGAAGGCGCCTTCCAGAAAGAACTGCAACAGGATGCTGTGGTTGGTTGCGCCCAACGCTTTGCGCAAGCCGATCTCGCGGGTACGCTCGCTCACCGCCACCAGCATGATGTTGACGATGCCGATTGCGCCCAGGGTCAACGTGACCAGCCCAACTCCGCCGAGGAAAATATCCATCACATCGAAGATCTTGCCCACTGTCTCCGCGTTCTTGACGGTGTCCCAGTCCTCGAAAGCATCTTCATTGCGCCAATCGAAGCCGTGATTGCGGGCGACGATCTTGCGCACCTCCTGACGGGCAATCTCGTGCTCTGCGCGCACCCGCGGACGATAGTTCAAGAACGAGACGGCGTCCTGCTGCTGTTCCCCGGCCAGGGGGAAGAACTGGTGCATCATGGTGTAAGTAAGGAAGACGCGATTGTTGGTCGCGTTGTCATCGCCGTGGCCTACCCGCTGCACTACCCCCACAACCTCGAAGCGAATGCCATTCAGCAGGATCGCGCTGCCCACTGCAGTTCTGCCGCCGGGAAACAGGTTTTTTACCATTTCGTCTCCCACCACGCACACGAACCGCTTCTGGGTGTCGTCGGCATCATTGAGCCAGCGGCCGCTGTCGAGCGGCAGGTAGCGAATGGTGTTGAAGTGCGGAGGCACGCCGACCACCTCGCCGTTGGTGTTACCGTAGTCGCTGACTTCGCGAATGTCCTGCCTTCGCAACACGGGCGCAACCGCGCGCACGTGCGGGGCCTCGCGCTGAATATCAAGATAATCCTGATAGGTGAGGCGATACTCGCGACCGGAGCTCATGTTGCCTGCGACCGCCGGGGCCCTTCCGGGAAACATGAACATGATGTCTTCGCCGAGCGAGTTCAGCTCGCGCCGGTTGCCCGAGCGGAATCCCTCTCCCAGTCCCACCAGCAGCAAGAGCGACCCCACCCCCCACGCGATGCCAAACATGGTCAGGAACGAGCGTAGCTTGTGCGCCCACAAGGTTCGCAACATCTGTCGCAGGATCTCGAAAAATAGCATCGCGGTGGACCGGGACTGCCGCCCTCTTAAGTTATACGCAAGTGCTGGAGGCTTGGTTCCTGAATCGTCGAACTGCCAACCTCATATTGGACAACAAAGGACCTTGCAACGATAGCAACCTGTGATCAGTAACAGAATGTTCATCGTGAGTTGCACAAAGTTGTGGAAAAAGGTACCTGGGCTCTCCTCCGGGCGGCGGATTCGTTTATAGTTGAAGCTGNNAATGGTACTCAGCCTGAGAACGGAAGTGCCGCTCAGGCAGCGCAACCGGTGACGACGACGCCCGAATTCGCTCGCGCGTCTCAACCCTCGCCGGTTGTAGAGGAGAAGATCCGCACCCGCGCCTATGAGCTGTACCTGCAGCGCGGAGGTGTGGGCGGCTCTCCCGAGCAGGATTGGTTGCGAGCGAAGGAAGAGGTTTGCGGCCAGCAGCGTACCGCTTAGGATCTTGAGGTAGTCGGCAGTGATTCTCGGGTTTTTGGTAAGCCAGATCTCCGGGAAGAGGTGCGGGAGATGAATTCTTGAACCAAGTCCTCCTGGTTGATGACAATCCAGTGCAACTGAGTGTCCGCGAAGCAGTCTTGCGGAAGGCTGGCTTCCAGGTGTCCATTGCTACGACCGCCGAAAGTGCCTTGGCTACGCTTCGCACCATTGGCGATCGCATCGGAGTGATCGTCACCGATCACCTGATGCCGGGTTGTAGTGGGCCGGAATTGGTCCGCCGAATCCGCGCGGAGAATGATTGGATCGCGGTGATTGTGCTCAGCGGCCTGCCGGACGCACACCCCGAGTACGAAGGGCTGGAGGTTGTCTTCCGGGTCAAACCCTTGCCGCCTCTCGAACTGATCGAACTGGTGCGCTCAAGCCTGGCCGAGGCGAATCGTCAGCGCGGCGCGGCGTAAGCGCCCCTGCAAGCCAGCGCTGGCTGGGTCTTCTCGCCTTGTGGCAAACTCAACCGACGATGTGATCTGAATCACATGGCGCTGTGCGCTCAAAAGCGTTATCCTTAAACCATTCGGAAAGAAGCACTGCGAATGTCATGACGCTTCCGCCGTCAGGCGTTCAACACTCAGAGGATTTAGTTTGATGTCAGATCAGGGACGCAGGTACGCGCGCTTCGGCGCAGTGATCGTCATTATCATCGTGGCGCTCGGCTATCTCGCCTACACCGGCGTGCAGGACAGCAAGAGCTATTACGTCACCATCAAGGAACTGAACGGCATGGGCAACGGCGCCTACAGCAAACGGCTGCGCGTGGCCGGTAACGTACAGCCCGGCTCGATCAAGCGCCAGGGAACTCATCTGGAATTCCTGCTGGTCGAGCAGGACCGCACCCTGCCAGTGGTTTACAACGGCAGCGAAGCGCCGCCTGACACCTTCAAGGACAATGCGCAGGCCTTGGCGGAAGGAAAATTTGGACACGATGGCGTCTTCCGTGCCACCAACATTCAAGCCAAGTGCGCCTCGAAGTACGCTCCCAAACAGCCTGGGCAACCGGGCGCGGCTCCGGTCGCCAGCGGAAATGCGCAGAAAGCCGATCTAGCGGGACAGCCGAGCACGCCGGGCCAGTAATTCCCGGCTGGAAGCGAGTGTTACGGAAGCACACAACATGACAGGCAGCAGCGATCTCTCCTCTCCGCCTGTCGTAGTCCTCGATAATCTGGTGAAATTTTTTGGCCGGTTTGCCGCCATCCGCGGCATCTCAGCCAGCTTTGCGCCTGGACGCCTGTACGTGGTGCTGGGTGATAACGGCGCCGGCAAGAGCACCCTGCTGCGCATGGTCGCCGGACTGATGGAGCCCAGCCAGGGCAGCTTCACGCTGTTGGGAACAAACAACCATCGCGAGGTCGCTCATCGCGTGGGATACATGGGACATGCCCCGCTGCTCTATGACGAGTTAAGCGGAATGGAAAACCTGCGCTACTTCGCCGGCTTGTACGGCCTCGACGACGACGCGGTTTGCCGCAGGGCGATGCAGATGGTCGGGCTCGACCCGGAACTGTCTCGCCGCGTCGGCCAGTATTCCCAAGGCATGAGACAGCGGCTGTCTTTGGCTCGCGCGGTATTGCACGATCCGGAGTTGATTCTGCTCGACGAGCCCTTCTCCAACGTGGATGTGCATTCGGCGCGCGAGATGGCCGCCGTGCTGGGAAGGGTTCGCGACAAGGGCAAGACCATCTTCGTGGTGACCCACCAGGCCACACTGATGGAAGGTGTGGCCGACGAATTCGTGCACATGGCTGCGGGACAAATCGTGGCTCGCGAAGAAGCAGTCCGCAAAGCAGCGGCCTCGAATGCGGAGTGGACGCCGCGATGACCACCATTGGCGTGACGCGCACGACCCTGCTGAAAGATCTGCGCATGGAGTGGCGCTCCAAGGACGCAATCAACTCCATGCTGTTTTTCGCGTTGCTGGTGGTGGTGATCTTCAGCTTCGCCTTCAATCCCACCGCGGAGGAGTCGCGCCGCATCGCGGGCGGCCTGATTTGGGTGGCTTTCCTGTTCGCGGCGGTGGTGGCGCTGAATCAGACATGGGCGCGCGAGTTGCGCAATCAAGTACTCGATGCCTACCGGGTGTCCCCAGCTCCTCCGAATGCGTTGTTTCTGGCCAAAGCGATCGGCAATTTTTTCTTCGTGGTGGTGCTGGAAGCGCTGATGGCTCCGCTGTTTGTAGTTTTCTACGACTTGCGCTCGGTTGGGCCGGTCTGGCAGTTAATTGTGGTGGCGCTGCTCGGAACTTGGGCCCTCGTAGTCAATGGCACCTTCTTCGCGGCGCTCTCGATTCGCACACGCAGTCGCGAGATCATGCTGCCCCTCATTCTGTTCCCAATCTCGATACCGGCNNGCGGAATGAAACACCAGGGATTAGTGGTTAGTGGATCGTGGCTAGACAGTTTGCCGAAAAACTCTGGAACCAGTATGAAAGTATGTTGAGTACGAAATGAAACAGCTATTTATCGCGTTTGTCGTTCTCACCCTCGGGCTGCTGGCCTTCAGCACCTACCAGGCATTATTCGTGGCTCCCACTGAGCAGACCATGGGCGACGTTCAGCGTATCTTCTACTATCACGTCCCTTCGGCATGGACGGCCGGCGTGTGTTTTTTCGTCAACTTTCTGGCGTCGGTGGTGTACCTGTGGAAACGCAATCTCGCCAGCGACGCTCTGGCCGCGGCTTCCGCCGAGGTTGGGGTGACGTTCTGCACCATTGTCCTGATCACGGGTCCGATCTGGGCGCGCCCGGTGTGGGGCATCTGGTGGACATGGGATGCGCGCCTGACGACCACGCTGGTGCTGTGGCTGATCTATGTAAGCTATCTGGTGCTGCGACGTTTTTCGGCAGGAGGACAAACACAAGTCCTGGCGGCGGCGCTGGCCATCTTCGGATTCGTGGACGTGCCGATTGTCTACATGTCGATACGCTGGTTTCGTACCCAGCATCCCTCACCGGTGATGGGAGGCGGCGAAAACTCGGGCCTCGATCCGGCCATGCTGCACGCGTTCTTCTGGAACCTGGCGGCGTTCACCTGCGTGGGAGTTGTGCTGATGGTGGTCCGTTACCGCTTGCAGATGCTGGAAGAAAAGGTTGAAGCCACGCACGCCGCGGCAGCCCTACAAGGAGACTCGCGATGACCGGCCCAGTCGCATTGAAAGCCGCTTACATCGTCACCTGGGTGATATTGCTGGGATACCTCGGATCACTGTTCCGCCGCTTCCGCCGGGTCCGCGAAGAAATGAAGGACCTGAAGCGCGGGGGGTAAGACGAATCACCACAGAGACACAGAGGCGCAGAGAAGCCTTCAAAAAACGTTGAAGTCCTACTGAGAAGCTAATTCCTTGGCCGAAACTGAAATTGTTCAGACTTTGGTTCTGATTTTCTGCGTGTCTTCTGTGTCTCTGTGGTGAACACGACCTTCATGGTGCGCGTTTGAATAGCGAAAAACATGGCGTCCTGGTATTCCTCGGGGTTGCCAACCTCATCCTTTGCACCTTGTCGGTGATTTTGAGCCTGCCCTTTTTCTGGCGGCAGTATCAGGTATTGCAAACCTGGCCCGAGTCCGAAGCTCAGGTCCTCCGCAGCGAGGTGGTGACGCAGCCGGCGTCCCCGCACGAGCAGCTTTACGCCGCCAAGTTGCAGGTGCTCTACACCGTTGACGGCAAACCGATCACAGCAGAGCTGATCAGCTTCCAGAGCCAGAACTATGAGCAAACTGCCGAGCGGGCTTCTCAGTTCCCTGTTGGCAGCCGTCATCTTATCCGTTACGATCCGCGGTCGCCCACGCAAGCGCGAATCGGCGCCGGATGGAACCTGCGCTTTTTCCTTGTGCCTCTGGTGATGCTGGGAATGGGTGCGATCTTTGGCGGGGTCGCAGCCGTCTTGCTGATATCGGCAAAGTTCCTTCGATCGCGAAAAATGCGCGGTGGCAGCTCCGCTTCCGCGTAGGCGGTCACTGTGACGAACCAGTGTTAGACTCTGGAACTGCGTGACGCGAGCCAAGCCGGCATCAGGTGAGAGGAGTAGAGATATGTTTCGTTCAAGGCGCGAGTTTCTGGCAGGAGCCGCAGGGGCGGCCGCAGCAGTTGGAGTGGGGCCACTGACACTCCCCACGATGGCCGAAGGAAAAGATCAGACCTCTCCGCAAGCGATTTTGGCACTCTTCAAATCGCTGCCGGGGGAGGTGGCTATCAAGATTCATGCGCCTGCGACCAACGGCAAACCAGAGTCTCTGGTGGAATCCAATTCCTCGAAACAGATGTTTGTGGGGAGCGCCATCAAGACGTTTGTCCTTTGCGAAGCATTGCGCCAAGCCGACTCACCGCAGGTGGTTAAAACCCTCACGGCACAACAACTGGCGCTCGATGCCAGCGTCTGGTCACTGGATAGCGCGACATTTAATCCACCAAATCTGATCGGCAAGGTTTCCGAGCGTACCGCGCTGGAAGCCATGATCCTTCATAGCGACAACACTGGAACGGATATGTGCCTAAAGCACGTTGGCCCGGACAAAGTGCGCGAATTCATCGCTTCGGCTGGATTGAACAGCGTCATGGTCCCCGAAAGCACTCGCGTGTTCTTCGGCTATCTCCTGGGCGCAAAGAATTACAAGGCATTCACGTGGGAAGAAATAGGAGCGGCGGCCAACCAGTCGATTGTCAATTCGCCCATGAACAAAGTCGAGTCCCTGGCGGCGTCGGCAGACGATTTCGTCTCCTACTATTCGCGGGCCTTGCAGGGCCAATTCTTCAAGAACAAAGAGACGCTGAATGAGTTCAGACGGATCCTGTCGATGGGCGACGCTATCTGGCTGGTGCCCCTACCGCTGGGTGTGAGTGCGTTCGTCAAAGGCGGGAGCATTGACGTGCCTGGCTATCATGCTTTGTGCGTGCCTGGAGGAATGCTCTTCGACGACCGCTGGGTCTATTTTTGCCTGACCATCAATTGGAATGCGGCGGCGGAGACCGATCCGAACACGGTCGGCGCCTTTGCCGCAGCCTGCAGCCGCGCGCTTGCGCTGGTGAAGGAAGCGCTCCCTGCCTAGTGATCGGCGCCTGAAGCAGATCCTATTTGAACGGGTTTACGATGCGTATCCCGTCGATCTCTCGCGCTTCTTGCAAGTCTTTCGACAAAAGGACGCTACATCCAGCCTGTTTGGCAGCGCGAACGACCAAAGCATCCCAGAAAGAAAACCCGTGAAGCCGATGGAGGTCGATGGCGGCAAGGATGTCGGCAACTTCGGGAGTGGCAACATCGAACTCGGCGAGCAATTCGATTTTCCTGCGAGCAATGTGCGCATCAACGCGCAATTTTCGCGTGATGGTGACGAAATACTCTTGCAGTACTTGGAGCGAAACTACGCCGGTTCCGCTACGCCGGTGTTCCGCCAAGAGATCGAGAGCGCGTCGCTGCTTCGCCGGGGACGCCTTATCGTCCGAGTAAACAAGTACATTAGTGTCGAAGAAGCTACGGGCGCTCATGAATCTCGTTTCGATCGAAGCGCCAGCCGCGAGAATGACCCCTACCTGAGAGCTGTTGGAACTCCTGGATGCTCTGCTCGGGATCATCGCCACCGGCCAGTTTTTGAAGGTAATCGCGGATCAGCTGATTGAGGCTCTTGCCGAGGGCGTCAGCCTTCTTTCGGGCGCGTGCTACAAGCTGCTCATCCACAGACAAAGTCACGTTCATGAACACAGTATATGTGCGCATGTATTACGTGTCAACTTGAGGGCGATTACTCGTGGCACGCCCTCTTCCCTGCTACACTGTCTTCCCGTGTACGAAGCCAGCCATCCTTCGAACGTGCGCCTGATCGGCTTCACTTGAACCGCCTCCCTCTAATCGCGGGCCGATTCCTCATCCGAAATTAACTATCGAGAGCAGGAGATTCGTTATGAAGCCACGCGTTTTGTCGTCGCTGCTGCTGGTGTGTATTGCAGTGTCGCTTGCATGTGCGCAATCCACGCCAGAGAAGTCGAAATTCGGCCAACCCGTACGCAAGTTTCGCTTTACGTATTCCTTCACCGTCAAAGACATTCCGCCGGGAACAAAAGTAGTGCGCGTGTGGGCTCCGGTGGCGCACACCGATGAGCACCAAACCGTGCGCCTGGTGAATGTCAAGGCCCCGGTGCGAACGGAGATGACGCAGGAAGCGGAGTACGGCAACCGCATGATGTACGCGGAGGTGCGCAATCCGGTGCAGAGTACGGCCGAGTTCACGCTGGAGTACGAAGTGACCCGCCGCGAGCACTCGCTGGGCGACTTTGCGCGGCTCGAGCGCAAGGACACCAAACCCGGTGTCGTGCCGGCGTCGATGACCCGATTTATCGAGCCTGACAGGCTTTATCCCTATCGATGGCAAGATCAAGACCCTGGCCCAAGAGGTGACGGGGAACCAGGTTGGGACCGTCGCCAAAGCCAAAGCGGCCTACGACTACCTGTTCACGACCATGCGCTACGACAAGACCGGAACCGGCTGGGGCCGCGGAGATGCGCTGTGGGCCTGCGATGCCAAGCACGGCAATTGCACCGATTTCCATTCGCCGTTCATCGGGATGCTGCGCGCCGAAGGTATTCCTGCGAAGTTCGACATCGGATTTCCTGTGCCTGAGAACAAGGACAAGGGAGACATTGCCGGCTATCACTGCTGGGCGGAGTTCTATACCGCCAAGATTGGCTGGATTCCGGTCGATATCTCCGAGGCATGGAAAGCCAAAGAGAAAAAGGACTATTTCTTCGGCAGCCTGGACACCAACCGGGTCCAGTTCTCCAGCGGCCGCGACATAACCCTTTCGCCCAAACAAGACGGCCCGCCGTTGAACTATTTCGTCTATCCTTACGTCGAGGTTGACGGCAAGCCGTATGAGGCCGTGGGCAAGCAATTCAGCTTTGAAGAACTACAGGCCGGCGTGCGAAAGGCGTCCGGGTCGCAAACCGCGGCGGCTTCATTGGGGAAGTAACTTTGTAGCACGACGGAGTCGGATGGTTGTCTGGAGGTGGTCCCTGGGGTTGTTCATATTCGCCCGTTTTCACGCCAGCACGGGCAATGAGAGTGCTGTCGCGGGGGCGTTGGATGCTGTAGTACGTCCTAGCCGTGAGGAACCCGGCTGCCGGAGCATTCACGCCTTCCGCTCGATCCGAGATCCAGGACTGTTCTACATTCAGTCCCGCTGGACAAACGAAGAGGCATTCGATTATCACGCCAGTTTGCCGCATACGGTGCGATTCATCGAACGCGTGGCGCCATTGATCGATCATCCTCTGGATGTGACACGAGCGGAGCTGATTAGCTGAGCATCTCGCTCCACTTCTGAGGAACGCAAGAGTCGTCGCACGAATGGACCCCGCAGATTAAGAGCGCCTTTTCCCCCTTCACGGTGTTTCTGTCTTGGTAAGCCCGCCAGGGCAGACGATAAAGAATCCCAACTTTTCGGGAACTTTCCGTTTCGGCCAGGGGAAATACTGACGGAAACGAGATCGGGTTCACCACTCGAGGTGGAGTTGCTGACCGAGCGAACCGACGAACAGCTGCTTGCGCAAGCGCTGGCCGGAAACGAAGATGCCTTCACTGCCCTCTACCGCCGGCGGCAGGCTCCCATCTTTCGCTTCGCCTTGCACATGAGCGGCTCGCGGCTGATCGCCGAAGAGGTAACCCAGGATGTTTTTATGTTCCTGATCCAGCGGGGCCACGATTTCGATCCGTCCCGCGCCGCGCTGGGAGCTTACCTGTTCGGGGTGGCCCGCAACTACGTGCGGCGGGCGCTGGAGCGTAATTATTCGGAGACCGGGTTGAGCAGCCCGCTGGATGACGANNGCGGTGTGGAAGGCTGTGCTTTCTCTGCCGGAACATTATCGCGAGGCGGTGGTGCTCTGCGATCTCCAGGAGTTGACTTATGCAGATGCGGCGGAGGCCCTCGGGTGCGCGCTGGGCACCATCCGTTCGCGGCTGCACCGGGCGCACGAGATACTCAACCGGAAGCTGCAATATTCGGCAGCCAGAGCGCCCGGAATATCGAGCGTTACGGCGAGGTGCGTGTCATGACATGCCGTGAATTCGAACGTCGTGCTACCGCTCTGACTTTGTGGGAGCTGTCGCAGGCGCAGGACCAGCAGAGCCTGGATCACGCGGACGGGTGCCAGAAGTGCGCCGCCTGGTTGCAACAGCAGCGAATGCTCGCGGCTACGATGCAGACCTTACAAGCGCGGACCGCCGCCTGCACGGCTGGCCCCGATGTGGAACGGGCGCTGCTCCGGGCATTCCGGCAAGGCAACTCCCAGCCCGTGCAGACGGAAATGGCGCGCCGTTTCACTCCAATCGCCATGCGGCTCAGCCGGTTCTTCGAAGTCGGGGCGTATGTGGCCGTCGGGGCAGCCATCGTGGTGGCGCTTTTCCTGGGGGTGCGGCTTTTGGAGCGGCACTCCATAAACGCGCCGGTGAAAAGCCACGTGGCACAGCCAAGCGTCAGGGTGCCAAGCGTCGTTGCCGACAAGTCTGAGTCCCAGCCTCACCCGCAGCTACCCACGGTGTCGCTAAGCAACGTTAATCGGTCCCCAATACGGCACGTTCAATCTGCGAGCAAGCCGAGTCCAGATATGACGGAGCCATCGCAGACCATCCCGGACGCAGACGCAGACTATGTTGCGCTGATGTTCTGCGATCCGCTGAGCTGCTCTAGCGATGCCCAGGTGGTGCGCATGGAACTTCCGAGTCCTGGAATGGCAGGTTCTGGCGGTGAGCAGGATGCTCGGATGCGGATTGCCGATGTCGTTGTCGGCTATGACGGAGTGGTACGGGCGGTCCGGATTGTGAACTGAAGTGATACATCGAAATCGAGGATAAAACCATGAGCATTATGAAATCTGTGATTCTTCTCAGGGCCGGTAACTGGATGCTACTCGGCTTGGCGTTGGTTGGGCTGAGTGCCTTCGCCGCAGCGCAAAGCGAGGCTCCGGCGCCACCGCCTCGTCCGCCGCATGACATGAATGTGACGTTCGGTGGTGGCTTCATCGGCGGAATGATGCATGACGGGATGGAAGAAGGAAGGGTGGTTAAGGGGGTGCCCATGAGCGGGGAGATGGTGGTTACCCGCGACCAGACGCTGGCTGATGGAAATAGCATTCACACCCAAAACCAGACGACGATCTACCGCGACTCCGAGGGACGGGTCCGCCGTGAGATCGGCTTTGAGCTGGCCACGCCGTCCACGGGAGCTGCCAAGCGAACCATGATCGCGATCACGGATCCGGTCTCGGGAGGTCGCTATATGCTCAATCCGCAGACCAAGACGGCGCACCAGATGCCGCTTCATCCTGGCAGACCTGGGCCCGGTTCTCCGGATGCCATGCACGGAAGGATGGGCGTAGGACCCGGCACCGCGGAAGCCATGCACGACATGCCTGGAAAGGTATGGATAGGATCCAATGCCACTGACCTGAAGACGGAGCAGTTGGGGACTAAAACCATTAACGGCCTGCAAGCGGTGGGCACGCGCATGACGCGCACCATAGCCGCCGGCGAGATCGGCAACCAGAATCCCATCGAGGTGGTCACCGAGCGCTGGTATTCTTCCGACCTGCAACTGCCGCTGCTCGAGAGTCACAACGACCCCATGATGGGAACCATGACGATCAAGCTGGTCAACATCAACCGCGGCGAACCGGATGCTTCCCTGTTTCAAGTGCCTTCCGACTACAAACTGGTTTCTGGCAAACCGGGTGAACCGCTCTACATGCCGATGAAACCCTAGCACGCTTCACTCGGCGGAGGTCGGGAACTGGCCTCCGCCTTTTCCCTTTTCCCCTGAGTCGCGCCAGTCTGCCGGCGCTGACGGCAGCCTATTCTCTACAAAACTTTGACATTGTCTGACCGCGAATTGCGGTACAATCCATTCCACCTACCCGGGATTCCGGAGGCAGTATGTTCCGGCCGAAATCAGGGCTCCTCGTTCTATTGTTTTGGTTGTTTGGCGCCTTGATCGCATTCGCCCAACGCGGATCACAGTCGCAATGCAGCAGCCAGGTTGACATCCAGGTCCACGTCACTTACGCCGATGAACGGCCCGCATCCCAACAATTGCGAGTCGACTTGCTGGACGCCTCCGGCGTATCGACGATGGAGGCTTTTACCAACGACTCAGGGCAGACGCATTTCCACATCACGGGGTGTGGCAATTTTCGGGTGAAGGTCTCAGGAATAGGCATTGAGGAAGCCGTTTCCGACGATGTGCAGATCAACCAGCGTGACAGTTTCAAGCCGGTGTATGTGCAGGTGCATCCCACTTCCGATTCAGACTCCAGCTCGAACTCCAAACCGGGCAATCGGGCCATGACCTCAGCGTCGGAACTGAAGATCCCGCCCGCCGCCCGAAAGTGGTTTGAGAAAGGATTGGAAGCCTTTCAACAAAAGGACTACAAGAAGGCGGTTGATCTGTTCCGGAAAGCAACTGTCACCTATCCGGAATACGACGCGGCCTATGACAATTTGGGCGTCAGTCTCATGAACCTCGGACAAACCGGCGAAGCGCGCGCTGCCTTTGCGCACGCAGTGCAACTGAACGATAAGAACCCCGATGCCGACCGCAATTACTCGCGGCTCTTACTCAGCGATGAGCAATACGTTGCCGCGAAAGAGTTCTTGCAGAAGGCACTCATGGTGCAGCCGCAGGACCCCTCGTCGCTGATCCTGCTCGCGATTGCGCAGTTAAGGACCGGCGATTACGACGGAGCGCTGCACAGTGCGCTCCAGATCCACCGCGTTTCGCACGAGGGCTATGCCGTGGCCCATTATGTTGCCGGTCGCGCCTTCGAAAATAAGCATGAGTTGCAGAATGCCACCACGGAATACCAAATGTATCTCCGGGAAAGTCCTAACGGTCCGGAGGCCGGCCAAGTGCGTGCCGGTCTGGCGCGCGTCAGCGCTAATGCCCAAGCCGCGCCTCAATAATCAATGGCGCATCGCCAGAACTATATCGTACCGAGATCAAACCGCAGCCCTGCCGAAATGCTCTGATTCAAGAGGAACCGTTCTCTATCCAGTCCAGGAATTTCGATATAGTAATGCAGATTTGCCGATACCAGTTTCGTGCCAGTGCATCGGTCCTGCACAAGAACATTTGCGCATTCTCGCCTATTAGCTTGGAGGTCGTGCCATGGCAGCAACCACCGCGTCTGTTGCGGACCCAAACAATGCACCGCCAAGACGGCTGCCCCTGGCAGCAAAGCTACAGTACGCTTACCTGTTGCGCGTGCCCATCCTGGTGGGCATCACGTTGTTTGGGCTGCCGATGGTGTCATTGTTCGCCCTTCGACAGTTGCTCGGCAATCTGTTTCTCCTCGGCCCCTGGAACATTCTTTGGACCATGGTGGCCACTACGACCCTGGCTTTTAGCATCCTGGTGGTATTCCGGGTGGTGTTGCTGAATGGCAAAGAGCGCTTCGGGATTCAGCAAGCTCTGACCCAGGANNGCGTACGGCTTGGCGCCGCTTTGGCCGGCATTGTGGCCGTGCATGTTGTAGGGTACGGCGCCTTGTGGCTCACCGTGCTGTTATCGCCTCGTTATCACATACCCGCGGAGAATCGCTATCCCGTGCACTTTGCCTTCCTGCGGAGATGGCTCGCCTGGGCTTATCGTCACGACGTAGTTTCCCCGGAGACCCGCCAGCAACTCGGCGACTGGGCCAAAGATCTACCCGGCGGATTGCGGGCTGGCTATTTCGATCCCCGCACCGGGTTGCTGTATCCCGGACAGTGGCTCAGTTTCATCATGTTGCTCTGTACGATTGCGCTGTACCTGATATTGGGATGGTTCAAGCATGCGCGCCTCGGCCAACAATTCGGTGTCCCGGCCATCGCTTATGTAATCCTGTTGTTGATTCTGTTGAACTGGAGCCTGGCTATTGCGGCCTTCTTCCTGGATCGCTATCGAGTGCCGCTGTTGTTGTTGATAATCGTGTTTGTTGCCGGCAGTAACTTGTATTCTAGGTCGGACCACTTTTATGAATTGCGACCCGCATCGACGATCGCGGAGGTAAGCCCGGCGCAGGTCCTGGCTGCCCAAAACCGGCTGGCGCCGGACGCCGATCATCCGCGCGGACGCGTGACGGTCATCGCGACGGCAGGAGGAGGCATCCAGGCCGCGGCCTGGACCGCGCAAGTGCTCACTGGACTTCAAACCGAACTGCGCAGCGGTCCGCCGGACAAGCCGGTCAACTTCGCCGATTCCATCGCTTTGATCAGCTCGGTTTCCGGCGGAGCCGTGGGCAGCATGTATTTCGTCAACCGCTACCACGCCGATTCGCCGCCTTACGGCTTTACCGCGACAGACAGCGAACTTCCCAGTATCGTGGAGGCGGCTGAGAAACCCAGCCTTGACGACATCGCCTGGGCTATGGTCTATCCTGACCTGTCGCGCATCTTCTTGCCCTACCTCAAAACCGAGAAAGACAAGCTCATCGATCGCGGATGGGCGCTGGAGGAAGGATGGCGCAGCCGCGGACCGATCACCGCCAGCTTGAGTGAATGGCGCCAGGGAGTTCAGGAAGGATGGCGACCGGCCGTCATCTTTAATGCTACGTTGGTGGAAAGCGGAGAGCCGCTACTGCTGGGCACTACCAGCATCCTTCAGAAAAACCAGATTGAGGGGCCGCAGCGAAAAACCTTTGCCCAGTTGTTTCCCAACAACGACATTCCGGTGGTCACCGCCGTGCGG
>PLYW01000096.1:20761-24471 GCA_003151875.1 Acidobacteriaceae bacterium
TGGTTTTACCAAGCCGAAGCGCCGGTGTCGGCCTTGTTGAATGTCCGGAACACCGGGCAGTTGGTTCGCGACCGCGAAGCAGTTTCAAGTTTTGCGGGTCAATGGTCAGACAAGGGCGTACCTGTCCGTTTGGCCACCTTTGAATTTCAAGGTAACGATCCTCCGTTGTCCTGGCAAATGAATCCCGCCCAGATCAAGGCCATCCAAGACCAATGGCACAATCGGATCTCCGGACCAAACAATCAGGATTGGCTGGAAGTCAACTGTTTCTTCCGCCCCCACAGCCCGGAATGCGTTGAACATCCACCACCGGGAAAGAAAGGTCCATGGTAGAACCTGTGGGCGTGCGGGACCCCGCGCATCGTCCCGAATGCAAAGCGCCACGCCTCTTGGGTTAAGAGACGTGGCGCTTGTTCGTCTTGCGGCAGATTTTTCTCTACCTTATTGCAACATTGTATCGGGGCGACGTGATGCCATTGGCAATCACTTCCAGGTAGGACCGTCCTATTTCCATGTTGGACGGTATATCAACATGGGTGTAAGCAGGGCCGACATACCCGACCGACATGGTATTGTGGTCGTGGGTGCGACAGTAGAAAACGTGTCCCGTGCTGACATTGGCTAGGCGCACAATCGGGTAGTTGGTGGCGGCCTGCGCATCATCCCCGTAGGCAACCGCCTGCGAATAGCCGTTGAACTTTCTCCCGCCGAGCATGATGGTGCTCCCGCGGTTGATGAAGGGCCCGCTTAGAGTGAGCACCACCGAGGGGGCCCAGTTAGGATTGGGGATCCCGGCGGGGGTGTAGATTTCGACATCCCGGCTGCCGTCGGTGTAGAGGACTTGGCCGGTTGGAAGGACCAGCATACGTCCGTACCAGGACGAATTGTTTGGGGAGTTGGGCGTAGCCGGAACCGCATTCAGGTTTGTGCCGTCCCACTCGAAGAAGACCGTGCCATTTTGAAATATTCCCGGGCTCGCACTCACCAGCACATTGCCGTCTGGTAGCAACGCCGCCGGACCATCAGCGACATCCAAATTGCCAGGAAAATCGGGACCAGGCGTCCAGGTTCCCGTGCTGGAGTTGTAAATGGAGGTGTGACCTGCGCCGGCGCCGTTCGCACCGGTCGCAAAGACAGTGCCGTCTGGCCGCAACATCGCAGGACCAACCTCATAGGAGCCGTGGGAATCCCAGAGTTGCACGATCGTGCTGCCCGCGCCCGTCCATGAGCCCGTTGTGGGATTATAGATTTCCGAGTTCTTGCCATTGGGGTCCCCGATATTAACGTAGGCATCGACCGTCAGCACCTTCCCGCCGGGGAGCAAGTTCCATCCTTCCTCGTCATTCTCGTCGAACTTGCCGGACCCGGTCGCAGTCCAAGTCAGGGTCGACGGATTCAGCAGCGCCGCTTGAGAACTGCAGCAATTGGCTACCATGAATGTCCCGTTGCTCAGGACCACGCTCTGGGCATCGCCAATGCTGCTCCAGCCGCTGGGTGGGGTCATCGACGTCCACACATTGGTTGTCGGGTTGTAGATTGCGCCCTTGTTGGTCCAAACATATTGCGCAAAATTCTGCTCTCCGCCCTCAACAATGACTCGGCCGTCGGGCAGCACCGCTGAAGCAAAAAATAACGGACCATAGTTCGACGCCAAGGAGGCGAGCTGGGTCCATGTTCCGTTCACGTAGCTGCCGTTAACGTCTGGAGTTAACTTCCACCAATCCGAAAAGCCGTCATTCGGGTCCTCGTGATGGACCATAACGGTGCCATCGGTGAGCAGAAGAGCATGACCAGCGGTAAAACTGGGTTGGTGCGCTAAGGGCTGCCACGATTGTGCGCTGGCCATGCCTGCGGCAGCCAACAGCACTCCTGTAGCGAATCCGAGCCTTCGCAAAAGCTTCATTTTTCTCCTCAAGTGTTTTTCGATGGAATGGGCGGGTTCCGATGCGGACCTCTGACATCTCGAATGTGCAGGTGGTCAACTACATCTCGACTCAAGTAAGGGCGTTGGAAATTTATCTTGAACTGCCCGCGGATGTCAATCCAGCCAATGATTGCTGAGGCCAAGTATGGCTCGCGGGCGGCGATGAATGGGCTTGAGTTGCCGCTGGACCATCGAATGGGGCGGTCATTCTTGTTGGCGTCCCCCGACGGGATTCGAATTCGTGTTGTCGCCGTGAAAGTCCCGAAACGACTTGAAAACGGCAATAACCCAGAGCGGTGGCAAAAAGTAATAATATATTTAATGTAGTGGTGGGCGCGTCATTGCTGAGGTGACGATCGGAAGCAGTGGGATGCGGCAAAGAGCACCGCCCGCGACGGCAAGCAGGGGCTTGAGACCGCTCAGGAGATCATCGGGCAATGCTGGAGAAGAGATTCCGGCTGCTGACTGGCCGTCGCGGACAAGCATGCAGGTTCTTGCTCTTACTGTCGTAACTTGTATGATGGGAGGGGTTGTTCAGGGCCACACACAAGGTCCTAGTTTTGATTATTGGGTTTCAGCGAAAGAGGGGATGGGCAGGCCTTATGAGCGACTGGTCGGATTACGCGATGGCTAGGTTACAGCAGAAACGCGAAGATCAACGAAAGAAAGACGAAAAGTTGCTTGAGCAGCAGCGCATCAAAAAGGCTCTTGGCCTGACTTTATGGCGCGAAGTCAGGCAAATGACGATCGAAAACTGCAGGGCGTTTAACACCAAAGTAAACAAGAAAATGCTGGCATTTGACCCGACGGAAGACATTGAATTGAGCATTCATTCTAACGTTGACGGCGAGGTTCGGCGGCTGCATGCCTCCTTCGATGATGCCATCAGCAGGATGTCGTGGGAATGCGCCACCAAGAGCGGACAGTGGGATGTCGCCGCAACCGATGAAGGCGGCGTTCGCTTCGAGTGGGGAACGACAGCGACCACTCCGGCATCCATCGCTGAGCAAATGTTGGATGCGCTGCTTTTTGGGTGAACGTGGGACCTGACGAAATACTTCGGAAGGGGCGCGCCCTTGCTGCGATAGACCGCCTCTTGTAGTGAACCCTCCACCGCGCCGCCAAGCTCCCCACGCGCTTTAGATGGGAACCCCGAAATCCTGATGGTTCCCTGCCCGCGCGCACAACTGGCTTACCCTGGACGATCTCGGGATCGCTGAACGACAAGTCACCAGAATAGCCTCACTGCTGGAAGCAAGCCCTGTAACTCGCTGAAAGATCTGGCGTCCCCGACGGGATTTGAACCCGTGTTACCGCCGTGAAAGGGCGATGTCCTAGGCCGGGCTAGACGACGGGGACGCTTGCGTGGAGGGAACTTTGCGTCTAAACAGGTCGATACTAGCAGCCGCTTAGAAGCAGTGTCAAAACGACGCACAGTTGTACGGACCTCTGTCCCATTTCGCTGCAAGCTCGGCTGCATACAGAATGAATTTGTAGCAGTTCACACCTTGGCGCTATTCGCGGCCTCGTCGCTCGTAACCGGCAGCCCGGACTCGTCTTCCCCGCCATCGTGCCAATCGGGCGCTTGCAGCTCGAAGGGAATTTTGTCCAACTGCTCGATCTCTGGCAGCAATTGCGCCGGCAGCGAATGATCGAGTTCAGGAAATTTTCGCGCAACAGGAAACACGCGGCGCTCCATGGAACGCACCATCTCGTCGTAGGATTTCACCGCGCCGCCCAGCTTCCTGCCCATCTCGTGCATGTGTCCCGTCATGGTGCAAAGCCG
>PLYW01000355.1:0-7967 GCA_003151875.1 Acidobacteriaceae bacterium
GCTGGTGGTCGCCACTTTCTTTTCATCGCGCACAGCGATGCGGACCTGCTGCAGCAAGCCCTCGTAGTTGTTCTACTCTTCGATGTATTGGGTGACCGCGAAGTAATCGCCCGGTTTGATCCGCGAGAGATGCGCGGTAACGATCTCCTGCATCGACGAGCCGCTCCGCCGCAGCAGGTCGCGAGTGGCTTCGTCACCAAAGATGCGCATCGATTCCTCGGCAATGATCAGCTTCTGCTGCGCCAGCGAACCGTTCTGCACGTACTCGCCGAGCAGGCGCTTGGTGTTGTCCTTCGATTCCTGCACATTGGGTTGATCGAAAGCATCGATGCCGAGCAGCGCTCCCGCAATCGCGGTGGCAAATTCCCACAGGAAGAATTCCTCGCCCAGATCGAGAGGATCGTGCAACGCATGGCGCAACACCGGATGGCCGGCGGCCTCGAGCGCCGCCAGTTTGGCCTCAATATCACCGGTCTTGGACGACTGCGTGTGAATGAACGCAAACACGCGATCGTCGCCGTAATCATCGGGCGAACCAAGCGGCTCGCCGGCAACCGGGACAATGCCCTTTCCTTCCTTGCCGGTGCTCTCAGCAATGAGCTGTTCGATCCACAGGCCCAGCGAGTCTAGAGGAGCAGGCGTGACGAAAGTCACCTTATTGCGTCCCGCCTTGGCAAGCGAGCCCAGTATCGCGCCCAGCCGAGCGCCCGGATTTTCGTTGACGCCGACCGGTCCTCCGCAGGCGTGCCCAGCCTGCAGAGCACGGTCGAGCAAGGTCTTTACGTCGCCGCCCATCACGGCGAATGGGACCATGCCGAAGTACGACAACGCCGAGTAGCGCCCGCCAATGTCGGGCATGTTGAGGAAGACGCGGCGGAAGCGGTAGTGCGCGGCGTCCTTGATGAGCTGGGTTCCGGGATCGGTGACGGCGATAAAGTTTTCACCCGCTGCGTCACCCTTGACCCGCTTCACCCGATCGTAAAAATAGCGCTGAAACATTTGCGGTTCGGTGGTGTCGCCCGACTTCGACGAGACGATAAATAGCGTCTTACCGGCATTGATCTTCTGCTCCAGGTGGCGTATGGCCGTAGGCACGGTGGAGTCGAGGACGTAGAGCTGCGGGTAGCCGTCTTTCTTGCTGAAGGTGCGGCCCAGCACCTCTGGACACAGACTCGAGCCGCCCATGCCCAGCACCACGGCATATTCGAATTCGGCCTTGCGAATTTCCTCTGCGAACGCCACCAGTTCGGCAACATGCGGCTGCATAGTCTCTGCAACTTTGAGCCAGCCCAGCGCGTCGCCGATGATCTTCTCGTGCTCGGGATCGTCCTTCCACACCGTGGGGTCCTTCTTCCACATGCGGGAGACAATCTTCTGCTTGTCGAGGTCTTTGAGGGTGCTTTCGAAACCGGCCTGGTACCGGCCGAGCGCCGCGCCGTGACGCGCGATGATGGAGCGCATTACCTCGACACGACGTGCTTCGATCACTTCGAACAACTCGTCGAACGAGTCCGAAAAAGAGGCCACGCCCTCTTCCGTCAGCTTGGTAGTGACCGCCGTCATATCAATGCCGACCGCCTTCAGTTCGTCGAACGCGTGATGGGCTTCCTCAAGTCCTGCCTCCAGCGTCGGCTTTGCGATGCCGTGATCGCGGAAGGCGTCCATGGTCGCTGGGGGAACCGTGTTCACCGTGTCGGCGCCGATCAGGGTATCGATATACATGGTGTCGGGGTACGCCGGATTCTTGGTGCTGGTGGACGCCCAAAGCGGACGCTGCACCCTGGCGCCTTTTTCCTTCAGCTTGGCGAAACGCTCGCTGCCACTGCCGAAGATGCGCTTGAAGGACTCGTAGGCCAGCTTGGCGTTAGCGATCGCAGCCTTGCCCAGGAGAGCGTTGATGCGCTGCTTTTGCTCATCGTCGGTGGCTTTTGCGGCGAGCAGTCCAAGTTGTTTGTCCACCATGCTGTCAATGCGGCTGATGAAGAAGCTGGCCACCGAGGCGATACGGTTCACCGGCAGTCCGGCGGCGACGCGGCGCTCCAGCGCCTTGATGTAGGCCTCAGCGACCTGCTCGTACACTTCGACCGCGAAGATGAGCGTGATGTTGATGTTCAGGCCAGAGAACAGCAACTCCTCGATGGCCGGCAGGCCGGCGGGTGTGGCCGGTACTTTGATCATTACGTTCGGGCGATTCAGGTGGGCGAACAGGCGCTTGGCTTCTTCGATCGTCGCCTTGGTGTCGTTGGCAAGCAGCGGAGAAACTTCCAGGCTGATGAACCCGTCAGCGCCGTCGTTGGCGTCGTAAACTCCGCGCAGCACGTCTGCGGCATTGCCAATGTCCTGGAGGACGAGTTCTTCATAGATCTGCGATACGTTACTGCCACCGCGCGCCAGTTTCTCCAGTTGCTCGGCATAATCCTGGCTGCCGCTGATGGCCTTTTGGAAGATGGTAGGGTTCGACGTCACCCCGCAGAGACCATCTTCGTCGATCAGGCGCTTGAGTCCGCCGGTGGTCAACAGAGACCGGCTAAGCTGATCGAGCCAAACACTCTGACCTAACTCATGAAGCTGCAGTAAGGGATTGCTGCTCATTTTAGTAGTCCTCGCAAACTTTGCTCTTCGAGCGCGGTAATTTTAGCCAGGCGCCGGCGGTGGCGCTCTTCTCCGCTGAATTTCGCCCCCAGAAACGTGCGTACCAAGTCCAATGCCAGCTCCGGTCCGATGACGCGCGAGCCTAGGCAGAGCACATTCATGTTGTCATGTTCGACGCCCTGATGCGCCGAATAACAATCGTGGCAAAGCGCAGCGCGAATGCCGGGAAGCTTGTTGGCCGCCACCGAGGCACCCACGCCGCTGCCGCAGATAAGTACCGCGCGCTCCGCCTTGCCTTCGAGTACAGCGCGGCCGACCGCCTCCGCGTAGTCGGGATAGTCGTCGGGCTTGCTGGCGTCGTGGGTCCCACAGTCCACCACCTCATGCCCCAGCCGTTTGAGCTCGGCAATCACGGTCTCGTTGAGGGGAACTCCGGCGTGGTCAGCGCCCACGGCTATCTTCATGGTTATCCTACGCCCGCAAGATCAACGCTTGGTTTTTTTCATGACGTCCTGGGCTTTCGCCACCACGTCATCCACCGTGAAACCGAAGTGCTTCAACAGGTCTTTATAAGGAGCAGATGCGCCAAAGTCGGTCCTGGCGACAACATATCCGTCAGCTCCGACGTATTCCTTCCAGCCCAGGTCAGTGCCCGCCTCCACGGCCACCCGAGCTCGCACTTCGGGCGGGAACACCTGACGTTTGTACTCGTCGGGCTGCTCTTCGAACAGCCTCCAGCATGGCATGGAGACCACACGCGCCTTCACGCCGTTGGCAGTGAGCTTTTCATACGCGCCCACGCAAAGCTGCACCTCCGAGCCAGTCCCAATCAGGATGATGTCAGGCGTGCCGCCGGAATCCGCCATGATGTATGCGCCCTTGGCCAGACCAGCCGCCGACGCATACTTGGTGCGATCGAATGTGGGGACGGCCTGGCGGGTCAGCACCAGCGCCACCGGTCGCGTCTTGAGCGGCATGATGTAGCGCCAGGCCTCGGCGACCTCGTTGGCATCCGCCGGCCGGATCAGCAACAGCCGCGGAATCGCGCGCAACGACATAAGGTGTTCGATCGGCTGGTGGGTGGGTCCGTCCTCGCCGAGGCAGAAGGAATCGTGCGTGTAGATAAAGATGACAGGCTGATCCATCATCGCAGCCAGTCGATGCACCGGCCGCATGTAATCGGAAAACACAAAGAAGGTCGATCCAAACGGACGCAGCTTCGACAGCGCCATGCCGTTGACGATGGAGCCCATGGCGTGCTCGCGAATGCCAAAATGGAAGTTGCGGCCCCCATAGCTATTCTTCTCGAAGCTTGTAGTGCCGCTGAGCTTGGTCTTGGTCGAAGGGTCCAGGTCAGCCGCCCCGCCCAGCAACCACGGCACATTTTTCGCCACGGCGTTCAGCACCTTGCTACCCGACTCGCGCGTGGCCAGGCCTTTTGCGTCGGCAGGGAAAGACGGAATGTCCTCGTCCCAGCCATCGGGCAATTCTTGATCGAGCATCTGCCGGCAGGTCTTCGCCAGATCGGGAAATTCTTTCGCCCAGGTGCTGTAGCGACTGTTCCAGTCCTTCTCCCACTCGGCGCCGCGCTCGAGCGCCTTGCCCAGGTAGGCCTTCGCCTCGTCGGGAACCAGGAACTGCGCATCGGGCGGCCAGCCATAAAACATTTTCGTGAGGCGGACTTCGTCTGCGCCCAAGGCCTCGCCGTGCGCTTCCTTGGTGTCCTGACGATGCGGGGAGCCATAGCCGATGTGGGTGTCAACGATGATCAGCGATGGGCGCTCAGTTTCCTTCAGCACGGTCTGGATGGCGCGATCAAGCTGCGGGAGATCGTTGACGTTACTCACGTGCTGCACATTCCAGTGCCAGCCAAGGAAGCGGGTGCCTACGTCATCGCTGAAGGCCAGCGAGGTGTTGCCCTCAATGGTGATGTGGTTGTTGTCGTAGAACCAGATCAGGTTGGAGAGTCCAAGATGCCCGGCGATGGAGGCGGCCTCATTGCTCACGCCTTCCATCAAATCGCCGTCGCCGCAAAAAGCGTAAATTCGGTAGTCGAAAACGTCGTGGCCGTCCTTGTTGAACTGCGAGGCCAGCCAGCGCTGGGCAATTGCCATGCCGACTGAATTGCCAACACCCTGGCCCAGCGGGCCCGTGGTGGCTTCCGCTCCCGGTACCACGCCGTACTCCGGATGTCCCGGGGTCTTGGATCCCCATTGCCGGAACTGCTTGATGTCGTCGAGCGAAAGATCGTAGCCCGTCAGGTACAACATGGAGTAAAGCAGCATGGAGGCATGCCCATTGGAGAGAATGAAGCGGTCACGGCCCGGCCAATGCGGATTTCTTGGATTGTGACGCAGATAGCGGTTCCACAGCGTAAACGCCAGCGGCGCCAGCGCCATCGGAGTTCCCGGATGTCCGCTGTTCGCCTTCTGCACCGCATCTATGGAGAGCGTACGAATGGTATTAATGCAGAGGCAGTTGAGCTGACGCTGCTCCAGGGTTTCGTCGTCGAACCCGTCTTTGGGGCCCACTGCGATACTGACTGCCATTCCCTTCGGGCTCGTCTGCTCGTTTCCAGGAGCGGTGACTTCCACTTGGCTACTCAACCCGTTGCCGCCTTTCCGGTGTCCATAACAGTTGGTGCTGCTGGTTGAACGTTAACCTGATAATTGGTGCCTTGCCACTCGGCCTGTTGCCGCCAGAAAAAAGTGAACTTCAGCGGCATCGTTTGCGAGGGCGCAACCTCGATGTCCGCGTACTCTACTCCCACCGCAGTCGGCGTGGAAGCTGTGTCCTTCACCGTCTTCCATTCATCGTTACTCCAATGCAGCATAAATGGAGAAGAGGCCTGTACCCGCAGCAAGCCTCCGGCGGGAACTGCCCGGACTTGCCGATTCATCTTCCATACTTCGATTACCCGGCGTGGCATATCGTTGCGATATCGCTCCGCCACCGGGTCGATCAAGTCGAACAGCCGATTGTCCACGACCGAGCGCAACAATTTTACATACTCCGAGTGCGCCCACATCAAAGGAATGGCCGCCCCAGTCGCGCCCCCGCGGGTCAGGAACTTGTCGGGCATGTCCGGACCGTCCCAAATCTGTTCCGGAATAAGCCCGATGCCGGTGGTGAAATTCTCGATGGCCCGCAAGTACAGATCAACATTGCGTCCTGCCGCCAATTCGTAGGTGGCCCGCTCGCCCGTCAGCAGAGGCCAGGGGCGTCCCACGCCCCAGCCGTCAAACGACTCGCCATCATCGCGCTGCCCGTATCCATCATGGTTGTAGCGCTTCCAGCAAGGTCCCTTCGGGGTATCTACCTTCAACACCGCGTCCACGACTTTCAAGGAGTCCTCGATGAGCGGGTCGCCAGCCTTACGGATGCCCAAGCGCACCAATTCGAGGAAGCCCCCGTCGACGATTTGGTTCGCTGGATACCGGTAGCGATTTCCGGGACGCTGATTGGCCAGCACCAGCTCGCCACCGTCGGGATCCTCATCGCCGCGATCGCCTTGCGAGCTATTGGCTGGATTGATGCGAATATAGTGTCGCGCGATGCCGGGCACCAACGTTCCTTGATTGGTGACGGTCCACTTCTCCACGTGCGACTCAAGGAAGTCGGCGTAGGTGCGTACGAATTCAGCGCTATCCTTGTCACCGTGCGCCTCGATGAACTCCGCCGCACAGATCAGGGCTGCAATGTTGCTGGCCAATGTGGACGGGGAATACCCCGCGGCTTCCTCCCAGCGCTCCTGGGGCGTCGCCGGTCCTTCGCGAATCAGATAGCCACAAGCCCGCACCACGGTGACATAGGGATCGAAGTTGGCGAGTGCGTTGGCTTTCCACAGTCGCCACGCCAGCATGATGGGGAAAGAAACCTCGTCGAGCTGCACCCCGATCCAGAAAGGACGTCCATCGATCCAGAAATTCTGATAGAAGCCGCCGTCCTCGCGTTGCGTGATGGCCAGATAAATCAAAGCGCGCAGCGGAGTCGCGGTGTCGCCTACGGCGAGCAATGCGGTCGCGGCATTCACCAAGTCACGCGTCCATACCAGGTGATAGCCGCCCAGATCGTCGTCGCCGCGGTCTTCTCCCCAGGGTATGCTCAAGCTGGCGATCATGGCCCCGGGATAGACCTTGTCTTCGTGGGCCAGCAGCAGGTTTACGCTGCGGGCGAACAGCGACGACTCGCGCTGGTCAAGTTTGTCCATCAAGGCCAGCCGCTTGTTGGTCCGTTGCCACTGCTCCAGGAAGTTATTGAGNNCCGAAACCGACGCCGAGGGTGAACTCGGTGCCGCGAGAAAGATCGATTTCGGCGGTGAGCGCGATATTGCCGTCCAACGCGGCGTCGTATTCCCAATTCATTTCGAAGTTAATGGACAAGTCCGTCCAGCCATCGTTCACGCCTACGTATCCGCATGACGCCTTGCAGAAATGCGCAGTGGCGGCAATCGCCAGGAAGGCATCGTCGCGATAGGCCATCAGGAACCTTCGCCCGCGCTCTTTCATCACCAGCCCATTGTTGTGGTAACCGCCAATCTGCATGTGCGGGGCGCACAGAACGAAGAGATGCAGCCGTCCTTGCCATTCGGGTGCGACATTGAATTTGGTGTGCACCAGCAGGCAGCTCAGGTGCGGATCGCCGATGATCACCTTCTCGATGGAGTAGCGTCCGTCCGGGTCCGTGTTGGTGACCTTGAAGCCCAGGCCGAACGTGCCGAAGCAGTCGAGGTGGGTTGCCATGTGGCGGCGCTCATCGTGGAAGAACGACTCGCCATCGGTGACCAGAAATTGCAGGTCACGGATTTGCGGCGTGTCAATGGTGGGGTAATAGACTTCGGTGATCACTCCGCTGGCCATGGTGTACCAGACACGACTGGAAACGGCGTAGGCGGTTCCGACCGCGTCTTTCGCTCCTCGCGTCCAGCGAGGCACGATGCCCGGCCCGCCGGGCGCTGGATTCTTGCCGATCTTCGAGTTTGGCATTCCCGGATTGTCAGACATTGTCCTGAGCCTACTGTTTCCGCAGTGTATCGCGAGCCGCGACCATTCGCGCTGGAACTTGCGGATTGTAAATAATTGTAAATATGAAGGGAATGGCAGCAGCCGGTAGCGGCGTGTACTTGATATCATCATTACAAATCAAAAAAGGTGCCTCCAAGGCGCCTCGCTGGGGTGGAACCATTAACCGTCCGTGTTCGAAGAATGTTGTGTCGGGGGACGGGTGCGTTGTTGCTGGCGCATCCAACGATCAAGGTGACCGTGTCATCGGTCGATGTTGGGTTATGACCATTGCAGCCTATGGAACGGCGTGTACAACCGCGAAGCTCGCTGATGTACAGCGCGCGATCCAGCCACATTGTCGGAACCATGGAA
>PLYW01000355.1:8001-11196 GCA_003151875.1 Acidobacteriaceae bacterium
GCAGCAGTGCCGACTACGCCGAACAGGTGGCCATGTTGGTGCTGCGCCGCCATGCGGAACGCGGCATCATCATAACCAGTCGAGTGGTGGGAGCTTCCGTGGCCGCCAACCGGGTGCCGGGCGTTCGGGCCGCGGCGTGCCATGACGCCTATTCGGCCGCCGTCGGCGCCAAAGCGGAAGGTATGAACGTGCTGGTGCTGGCTCTGCATTCGTTGCAGCAGGACCACGCACAGGAGGTGGTGGATGCCTACCTGGGCGCAACCCTGACGCCGGTCGAGGTGGTGGGCGGCTTGCCGCCTCGCCGTTTGCAACGCGTCTTTTCCCACGTGCGCGAAAACATTGCCCAGGAACTGGCGGTGGCGGAATTGGCGCAGGTGGTGGGCATGAGTCAGTATTACTTTTCTAAGCTGTTCAAGTTGAGCACCGGCACCACCCCGCACCAGTACGTTATGCGGCAAAGGGTGGAGCGCGCCCAGGAAATTTTGCGCGAGGGCCTGACCCCACTGGCCGAGGTAGCCACCCACGTGGGTTTCGAAACCCAGAGCCACTTTACCAGCGTGTTTCGCCGGCTCGCGGGGGTCACCCCCAAGCACTATCGCGAGCTTCAGGCAGCCGCACCGACGGACACGTCGGCACAGGACTTGAACCAGCAGCAGAAGTCAGTGCGAGCCGCATAGCTGGACCGCAGTTTCACCAGCCAACGCCGAAAGGCCATCCTAGCGGCGGTGGGAGTCTCCGAATGCAAAGCTTGTTGCTGTTGCGCGCCCTCCTCGATCGGTTGCCCGCCCGCCTGACCAATCTGCCCTTCGATCAAGTCCAACGCAAGCCCTCCTCCTCGACGTGGTCGCTCAAAGAAGAGCTTGGGCATCTGCTCGATTCCGCTGCCAATAATCACCAGAGAATTGTGCGGACGCAACTGGAGGACACTCCAGCCATGCCAGAATACGACGGCGATCGCTGGGTGGCATTGCATCGCTATCAGCACCGGGACTGGTCTTCGTTGATTGCGATCTGGGTGGGTCTCAATCGCCAACTACTGGCCGCTGCCGAAGCTGTGCCGGACGCGGCATGGTCGCGAACTTGCACCATCGCCGACTCGGCGCCGCTGACGCTGCAGTTCGTTTTCGATGATTATGTGGACCACATGCTGCACCATCTGCGCCACATGGGCGTCGAGGTGGACGACCTGGTGTCAGCAGCTGCGGGTGCGCCTTAGAAGCGAAGCCGGCCTTCTTCCTAAGACGTTCCCTACTTCGCCGCGCCGACGGCCTTCACCCGCTTGCTGAGGCGGGACTTGTAGCGGCTGGCGGTGTTCTTGTGCAGAATGCCCTTCTGGACGCCCTTGTCCACCACGGAAACCGTCTCGCGATAGGCGGCCAGGGCGGCTTCCTTCTCGCCCTTGGCAATGGCCTCGCGCAGGGAACGCAAGGCGCTGCGCAGACGTGACTTGTTGGCGCGATTGCGCGTAGTTTTGGTCTCGGTTTGACGCGCACGTTTGAGCGCCGAAAAATGGTCTGCCATATTCTGCTGTGATCCTTGTAGGAAATCTCGACGTGAGCCGGATAGTTGATTCTACCGGATGCTGTCCCATTCGAGCAAACGGGAGCAGGCTTAGCTTGCCTCTTCGAGCTTGCATTCTGACCCTCTCGGAGTGTCCCTATGCACACAAAAAAGGAGGGCGCGTTCGCCCTCCTGGAGATTGGTTTTACTGCTGTTTCGATCACTTCTGAGCGGGTTGGGGGGTGCCGGGCAGCGCCACGATCGATCCAAACAGTCCGTGAGATTCCCCGAAAACTCCCGCGGTAAAGAACAGAGTGTTGGTCGGACCGGCAGAGCCACCGTTGCCAAACCCCAGACCCCACAACCCGTCAATCTGTGAATACAGGAGATTCGGATCAAACATCAGCCCGTTGAACCTTCCCGTGCTCGGATCGAACGCCAGGATTGCACCACTACCGAATTGCCCCACCAGAATCTTCCCGCTAAATCCGCCGAAGCCGGTCGCGGGAGCGACCACCACGGCCCAGGGAGAGTTCAGGTAGAAGATGTGGTCAAAGCGCATAAGCAGATTGCCTGAGGTGTCAAAGATGTCAACGTAGCCATTTCCCGGACCCGCCACGTCATCATGCTTGGCGGCATTCTGTTTGGCGAAGGTCACGGCCAGCTTGCCACCCCCGATATTGACAACGTTGAAAGGTGCAAAGCCGGTGCGGATCGTGCTGTCGGTGAACGCCCCTGTCCCAAACGAGTGCGGAGCAAAGTTCGCGTCAAACACGTCGACCGAGCCGTTGTGGAAGTTGGCCACATAAAGGTAGTTGGCGCCGCCCGCCGAGGCCAGAGCAATTCCTTTATAGACGGCATTTCCACTAGCGCTGTTGTTGACCACCAACTGTGCAGTCGTGCCGGTGTACCATCCCGAGATGGTTCCATCCTCGCCGGCAAAGAGGAAGTGCGCCGGACTGCCGCCGATCTTGAAGTCTGTCGTGGCGTTATAAACCTGTCCGGTCGGGGTTCCCGTGTCTACTCCGTTTCCCGAAGGAATGGTAACCACCAGCCCTTGCGGGGCCCCCGTCGAGTCGTAAAGGGTGGAGAGTCCGGTGCCATTGTCGGAGACCCACCAGGGCCCCGAGGGGCTGAAAGACATGCCCCAAGCGTTGACCAGGTTGGCATCGGTGTTGACGCTGATGCTGCCAATGTCGGATGTGAGAATTGTCGCCTGGGCCTTCTGGGCCGCTGCCGGCAGGCTAAACAACGTGGCCGCCACCAGCAACGCGGCGGCATTTAAGAGCAGCCGAGAAGCGGTTTGGGATTGGTTGAACTTGTGGGTGCTCAGCATGGTTCCTCCATCAATTTCAGAATTGAGAATTCACTTAGGCAACGCGGGGTCCCGATGAAGCTTTGTTGCCATGAGTCTTCTGCAATCTATCGAGGACCGAAGTGGGAGTTGTCGTGGGCAGGTAAACACATTGTCAAAGTTTGGTGACATAGGTTCAGGAGGGCAATTCAATCGGGCTCGAAGGATGTCACGGAATTGTCAACAACCCGTTGACTGCCGTTTCGAGGTGTTGTTAGCTGTAACTCAGACACCTTGTGGAAACGAGCGATGGATAAAATTCTGGTCATTGAAGACGATTTGGCAGTGCAGCGCGCTTTGCGGCGGACCTTTGAATCCGCCGGTTTCGAGGTGACGGTAGC
>PLYW01000293.1 GCA_003151875.1 Acidobacteriaceae bacterium
AGATCCTGCGCAACGTGGAAGGCATTCGCTTCTGCTACTTCGATGAAGGCGATGTGGTGCGCCATCATCTGGTGCAGCGAATCATCCGGGCGTACGACGACTATAAAGGGCGCAACGAACAGTTGTCGCTGTCGCTGGAAACCAAGAACGGCAACGGCTTCGCCGCGCGCAGCAGCGATGCGCGGGTGACTACGACGAGCGTCGAGCGGGAGACATCGCTGGCGGACCTACCTTCGGCCGAAGCGCCTTCCCCAGCACAAAATCGCGTTTCCGAGTAAATTCTTGCTACCATGATATGGGAGGGCTGAACGTGCCCTCCCATTTGTACTTGAAACGGAAGTGATCATCCTGGAGCACGAAACCGAAGGGACCAGCGCGCGGGCGCTCAGCCTGTTTGCCGCCAAAGCACAGCGCGCGGTCGGATTGCGCGGCGAAGTCAACATTCGCGTCGCCTCCAGCCGGGAACTGCAAGAACTGAATCGCCGCTTCCGCAAGAAGAACCAGCCCACCGATGTCCTGTCGTTCCCGTCCGAGACCCCGAAGCTTGCCGGCGACATTGCTATCTCCGGCGAAATTGCCGCGGCCAATGCCGCCGAAATGGGCCATTCACCCCAAACCGAATTGAAGGTACTTATCCTGCACGGATTATTGCATCTCGCGGGTTGCGACCACGAAACCGACGATGGCGAAATGCAGACTCGCGAAACCACCCTGCGTCGCCAACTCGGCTTGCCGGTTGGACTGATCGAGCGCGCTCACAGCAACCCGCTGAAGAGTTCACCTGGCCGAAAGCAATCCCGCAAAGCTGCCGGCTCCAGAAGTCGCGGAGGCGCCCGGAGATGAGCCTGCCGTTATCCATCCTTCTGGTGATCTTGATGGCGCTGCTGGCCCTGGTGTCTTACGTGGACCGGCTGCACGCGGAGATGGGGAAGTTTCTAGGGCGGGAGTTCCAGGAGAACATAGACGCCTACGAGCATCACGTCGAGCCCAGGCTGCACGTGAGCCGCGAGCGGGCCGCGCTCTCGATGGCGGTGCTGACCCAGATGTGCATGGCCAGCATCGGCGTCCTTATCGGCTACGCGCTGTTCATGGAAAAGCGCTGGGTCGTGCTCGATTTGGTGCAGGCGGCGGTGAGTCTCATCTTCATCATCGTCATCTTCAACCGTTTGCTGCCGTATGTGTTTTTCGTGCGCACCCGAGGCGAGTGGCTGGTGCGATGGGTCCCGGTTTTGCGGACGCTCATTTATCTTGCGGTGCCGGTGACTCTGATCCTCAGCTTCGCGCTGTCGGTCGCATCGCTCTCCAAGGAACATGCCGGGCCGCAGCCCGAGCATCCCTCGGAGGCCGTGGACGCGCTGATCGAAGCCGGTCAGGAGGAGGGCATTCTGGAGGAGGGCGACCGCGATCTTATCCAGTCGGTCGTGGAATTTGGCGACAAGACGGTGCGGGAGGTGATGAGGCCCCGTCCCGAGGTCGTCGCGGTCCCCATCAACACCACCATCGAGGACTTCACCGACCTGGTAAAGAAGTATCCCTATTCGCGCATACCCGTCTATGAAGGCGATATCGACCATATCAAAGGCATTGTCAATGCTAAGGACCTGTTGCAGGTCCTGGACACGGACGCGCGCACCAAAACCGTGCGCGACTTGATGAAGCCCGATGTGTACTTTGTCCCCGAAACCAAGCTGGGCAGCGAGCTGATGCGCCAGATGCAGCGCGACAACATTCGCATGGCCATCGTCATCGACGAGTACGGCGGAGTTGCCGGCCTGGTGACCATCGAGGACCTGGTGGAGGAGATCGTCGGCGAGATCCGCGACGAACACGAAAAGGCTGAGATCGTGAAAGAGAGCGAGTCCTCGTACATCTTCAACGGCAACACCGATGTTGACCTGCTGGAAAAATTGCTGGGCGTGCGGCCCGATGAAAAAGAGGCGACCACCATTGCCGGGCTGGTAAGCGAGCTCGCCGGACACATCCCCAAGGCAGGTGAAGTCTTCGAGGAGAACGGATTGCGCTTTGAAGTGCTGGAATCCACCGAGCGCCGCGTAGATCGCGTGCGCGTCAGCCTGCAGACGAGTTCTGCCTCAAGCCAGGTGCGAAGCTGATGGCATTTCGATCCGGCTTCGTCTCCATCATCGGACGCCCCAACGCGGGCAAGTCCACCCTGCTGAATGCGCTGGTCGGCGAGAAACTCGCCATCGTCACGCGCAAGCCGCAAACCACACGTAATCGCATCCAGGGAATCATCAACGTCGAGCGCAAAGCAAAGCGTCCGGCGGGACAAATCATTCTGGTTGACACTCCCGGGGTTCACAAGCCCATCAATTCGCTGAACCGGCGCATGATGAAGGAAGTGTACGACGCGTTGGAAGGCTGCGACCTGCTGTTGCTGATCGTCGACGCGACTGCCAGGTTCGGTGCTGGCGACAAGTTCGTGCTCGACATCGTAAAGAAGGGCGGACAGCCCTGCTTCCTGCTGCTGAACAAGATCGATATGCTCGACAAACAACGGCTGCTGCCGCTCATCGCGGAATATAAAGAGCGGCACGACTTCGCCGAGGTCATACCGATTTCGGCGATGAAGCGCGAAGGCCTCGACGCATTGCTGGCGTCGGTGATGAAGGCGCTTCCCGAGGGGCCACGATATTTCCCCAAAGACCAGCTCACCGATCAGCCGGAACGATTTCTGGTGGCGGAATTGATTCGCGAGCAAGTGCTGCTGGCTACCGAGCAGGAAGTGCCCTATGCGACGACGGTGCTGATCGACCAGTACGAAGAGGGCGCCCGACTGACGCGCGTTGCTGCCACCATTTACTGCGAGCGTGAAGGGCAGAAGGCAATCCTGATCGGCAAGCAAGGCTCCACGCTGAAGAAAATCGGGACCGCGGCGCGCCTGCAAATCCAGGGACTGCTCAACACCAAAGTTTTTCTCGAACTCTTCGTGAAGGTGCGTGCCGGCTGGCGCGACTCGCGCGACTTTGTGCAAGAGACTGACTGGCGCACTCAGATGCAGAACATGTCCAGGGCCGAAAAGAAGGATGAGCCCGACCCGGAGAGCTAAAGCATTTTCATCCGGCACCCCACAGGTGCCCCGCCAAACCGGGCCTGGCCCTGGCCGCCGGTTCACCCCCCTCCCCCTGCTTCCCCGCAAAATATTGAAAACAATCAGTTGGCCTAAGAAATTCCCGGTAAAATATTGCATTCAGGAGGTTTACATGCAAAATATTGAGCCGAAAAGGTTTAGGGGATGCCAGAGACGGGTTGAGGGTCCCTTGGGAAACGCGGTTTGGCAGTTCGAAGGTCTTCACTACCTGCACCAAACCTACCGCAGACACCAAAGGGCAGGAGCGCCAGGCGCGGCGGATCCTGCCCTGCAGTCAAAGTATGGACATGTTGGGCAACGCGGTCAAGTTACGAGAGTGGGGTTTGCCGCTTCCATTTTGCTCCCCCTCCCGAAACGGGAATGAGGAAGTGGGGAGGCTGTCGGTTTTCAGCCCTTGTAGGTCAAGGCTGTCATCCTGAGCAATGAGGCGATTGGCGCCGCTCCATGATGTGCCGTGCGATGTGCCGTGCCCGGGGCACTCGCATCGTCTAACTATGTCCAGCCGGGGACATAGTTAAC
>PLYW01000350.1:0-14890 GCA_003151875.1 Acidobacteriaceae bacterium
CATTGCCGGTGATCGTTGCTGGACTGGCGCTGGCCTCGTCCGGCGTCTTCATCTATCAGGCTGTGGGCACGGTGCAAGCCGGGATCGTCGCCGACAGAGCGCGGTCTTCGGCGGCGGGACTGTATGTGACGTTTTATTACATTGGCGGCGGCTTGGGGGCTACTGTCACAGGCTGGGCGTGGGTGGCCGGCGGCTGGCCTGCCTGCGTATTCCTGCTGATGGCGGTTGCTGGGTTGGCTATGGTTTTGGCGCTTGTCAGCAGCGGCAAGGGAGCCGTGAGCCTTCAGCCGTCGGCCATCAGCTAAGGCGCGCCTGTACCGCCGCCGTGAAGTAATCCAGCGACAGGCGCAAGCCGCTCCGCAGATCGATGGTCGGCTCCCATCCCAGCAGGTGCTTGGCCTTGCTGATATCGGGCCGGCGCTGCCGGGGATCATCCTGTGGGAGCGGCTCAAATCGCAGCTTGCTGCTCGACCCGGTCACTTCCAGCACCGCCTCCGCGCACTCCAGGATTGTGAACTCGACGGGATTGCCAATGTTGGTCGGCTCATGTTCGTCCGACTTCGACAGCGCCAGAATTCCCGCCACTTCATCGCTCACATAGCAGAAGCTGCGCGTCTGCGAACCATTGCCGTACACCGTGAGAGCTTCGCCGCGCAGCGCCTGTTTCATGAAGTTCGAGATCACCCGCCCATCGTTGATCTGCAGCCGCGGACCATAGGTGTTAAAGATGCGAACAATGCGAGTGTCAACCCGGCGGTGGCGATAGTAGGCCATGGTGGCGGCTTCAGCAAAACGCTTGGACTCGTCATATACCGATCGCGGGCCGATGGGATTCACGTGTCCCCAATAGGTCTCTTTCTGCGGATGCTCCAAGGGATCGCCATAACACTCCGACGTGGAAGCCAACAGAAACTTGGCGCCATATTTCTGCGCCAGCTCAAGGCAATTCAGAGAACCGAGGGAGCCGACTTGCAAGGTTTCGATGGCATGTTCGAGATAATCCACCGGGCTGGCAGGCGACGCGAAGTGGAAAATGTAGTCAACCTTGCCGGCATCGAACGGCCGGCTGACATCCTGCTCGAGAAACGTGAATCGAGATTCATGCCGCAGATGCGCGAGATTCTCCATCCGTCCAGTCAACAAGTTGTCGGCGCAGACCACGGAGTGGCCCTCCGCCAGCAGGGCATCGCACAAATACGAACCCAGAAAACCTGCACCGCCGGTCACCAGCACATGCATGATTGCGATTCCTCGATGAGACTATTCATGACCGCCCGTAGTTTTTTGGGGTGTCATCCTGAGCGACGAGCGCAGCGAGGAGTCGAAGGACCCCTATGGTCGCCAGCAATCTCAAACTTGCTGCTGTGCCGCGCGGCCGCACTGTGATTTCTCGCAGCTATAGGGGTCCTTCGACTGCGCGCCCGCCCGACCCGCAACAGCAGCGGGTCGGAAATTCTTTGCGGGCGCTCCGCTCAGGATGACACCTCAGTCCTCATGAATAATCCAGCTTCAGCGCCGCGTTCGCTGCGGGCCTGAAGGCCCGCACTACCCGTACGGCGGATACACCAATCCCGAAACGCTCTAGCGGGCCCCGACACCTACTCCATGCTCCCGCAAACGGGCGCGCTGCTCCGCGATGATGCTCTCCAGGGTCTCTTCCAGGGACACACGCGGACGATAGCCGATGAGCTCAGCCAGCTTGGTGATGTCGGGAACCCGCCGCCGCACATCTTCGAAGCCCTCCTCATAGGCCTTCCCGTACGGCACGAAGACAATCTTTGAGCCCGAGCCAGTGATGCGTTTGATGCGTGTCGCCAAGTCGAGGATAGTGATTTCGTGATCGCTGCCCACGTTATAGACTTCGCCGTTAGCGGCGGGATGGGCCATGATGCCGACCAGCGCATCCACCGTATCGCTCACGTGGGTGAAGCAACGGCTTTGCGCGCCATCGCCGAAGACAGTGATGTCGCTGCCGGTCAAGGCCTGCACCACCAGGTTGGGGACCACCATGCCATAACGGCCGATCTGGCGCGGGCCTACGGTATTGAACAGGCGAGCAATCACCGTCGGAACCCGCCTCTCTTTCCAGTACGCGATGGCGAGAAATTCGTCGAGGGCCTTCGAGCAGGCATAACTCCAGCGGCCCTTGTTGGGCGGNNGCCGGTCGCCCTTGCCGTACACCTCCGACGTCGAGGTGATGAGCACGCGTTTCAGTTTCTTCGCCGCCAGGCCAAGGATGATTTCGGTGCCTCGAATGTTGGTCTCGATGGTGCGCACGGGACTGTCCACAATCAAGCGCACTCCGACGGCAGCCGCCAGATGATAAACGACATCGCAAAGGTCCACGAGTTCGGTCAGCAACTGTGTGTTGGTGACCGTGTCAATGTGGTAGGTAAATTCAGGATGAATCTTGAGATGTTGAATATTGGCGATCGAGCCGGTCGAGAGGTCATCAACGACGCAAACCGCATCGCCTAAGTTGAGGTGTCGCTCGGCAAGGTGCGACCCGATGAAGCCAGCCCCGCCCGTGATGAGCACCTTCATGGTCGCCCCTAGAGTAATGTTCCTGAGCCAGCAGCGCAACGTTTGTGACGCGCTTCCTAGCACAGTAGCCGCCCGGCCCTTATAATCGCGGGTTTGCAAGGACAGTTGCAGGACTTTATGGCGGACCACGAAACCGATCTCTTGATCATTGGCGCGGGGATTGTCGGACTGGCGACAGCTCTGGAGACCACGCTTCGCTTTCCAGACATGAACCTGGTCGTGGTGGAGAAGGAAGATCGCGTGGCCGCTCACCAGACCGGCCACAATAGCGGAGTCATCCACTCCGGCCTCTACTACAAGACCGGGTCGCTGAAGGCGCGCAACTGCGTCGCCGGGGCCGCGTCCATGAAGCGCTTCTGTCAGCAGCATGGCGTTCCTTTCGAAGAGTGCGGCAAACTCGTGGTCGCAACCAGCCCCGAGGAAGTTCCGCGGCTCGAGCAACTGCATCAGCGCGGGATTGCCAATGGCGTCCCGGGTTTGCGAATGCTGAGTCGCGAGCAGTTTCGCGAGATCGAACCCCATTGCGATGGGATCAGCGCCCTAGATGTGCCCTCCACCGGCATCGTGGATTACAAGGTGGTGGCGCAGAAATATGCTGAGTTGATCGAGAGCGCTGGAGGCGAGATTGTGTTTCGCGCCAAGGTGCTCGGCCTGCGGCAAGACGGAAACTTCAATATCGTGGAGACCAGCGCCGGCAATTTCAGGGCGCGATACGTGATCAACTGCGCCGGCCTGTATAGCGATACGATCACCCGCATGGCGGGGGTGCAGACCGACCTGGAAATCATCCCGTTCCGCGGAGAGTACTACGAAGTGAAACCCGAACGGCGCAACCTGATAAAGGCGCTTATCTATCCGGTTCCTGATCCGCGCTTCCCGTTTCTCGGAGTGCACTTTACGCGCCGCGTCAATGGCAGCGTCGAGGCCGGCCCCAATGCTTTGCTGGCCTTCCGCCGCGAAGGGTACACCGGCACCTCGCCCGATCTCAGCGAGGCCGTGGAAATGCTGCTGTTCCCCGGCTTCCGCAAGATGGCGCGCCGGTATTGGCGCATGGGAATGGCGGAACAATACCGCTCGTGGGTCAAGGCGGCCTTCGTGAAGTCGTTGCAGAAAATGGTGCCGGAGCTAATGGAATCCGACCTGGTCCAGGGCGGCTCTGGAGTGCGGGCCCAGGCGGTGGACAGCAGCGGCAACCTGGTGGACGATTTCCATTTCGTCCACAGCAAAGGAATGATCCATGTCTGCAACGTGCCGTCCCCGGCGGCCACGGCGTCGCTGGAGATCGGCAAGGAAATTGCCGATATGCTGACCAAACGGTTCGACCTATCGCGCCGCAGCGCGCAGACGGTCACCTTTTAGCGTGGTAACCTTGAGGCTATGGCGCAATATTTAGTGACCGGCGCGGCCGGATTTATCGGCTCGGCCCTGGTTCGCGGGTTGCTGGAACGCGGCGAGCGAGTGCGCGGCTTCGACAATTTCGAGACCGGCAAGCGCGAGCATATTCGCGAGGTGGCCGGGCAAATTGATTTCCGGGAAGCCGACCTACTGGATCTGAAGGCCGTGCATTCCGNNGTGCTGCACCAGGCAGCCATTCCCTCGGTGCCGCGATCGCTGGAAGATCCGGCGCGAAGCAACGCGGTCAACATCGACGGCACGCTGAACGTGCTGATCGCCGCGCGCGACGCCCGCGTGAAACGNNTCGCCTTATGCCGTATCCAAGCTGGCGGGCGAGCTTTACATGACTTCGTTTTATCGCGTGTATGGTTTGCCAACGGTCAGCCTGCGCTACTTCAACATCTTCGGACTGCGGCAGGACGCGAACTCACAATATTCCGCGGTACTGGCGAAATTCATCACCAGCATGTTGCAAGGGGAGAAGCCCACGATTTATGGCGACGGCGAGCAGTCGCGCGACTTCACCTATATCGACAATGTCGTTGCCGCCAACCTGCTGGCCGCGACCCAACCCGAACCGCAGGTCGCCGGCCAGACCTTCAACATCGCCACCGGCCATCGCTACAGCCTGAATGAGACATTCGCCATCCTGAAGGAATTGACGGAGTACGCGGGTGATGTGGAATATGCCGCGGCGCGAACGGGAGATGTCAAACACTCGCTGGCCGATATCGCGCGCGCCGAGGCGCAACTGGGATATAGGCCGCTGGTGGACTTCCGCGAAGGCCTGCGGCGCACCGTCGCCTGGTATCGCAGTCTGGCCGCAGCGACGACCAAAGCCACGAGCCAGTGAAGGGTTGCCGGCTCGGGATGACGGATTAAGAAAAGGAGTTGCCCATGTCGGTGCCATCGAAAGCTGCAAGCTCCGAATTGTCTGAAGTGCTCAAACACAAGATCGAATCGCGCACCGCCAAAGTTGGCGTGATTGGAATGGGCTACGTCGGCCTGCCGCTGGCGCTGCTGTTCAGCGAACAGAAGTTTCCCGTGACCGGCTTTGACATCGACAAGAGAAAGATCGACGTGCTTCAGTCCGGCGGGTCCTACATTTACCGGATTGCGCCCACCGAGATCCAGGCGGCGCGCACCCAGGGCTTCACCGCGACCGCCGATTACGCCAACATCACGAGCATGGACGCCATCATCATCTGTGTTCCCACTCCGCTGGACGAGTACCACGAGCCTGACCTCAGCTACATCACTGCCACCGCCGAATCGATTGCCCCGCATCTGCGCGCCGGCCAGTTGGTCATCCTCGAGAGCACGACTTATCCCGGCACCACCGAAGAAATTCTGGTGCCGATTCTCGAGCGCTTGAATAATCAGGGGCTACGGGCCGCGCGCGCCGGCGTCGAAGGCGCCAATCTGTTCCACGTGGTCTTCTCTCCCGAACGCGAAGACCCGGGCAACGACACGGTTGCGCGCCGCGATATTCCCAAGGTCATTGGCGGGCTCGATCCGCTGGCCGGCGAACTCGGAGCGAAGCTGTACGGCAGCATCTTCAACCGCACGGTTCCGGTCTCGACGCCCGCCGCCGCGGAGATGACCAAGCTGCTGGAGAACATCTACCGCTGCGTGAATATCGCGATGGTGAATGAGCTGAAGATGCTGTGCCTGCGCATGGGCATCGACATCTGGGAGGTCATCGACGCAGCCAAGAGCAAGCCGTTCGGCTTCCAGGCGTTTTATCCCGGCCCCGGACTTGGCGGGCATTGCATTCCCATCGATCCGTTTTATCTGTCGTGGAAGGCCAAGCAGTTCGACTTTCGCACGCGCTTCATCGAACTGGCCGGCGAAGTGAACACCAATATGCCTTACTTCTCCGTGGAGGCCGTCGCCCACGCGCTGAACAAGGAGAAGAAGGCGCTCAACGGCGCGAAGATTCTGGTGCTGGGGCTTTCCTACAAGCGCGACATTGACGACCTGCGCGAGTCGCCATCGCTCACCATTATCGAGCTGCTGCAAAAGCGCGGCGCCATCGTCAGCTACAACGATCCCTACTTCCCGACCGTGGGGCAGGGACGCCGCTACGCCTTGAACATGACCTGCGCGCCGCTGGAGAATTTGGGGCAGTATGATTGCGTGATGATCGTCACCGACCACAGCGACTACGACTATCCGCGAATTGTGCGAGAGTCGAAGCTGGTGGTGGATACGCGCAACGCGACCAAGGGGATCGACTCGCCCAAGATTGTGCGCTGCTGATCTGGATTATCTTATCCATCAATTAGAGGATCTGCGGTTATTCACATCCCGCTATCGCCGGTAGGTTCCCATATATTCCGCTTGGCCCATGACGTGGCCCTTCATCGCCCGTTGAAGATCTGCGCTGCTGGCGTCCGGCGCGAGCTCAAGCTTTTCATCCAGCGCATACAAGCGGAAAAAGTACCGGTGCGGCTTGCCCGGCGGCGGACACGGGCCGTTATAGCCAATCTTCCTGGAGCTGTTGCGTCCCTGCCGCGCCCCATCGTCCAACTGGTCCTGCTTGGCGACTGCCTCGGGAAGCTCATGCGCGCTGGCCGGCAGGTTCCACAACACCCAATGCACCCAGGTTCCGGCAGGTGCGTCGGGGTCATCCATAATCACCGCGAAGCTGACGGTGCGCGCCGGAGTACCGCTCCACTCCAGCGCCGGGGAAACGTCGGCGGCCTCGCAGCTATATTTCTTCGGAATCTCTGCTCCGGGTGCGAATGCGGTGCTCTTGAAAACGAGTGTCATAGACGAACGACCTCCTGCCGAGGGATGTGATTGCGCGGCAACCATGCCTCCGCCCACGATGCCAAGCATTAGCGCCAGCGTGGCGAGTCTTGCCACGGAATGCTTCAGAAGTACGGGTGCGGAGAAGTTGCTCGCCGAGGCCATCGGCATCATTGTAAGGGAAGGTAGGCAATAGCAAAATAGTGGGCGAGGATTACAAGAGGAACGACGCGGACAGCAACGCGCCGAAAATCACGGCCTGAGTCAGCTCGCTGAAGCCGAGCTTGTGCACATCGAGTGGACGATGTCGCCGGACGAACCACACAGTCCCGCGAACCAGCACGGGCACGAAAGCCAACGCCATGGCGGCCGGGAAGAGTCCGAATCGGCAGGCGGCGAGGATTACACCGATGAGGCCGACTTGACCCAAGAGAAAGGGAAATCCCTGTTTCATCTTCTCGTCCAGGCTGGCGGCGCGGCTGGCGCGGATGCGCACCTGCACAAAATGAATTTGGTCTGCGGCGAACAGCCAGTTGGCCAGCCACAACGCGACCGCAATGCGGTCGAGTTTGCCGGCGGCAACGTAATACGCGCCCGCCGCAGTGGAGGTGAGGCCGATGGCCCCGATGATCTGAGCCGGCATCCTCCCTTTGCGCCCCAGCTTCTTGACGCCAGCTTGCATCGCGAAAGCTGAGGCTGCAATCGCGCCGATGGTCAGCAGTCCGAAACGCTGTCCGTTCCACAGCAGCGCCACAATGCTGACGACGGCCAGCACGCCGATGGCGGCAATCACCTTCAGCACGAAGGCGCGCTCGTCTTTGGTCTGCGCCTTGATCGCCGAAGTGCCCAGCCAACTCTCAACCGGAGTGCGTAGCCAGAAGAGCGACATCGCCGCAACGATGAAGAGCGCAATCGCACCGGTATTCATGCTGGAGCGCAGCGCCGCCACCGCGCCGGTCGCCAGCGGCACCAACAGCATGCCCCACGCGCCGTGCTCGCGCGGGATGACTATCGTTCTCAGTCTGGAACCAGGTAGTGTGGTGACATGGGCTGCCATCATTAGATCTTCGGCCAAATTAAGGTGCTTTATCGTCTTATTTTTCCGTTCTAGGTTTGAGTTCGACAGAAGCAACCTTCCCCTTGTTTAAAGCATAGACCGTTGGGAGGTAGCGTCCTTCTGTCCAAATCTGAGGCGCAGTCCTCTTGTCTTCTTTGTCTTCCTTGGGTGGTTTGCCGTTTGAATCCAATCCTGGATCGTCTGCTCGAGCTACATAGAGGACTGTCTCGCTGCTATCAATCACTTTTACAGCCGCCGAACATGCGGCAGCATCGGAGGGGTCAGCTCGCAGGGGCACCGGAAGTGGCTGCCTTGTGACGAAGCAAACCAATGCGTCGCGCGCGGAAGAGTAGCTTCCTCCTCCCTTATCCGACGGGACAAGCGGAAATAGCCGGTACGCAAACGCGAACGTGCTTAGGAGCGCGACAGTCATAATCAGCGCCGACCTTGCAATAAGCGCTGCGGTCCCTTGTCCCGGAAAACTACTCGGTACGGGCTTCGAGACAAATGAGACCAACGGGAAGATCAGTAGCAAGGTGAAGGCGAAGTACGACCAGCCACTCTTTGCGATATTTCCCAACTCTCGCCAATGCCCGTAGAGCGACAGGAATAGAAGGGCGCCGGACACAACGACGATCAGACCACGAACCCACGGATACTCTCTAGCAGCGGCAAATCCTACGTACTTACGGGCCAGGGTGCTTGGTGTCAGTACGACGGTAAGTAGGATGATGACGTACCCCAGTCGTTCTACATGTCGTAGCGCCCATACGTTCCAGGGAATTTCTCGAATTGTACCCAGAGGCTCAAAGATGACGAGCGCATAAAGGCAGATTCCGATAAACAACAACTCAAGGGTGAAGCTGGCACGGCTGCGACCGAACTGGGTGCGCCGTGGGAGTCCGCGGACTATTCGCCGCAGCCGACTACGGCGAGAAACGAACACCCAGCGAAGATTTAACCATCCGAAACGGCGCCCAAAACACTTTCTTAGGCTTGGTTGGCGTATTTGCATCCAGACATGCGCAAATACGGGCACCTGTATGAATAGTGGAAAGGCTAGACACAGGAGTCCTGTATGGATATAACGGACTCGCAGTAGTTCCGAGTTGGAATCATGAACCCCAAACCGATAGAAGAATACATACAAAACTAAGAAGCCGCAGAGGTAAGCGATTCCAAGAAAGCCCAAAACCGCCTTAGCAATGGTTTCCGCTACGATGTGGAGTTGGGCCGGTGGCTGGGTTTCTTTCTTCTTATCGTTCTTCTCACCTTCGTTACTCTTGGATTCGCTATCGGATGGAACCGCTGCCGATGCTGCTGTTGCCATAGATTCCTCCTGATTTTCCTCCCTCACGTGATCCAAGGAACGCTTATGGCCGCCTCTCACCCGGGAAGAGCCTTGCGTGTGATGCACGCCGACCACCCTTCGGTTTCGGTGTTCAGCGTTTCCCTTGAGCGGCCTCGCGAATCATCTTCTGCGAGGTCCCCGGCTCATAGACGCAGAACGGCTCTTCCGCCAGGAAGTCGCCGGTGGCGGCGTACGCCCGAGCGCGGCAACCCATGCAAACGTGGCGNNGCCGGCAGATATCCGCAAGGGAAGACCTCGCCTTCATGCGAGATAAAACAGACACCGGTTCCCGCCAGGCAGCCCTTAGTCATGGCATTCATGTCGCCGGGGTGGCCGCCGGGATGGCCGGTGTGTCCGACCGGCGGCCCGCCAGCCGGCTTCAGGTTGATCCCTGTCGAGCCTGGCATGGTCATGTCCGTCGGTCCAATTTCGTGGGCGCTGGGTGCAGGGGCGGCAACTTGCTCGCGGCCCGCTAAGCGGTCGGCAGCCTTGCGCTGCCGCGCCACGCGGAAATAATGTGGAGCGCAGGTTGCTTTCAACTCGATCCCGCCTAGCAGCGACTGATCGTAGAACCAATTCAACATCTGCTCATACTCTTCCGGAGCTACCATCTGTTCGGCGGCGATATCCACTCCGCATCCCACGGGCACCAGCAGGAAAGTATGCAGCGCATCGGCGCCGAGGCTGCGCGCCAGGTCGAGCACGGCGGGCAACTGGTGCGCGTTGTGGCGCGCAATGGTGGTGTTGATCTGCACCGAAACTCCCAGTGCCTGGAGGTTGCGCATGCCATAGACAGCGGCGTCGAATGCGCCGGGAATGCCGCGGAACGAATCGTGGGTATGCGCATCCGATCCATCCAGCGAGATCGAGACCCGCTTGATTCCGGATTGCTTGATTTTTTGCGCGACATCTTTCGTGACCAACGTTCCGTTGGTGGCCAGGGCGACGCGCAGACCACGGCTGGTCCCATACTCCGCCAGTTGGAAGATGTCGTGCCGGTACAAAGGTTCTCCGCCGCTGAGCACGAGGATGGGATTGCCGAAGTCGGCAATCTGGGAAATGATGTCAAGCGCTTTGTCGGTCGGCAGGTCGGCCGGCGACATCAGCTCGGTCGCAGTGGCGCGGCAATGGATGCACCTCAGGTTGCAACCCTTGGTAACTTCCCAGAAGATCAGGCGCGGCGTGTATTGCTTGGTGGCCGCCGGATGAGTCTCTCCATTGCTTTGGCTCATGCTGTTGTCCTCCCCCGCTCTTGCGGAATTCGGCTCGTTGTATGTATCCACGATAGGATTTTAACGGCCCGGAGAGCCGTGAGTCTTATCACCGGGCCCTGTGATGTGTGTCACTTGGGGGAGTTGGGCAAACCCTGGCCGGCCGCAAAAAAAGTAGGAACAGCAGTGCTGTTTGGTGGGAGCCCCCGCATTTATGCGGGGGAAGGAGCGCTTCAGCGCTCCGGAAAACTCTCCACTTTGATCATGCGCTTTAGCGCTGGCCTGGGGAAATCCCGCGGCTAAAGCCGATTTCCAGAGTGAACTCTTTTTCCGCTGGACTAAAGTCCAGCTTCCCCCTGCTGAAGCAGGGGGCTTCCACCAACATCTGGTTCCTTTTCAACTTCGTTGTAATCTGTAGGAAGGCGGGAGAAAAGATCGTCTTCCGCAGATACTTGGGGTTGCGGTCCCAAAAACCCATGCTCAAACTTCTCTGTGTAACTGCTCATCCCGACGACGAGGCTGGCGCCTTTGGAGGCACTCTGCTGCTGTACCACGACCGCGGCGTCGAGACCCACGTCGTCTGCATCACCGCCGGGACTGCGGCCCGCAATCGCGGCACAGCGCGCTCCAACGAAGAGCTTGCCGCCATGCGCCGTGCCGAGTTGGCGGCGTCGTGCAAGCTGCTCAAGGTAAGCCAGTACGAAGTGCTCGACTATCCTGACGGAAAGCTTAACCGAACCGATCTTTATCAGGTTGTGGGGGACCTGACACTGCGCATGCGCCAGATTCGTCCGCACGTGGTGCTCACCTTTGGGCCCGATGGCGGACTCACCGGCCACGTCGATCACGCTATGGCAGGCGTTTTTACGACCCTGGCATTCGAATGGGCGGGCCGTCCCGATCGTTATCCCGAGCAACTGGAGCAGGGACTAACGCCGCATCGCGCACAAAAGCTGTATTACCTTACCGCTGACTTCGTGCTGCCCGATCGCCGGATCATTGCACCGCCCACGGTGACCACGCGCATCGAAGTGGGCGCCGAGCGCTTCGAGAAGAAGGACGAAGCCTTTCGGCAGCACCTCACGCAGGCGCCGTTATTTGAGAAGGTCAAGAAGAACCTGGGTCGGCATGGCGGCGGAGTGGAGATGTACCATCTCGCAGTGACGCGTGATCCGCGCGAAGCGAAGCCGGAGACTGACTTGTTCGAGGGGGTCGTGGAAGAGTAGATAACGGGTCCCAGGATTCGTATATCCGCTCGTATGGGTAGTGCGGAGCTGAACCTGGATTATTCATCAACGTGAGGTGTCATCCTGAGCACAGCACCCGCAAAGACTTTCCGACCCGCTTCTTTTGCGGGTCGGGCGGGCGCGGAGCCGAAGGACCCCTATGGCTGCGAGAAATCACTGTGTTGCCACCTTGCATAGCAGCAAATCCGGGATTGCTGGCGCTCAAAGGGTTCCTTCGACTCCTCGCTGCGCTCGTCGCTCAGGATGACACCCAAAAAACTACGTGCACTCATGAATAATCCAGGTGAAGGCCGCACTACCCGAATTACAACTCTGGAATTGCTCGGGCGTCGTGTCAGCGAACTCGCATTCGGAGTATGATGATTTTCGCGGCTGCCACTTCTTGAGGGCGCGGCGCGCGGGACATTGTTATGTCAGACGATTTATCCAACCTCAAAGACGACATGAACGCCTTCATCCTGGGACACGGGCTGAGCCGCTTCCAGGGATACGTCACCGAAGACGTACACAGCGTTATGTGGGACCCGCGCGACAATCCCGAAAGCTGGAAGGATTTTGTCGAACTGGCGAAGAAAGCCGGTTGCGAGTTCCTCTCCATGGATGAGGAGGTGCTGCAGCGGGACGAACTCGACTACCTTATCCAGCGCCTGCAACACGCCAACTATCCCAGCGATGAAGACATGGACGAAGCCCGCTGGTTGCGCAACCACGTGGGCAAGACCGGCTTCATCCAGCTCGGCTGGCCGCACCAGGGCATCATGTTTCTGTACGAGGTCTCCACCGAGTGGTACGAGCGCTATCAGCATCTGCTGGATTTGGTGGAAGATTTCGGCAGCATGGCGATCGACGGCACCGACCCGGACGACGAACGCTGACGTGCGCTGGGCCCTTCGCAATGCCGAATCGCAAGACGTGCAGCGGCTCGCGCTAGAGACTGGGCTGCCCATCTCCACCGCCCAGCTACTGGCGGTCCGCGGCATACACACAGCCGAGCAGGCGCACAAATTTCTGGCTCCATCCCTGCAAGACCTGCACTCGCCCAACCTGATGACCGGCCTCCGGGTCGCCGTGGAGCGGTTGCGCGCCGCCATCGAGCGCGGTGAAACCGTTCTGATCTACGGCGACTACGACGTGGACGGCACCACCGCGATCGTGATTCTCAAGACCGCCATCGAACTCTGCGGCGGACAGACGGAGCACCACGTGCCGCATCGCATCCGTGAAGGCTACGGGATGCGCGATGAGGTCATCGAGCAGGCCGCCGATCGCGGCATTCGCGTCATCATCAGCGTGGACACCGGCATTCGGGCATTTGCGGCCGGCGAAACCGCGCAGCGCCGGGGCATCGATCTCATCGTCACCGACCACCACCTGCCGCAGGCCAACGGCGTCCCGAAAGCGCTGGCGGTGGTGAACCCCAATCAGGAGGGTTGCGACTATCCCTGCAAGTCGCTGTGTGGCGCGGGAGTCGCATTCAAAATTGCACAAGCCCTGCTGGAGGAGACCGGACGCGAGCGACTGCTGCCGTCATTTCTGAAGATGGTCGCCATCGCGACCATCGCCGACGCGGTGCCGCTGGTTGGCGAGAACCGTGTCTTTGCCAAACTAGGCTTGGAGGGACTGAGAAAGCCAGTCAATGCCGGCCTGCGCGCCTTGTTGGCGAATTGCCAATTGGACGGCTCGCGCCCTCTCAGCGCCGGCGACATCGCTTTCCGTGTAGCCCCGCGCTTAAACGCCGCCGGGCGCATGGATGTGGCCGAGCACGTCATTCAGTTGTTCACCGAGAAGGACGCAACCAAGGCGGCCGACATAGCCATTCGGCTCAATCAGCTCAACGGCGACCGGCAACTGGAAGAGCAGCGCATCCTGGACGAAATTCAAGCCAAGATTGAAGCCTCCCCCGAGATGCGAGAGGCTTACTGCCTGGTGCTGGAGGGCGAAGGCTGGCATCGCGGTGTGATCGGCATTTGCGCTACTCGGGTCGTGGAGCGCTATCGGCGTCCGACGCTCATCTTCTCCTGCGAGGATGGCGAAGCGCATGGCTCGGGCCGCTCCATCGAGGCGTTCCATTTGCTGCAAGCGCTGGAATCGTGCCCTGAGTTGTTCACCCGTTTTGGCGGACACGCGCACGCGGTGGGTTGTTCGCTTCCGATGGAGAAGATTCCCGAGCTGCGGTCGCGGCTCGATGCCTTCGCCCGCGAACGGCTGACGCCGCAGGACTTCATTCCCATCCTCCACTACGACGCCGAGATCGCGCTCGACGATGTCAAGCACGACTTCTGGCTGCTGTTGCAGAAGCTGGAGCCATTTGGCTCGGGCAATCCGGTGCCAGTTTTCGTTGCCCGGAACGCGAAGCTGGTCCAGCCACCCAGGGTGCTCAAAGAGAAACATCTAAAGCTGCGCGTTGTGGCCAGTGAGCGAAATTCCGGCGGCAGTAAATTTCAACGTGGCTTCGATGCCTTGGGTTGGCGCATGGCCGAGCGCGCGACGCAAGACCAGTTGCTGCTGGGCAGTGTGCTCGACTTGGCCTTTACCGTGGATTACAACGAGCATCCCGAATTCGGGGGAGTGCAGCTCAACCTGCTGGATTTTGCGCCTGCCGCAGCCGCCAGCGCGGCGCATGCCGCCGAAGGGTAAGAGCGATTCGCTCAGGAAATCGCCCCAGAGTCCAGGTTTCGAGCACCGCTTCCACCGCGGAAGCACCAGCTAGTGGTGCAGTTTTCAACCTTTACGATCACGGCTGATTTCAAAACTGCACTGCTGCCCTGTCACCGCTGTCACAGTGTGCAAGATTGCTCAGACAGCGATAGGCGGCGCATGGATACTAGCCTTGCAGTTTCTTCAATGTGGTAGGTCTATAACCCGCAGGGATTTCTCAGAGGGATGACACGAGTGCATCCGGCGCAAACTCTGTTCCTGCGGGTTTTACTTCGCGACCCAATTTCAAACTGCACCACTACCAAGAACCAGGGCCACTTTACAGGGATAACGAGTCCAGCGTAGTATTCCCATCCGAATGGAGATGGTGCTGAACCAGGTCTGTTCCACCTGCGGCAATGTGCGATTGCCGGATGGACGGTTTTGTCTGTTCTGCGGAGACTTGCTTTCGGAGCCCACCTCCAGAGATATGGTGTCTTCTCAACCTGCCAAGCCGCCAGAGTTTCCAGNNCTTACGTTCGCCATCGATCTTGTGCTCCGCCGCTTTGGCTACCTGCTGGGAGTTTCCCCCTTCGTGTTCAAGGTGGCCACGGGGATGGCTTTCATCCTGATCCTGTCCGTCGGTGGGTGGCTGTACTCTGCCTTCACCGAAAGTTCATCGTGGCGCGCCACC
>PLYW01000350.1:14949-30645 GCA_003151875.1 Acidobacteriaceae bacterium
AAGCAGGTGTGAGAACCGGGCGGCTGAGCAGGTTTTGCTTTAGATGATGCGGTCGGGTAGTGCGGCGCTTTAGCGCCGCGTTAAAACGGCTTCCTGGTGTTCAGGCTTTAGCCTCTCGGGTACTTCGTCAAGGCGAATCGAGGTTCGCGCGGACGAATACGGGTACTCCCCAGCTGTTATTACCAACGCACGCCGCACCGGATTGTCGTGAATGTACGCCCGCATTCGTCCATATTCATCCATGTCGCGCACCCGATGTTCGTAATAGCTTGGCTGCCATGCGGCCTTCAATTTCAGGCCAGCCTTCCCCCATCGCGAACGAAAAGCCTCCCTTGATCATCTGCACGGCCCGGCCAATCGCATGGTCGTCATCGACTGACAACAGCAGGTGGAGGTGGTTCGGCATGACGACGAATTCGTGGACCAGAAATTCGCCGGCGTCGCGATACCGAAACAGCGTGACCAGCAGTAAATCGGCTGTTTCCGTTCGTTGGAACAGGTTCTGGTGCATGTAGGCCGACGCAGTGATGAAATATGTCTTGGTCACAAGTACCCCGAGGCTAAAGCCTCTCGTAATAGGGGCATTGTCACGCGGCGCTGAAGCGCCGCACTACCCGAGCCTGACAGGCCCCAAAAAACAAGCCCATCCATTCTCGCGACGTGGATGGGCGGTAACATTTTGGCGCGCGGCAACCCCTACACCCACTCCAGCGCGCCCTTCTTCCAGATCCAGATGTATCCCACGATCAGGATGCCAAGAAAGATCAGCATCTCCAGCAAACCAAACAGGCCCAGCAGCTTGAACTGCACCGCCCAGGGAAACAGGAAGATGGTCTCCACGTCGAAGACCACGAACAGAATGGCCACGATATAAAAACGGACGGTGTAGCGGCCACGCGCACTGTCGAAGGGCGTGATGCCGCATTCGTAGGGCATCAGCTTGGTTTTGAATGGGTTACGCGGGCGGACGATGTAGAAGAGTGCAAGCGTCCCGGCCGCCACCAGAAACGCCAGGAAGGCGAAAATGAACATCGGTACATAGTTCTGCGGCATAAAATGCTTTCTCGATGGCCGCGCCGAAGCGCGATCCGGATATGAACGAACGCGCCACTATACCGCGCTTCGGGACGCGATTCAATGACATGCGTCACAAATGCCGCTTTTCGCGGTTCGCGTTTCGCTGAGCTTTCAGCTATCAGCCGTCAGCTTTCAGCCGGGAAGGAGAGGCGCGCGGAATCGCTGTCAGCCACCAGCTTCACAGCGATTGCAGGAACGCCAGTAGCGCCTCCCGGTCCTTGGCCGGCAGCGTCTTGAATCTGTTGGCGGCTTTCTCGGCTTCCCCCTTGTGACGGACTATGGCGTCGTGCGGCGTCACTGAGGCTCCGTCGTGCATAAGGCGGGTCCTCATGCGCATCCCCCACAGGGGCGCGGTGCGCATGCGGTAGCGGGTCGGCTGAAAGTTGTTGGGCGCCATCTCCTTCCACGCGTACCTGGCAAAGGCGCGGCCATAGTGTTCGGGGATGGGGATAACAATGCCGTCGCCGGTGCCAACATCGTGCAGCAGAAAATCGCTGTAGGGATAAAACTGTTTCGACCCCAGCGCGTCGGGAACGGTGAACGCTCCACCATTGACTTTCGTTCCTGCTGCCGCGGTGGTCATGCTGCGCACGTGGCAGTCGTTGCAGCCGATCTTGTCGAACACTTCTGAGCCGCGCTTCGCCTTGTCGGTGACAGTGAGAATGTGGTCCGGAGGTGGCGCCTTGCTGGCGCGAACGAACCGCGCGAAATGATCGATGTCGGAAAGACCGTCGGCGCCCACCTTGTCGTTGGGCTCCGCAACCGTGTTGCAGAGGTTTGTGACCTCATCCGGCTGGAGGCGATTAGTAATCCCCATTTCGTTCAAGTAAGCGTCTGCCGAGAAGGAGAGCAGGCTGGCGTGCTGGTCTTTCCACCCAAAACGACCGATGGCGGTCTCGCCGGGAGCTTCAAGGACCGGAACTCTCAACGCCACTCCGCAGATCTTGCCGTGGCTCTTGCGGCATTGCTCTTTCGCCATGTCGATGAGCGCCTGGTCCGGAACGGCTTCGATGAAACCGTCGCCCAGCAGATTCAGCGACACCCGAAAGGTGCGGACCTTTTCTGTGTCGGGCACTCGTTCCTGGATCTCGGTGTCGGGATACGCACCGTTGGGACAGATGGCGCGATCGTTCACCAGGGTGCGCCCGGTAATGACTTCTTTGCCGTCAGCGATCGGAATCGCGGGGTTCTCGAACTCGCCATGGCTGCCAACATGGCCAACGCGCAGTTCGTTCACCTGGCTGGGACCGCCCGAGACGGGGTTCTGGTGGCACTCGCGGCAGGACTGCGCGTTGTAGAGCGGCCCCAGACCATCGCTGATCTGTTCTACTTCCTCGAACGTCGTCTGGTCCGCCTGATGGGTGGCATCGTCCACCAGCCCGTTGCTCTTGTTGTCGAAGCCGGCCGGGGCTTCGTTGGAGGAAGGGGTCGCGGGAATCAACCCCACGGCAAGTACCAAAGCTGCCATAAGAACCATCGCAAGAACGAGACGCATGGCGGGGCCTCCTCTGTCATATGCCAGCCTGCAATTCTGCGTACAGGCAACCACGATGTCAAGACTCATTCCGGTAAATCGACAGCCGGCGCCCTCCCATCACCAATCCGCGAGCCACAATCTATAATCGGATTTCTTTACCTTTCGGCCTGTGGGAAGCCAGGCAGCAGGGACCACCGTGGCACTTGACCAGAAAATCTACGAGCTCAGAAAAGAAAAGCTCAAGCAGATTGAGGCGCTGGGGCAGCTAGCCTATCCCTATCGCTACGAAACCACGCACACCGTTCCGCAGATTCTCGAAGAATACCTGCCCAAGACCGGGCCGGAGCTTGAGTCCCCACGCGTGAACGTCAGCGTCGCCGGACGGCTGATGTCGATCCGCGTTCAGGGAAAGGCAGGTTTCGCTCACCTGCAACAGGGCGGCCGGCGATTGCAGATTTACGTCCGCCTCGACAACGTCGGCGAAAAAGCCTTTCAGCTTTACAAGCTGCTCGACCTCGGCGACTACATCGGGGTCAAGGGTTATCTCTTCCGCACTCGCACCAACGAGCTGACCGTCCACGTGGAGGAGATCACCTTCCTGGTGAAGGACCTGCTTCCCCTGCCCGAAAAATGGCACGGCTTGCAGGACGTGGAGACGCGCTATCGCCGGCGCTACGTTGACCTGACGATGAATCCCGGCGTGCGCGAGGTCTTCCTGAAGCGCGCCAAGGTGGTGCAGTCGATGCGGCGATTCCTCGACAACAACGGCTTCATCGAGGTGGAGACGCCGATGATGCATCCCATCGCCGGCGGCGCGGTGGCCAAGCCCTTCATCACCCACCACAACACGCTCGACGTCGATCTCTATTTGCGTATTGCGCCGGAGCTTTATCTGAAGCGGCTGGTGGTCGGCGGCATGGACCGGGTGTACGAGATCAATCGCAACTTCCGCAACGAAGGCATCTCAACCCAGCACAATCCCGAGTTCACCATGCTGGAGTTCTACATGGCCTATGCCGACTACCGCGACATGATGGACTTCACCGCCGAGATGCTGTCGCAGGTGGCGCGCGACGTGAATGGCACAACCATCGCACACTTCAACGGGCACGAGATTGACTTCGGCAACTTCCAGCGCCTCTCCATGCGCGAGGCCATCATCAAGTTCTGGCCCGAGAACAATGGCGAGAAGCCGGAAATGGCGGACTTCTCCAGCGCCGAGCAGATTGCCGCCATGGTGCATCGCTACAACGCGGCGAATCCGCACATCCCATACGATCCGGTCGCCCCCATGGGCAAGACGATCGCCGAGATTTTCGAGTTTGTCGCCGAGCCCCACCTGATTCAGCCGACGTTCATCTACGATTTCCCGCTCGCCATTTCGCCGCTCTCCAAGAACAAGCGCGAGCCGGAAGAGAACGCCGACTGGGTCGAGCGTTTCGAGATCTTCGCTGGCGGACTGGAGATCGGCAACGCCTTCAGCGAGCTGAACGATCCCGAGGAGCAGCGCCGCCGCTTCGAGGGGCAGCTCGGCGAACGCGAGCGCGGTGACGAGGAGGCCCACCAGATGGATGAGGACTACATTCGCGCTCTGTCGTACGGATTGCCGCCGACCGCAGGCGAAGGCGTTGGCATCGATCGCCTCACCATGCTGCTGACCGATTCGCGCTCCATTCGCGATGTGATTCTGTTCCCGCTGCTGCGTCCTCTGAAGCGCGAAGAAGAAGAGGAACTGGACAGCACCGAGGACGAGGCGGCGAAGAGCTAGGCATTGGCAAACGGCAAATGCTTGGTGCTACGATGGTAGTCGAGATGGCAAGCAGAGTGCCCATTAGATCTTCCGGGGAAGCACCGGCCGGTAAGTTGCACATGCTGAAAGGCCAGTTCTTCACTCCTGCAACCCGCGCGGCGCGTATTGCCAGGTCGCGGACAGCCTTGGATACTCCGTCGAAACTTCACCTCAACCGAGAGCAATGGAAGGCTGCCGCAGAGAGTCCTGAGTTCGAGGAAGAATTCTAGACAATGCCTTTTCAGCCCCTGCCCAGTCTCCCAGCCGGCAGCGACGTGTTCTTGGACGCAAACATATTTGTTTACGGACTTTCCGGCGTGTCGGCGGAATGCCGGGCCCTCCTGCATCGATGCAGCGAAGAACAGGTGACGGGGATCAGCTCATATCACGTTGTCAGTGAAGTAACGCACCGCCTGATGTGTATTGAAGCGCAGAGCAAGGGACTGGCAGGCGCAAGACCCCGAGAAACATTGAACGAGCATCCTGAACGGGTACGGCAGCTTACCGATTACTGGAGTGAGATTGAGCGTTTGTTGTGTCTTAACATTTTATTCCTGGGCCTCGACGAAGGCATCATTCGTGCAGCAAACAAGGAGCGTGAACTATATGGACTTCTAAACAACGATTCGCTCATCGTGGCGTCGATGCGAAACTATGGGCTTTCACGACTTGCGAGCCGCGATGCCGGATTCAGGCGAATCTCGCACCTCACACTGTATTCCCCCAGTGATGTATAAGACCGAACACGTTCCGGTAAAAATGCCCCTCTTTCGAGGGGCGCCAGTGTTCAAGGAGAGGAGTTGGTGATACAGGGAAGCCTATTTCGCCAGCAGCTCGCGCATGCGCAGCCGGGCCTGGTGGAGTCCGAGGCGCGATTCCTCGTCGCTCAGACCCAGAGTGCGGGCGATGCGCGCGTGATCGTAACTCTCCACGTCGTGCATCAGGAAGATCATCTTTTCCGTGGGGGGCAACTGGACCACAGCGCGTTCCAAATCGACCCGCAACGTATTACGGCGCACTGACAAGACTTTCTCGCAGGGAGCGCAGTTCAAGGTCAGCGTTCCCAGCGGCATATATTCGCGCAGCTCGCTAATCAAGCAGCGATCAATTTCTTCCGCGGTCGGGGTACCGGCCCTGGCAAAGGCGCGGCAGAAGGTGTGCGTCATTAACTGGGCCGCGTCCAACTCATTGTCCGTCATCCAAAATGCCAGCGCATACACCCGATGCCGGTTCAACTCGTAGGTTTCGTTGTAGTTGTCTACGCTGCGCGGCAACACCGCCGGCATGTAGGTTGCAAACCCGAGCATTTTTGCTCCCTGGACAGTGTTCATGGTTCTTACCTCGGCGAATTCTGGCCCGTCGCGGACCAGCCTGGTTTCGAGTGCTTCCGATAACCCGAAAGCGTCAAGTTGCTCGCTTCGCTTACTCTGCCTGCTCGCCAACACCTTAGTACTGAGCAATCGTGGTGCCCAAAGCTTTGGAGCAGGGAATATTCTGTTCAAAACTGTGGCTAACCTGCTGATAACGTTTGGTTAACAGGCTTCTCTGCTGGGCGACGAGCAACCCATGACGCGGGGGATATGGGCATGTTATTTTTGCTCCTGCCAGGTAATTTTGGAGTCCATCTTCCCTAGATTGGCATCACAATGCCAACTAATCTGGGGCGCGGCATGTAACTTTTTCAACTTTGTAGCCCGACCTTACCCCGAGGGCCCCCATAAACCGATAGGGTGCGCCATGCATTATTTCTCTAGCCATGCGAGGCGAAGTGGATAAGAATCGAACCAACGACCGTCAGCAGCATTGCCGCGCAAGGACTTCGTATTATGGCCGATGAACATATGGCCGATGAACGCATTCTGGTAGTCGACGACGAGAATTCCATCCGGGAAGTCGTGTGCTCCATTCTGAACCAGGCGGGGTTCGACTGTCATCCCGTCACCTCGGGGGAGGAGGCGCTGGCGCTGTTGCATTCCGATGCAGGTTACTCGATGGTGCTGTCGGACCTGATCATGGAAGGGATGGACGGGTTGTCGTTGCTGGCGCGGATCCGTCTGGAACATCCCGACATTCCGGTGGTAATGGTCACCGCCGTGCACGACATTTCCGTCGCCCTGACTGCCATTCGAAACGGCGCCTACGATTATTTGCCGAAGCCCTTCGAGCGCGAACAACTGCTGGCCATCGTTCGCCGGGCCATGGAAAATCGCCGTCTGAAACAGGAAAACCTGGCCTATCAGACCAAGCTGGAGTCTCTGGTTGCGGCGCGCACAGAGATGCTGCGGCGCGCACTGGCCGACTTAGAGCGCTCCTATGACATCACCTTGGAAGCATTGGGTGACGCGCTCGATCTGAAAGATGCCGAAACCGAAGGTCATTCCAAGCGCGTAACCGCCTTCACCATCGCCATTGCCCGAGCCATGGAATTGCCGCACGACAACATTCGCGTTATCGCCCGCGGAGCGTTTCTTCATGATGTCGGCAAAATGGCGATTCCAGACGCGATCCTGCGCAAACCCGGCAGGCTCAGTGCCGAAGAACAGGAAATCATGCGCCACCATGCCCAGTTGGGATACCAGATTTTGCACCGGATCCCCTTCCTGCGGGAGGCGGCCGACATTGTTTACTCGCACCAGGAATGCTTCGACGGAAGCGGCTATCCCCGCGGACTAAAGGGCGATCAGATCCCCCTGGGGGCGCGCATATTCGCCGTCGCTGACACCTTCGACGCCATTACTTCCGATCGGCCCTATCGCGCCGCGCAATCCATTCCCGCCGGCCGGCGGGAAATTGAACGCCACTCGGGTCGCCAGTTCGATCCCGAAATTGTGCAAGTCTTCCTCTCCATTCCAGATCACATATGGCAGGAGTTGCGCAATGAAATTGGGGTCCCAACCGCACGGTAAGGCGTGGCAGCATTGGATTTCGCCGCCACCGGGAGCACTGGTTACGCTAATGCTGGCTGCCCGTCCGTCCAGGTCTATGGCCGGTTCATAAAGGAGGCAACAAATGAGTGGAGTTCTAGCCGACACCGAGATCCAGCAAGCCCTGCAGAAGCTGCCCGGCTGGAAGAAGAATGGAAATGCGATTGAGCGCAATTTCCAGTTTGCCAACTTCGTGCAAGCCATGGATTTTGTGAATCAGATCGCCGAAGCGGCCGAAGCCGTGAACCATCATCCTGACATTCACATCAGCTACAACCAGGTGACCATGGTCCTGGTCTCGCACGACGCCGGCGGGATCACGCAACGCGATATCCGCATGGCTGGAAAAATCAACGAACTAGCGCCTACTGTGACGTCCAGCTAGAAAAGCCGGAGGAATTGCCAGGCTCGATCTCCGCCCGTCATTCCGCCCTGCCACCGCTCAGGGCCCGAGTTAGGTTTGTGGCTCCAACGATTCCGCAATGCGACTTAAGGCGGCCTGGATGCGATCCAGTTCGCTCTGCGCGCTCGCATTCCATTCCAGACAGCGCTCGTCGCAATTTTCAGATGTGGCACTCAAGCTGTTCCGGTCACGCTCACTCAGCAAAAATGCCCCAATACTTCCAAGTCCCAACATTGTAAGTGGCACATACCATCTGCTCATCGGCCGCTCCTTGTCCGACCTGCCGTGGAAATACAACTAACCGCAACTTACTTGGTCAGATTCGCTTTTTCAACATTGGGATGACAGACTCGCCGCGAAAGTACATAGCAAGTTTGATTCTGGGAGTCGGGAGCATAACCTGACTTTCTTCTGCAAACGCGAATGGCGCGCAAGAATGGCAAGTTCCAGCGTTCTTTCCAGGAAGGCATTCGGCGGACCGCGGTGGTCAAACCCAGCTCGCCAGACTATGATTTCGAAGGGAAAGGAGCCACGCCACCGCAGTTTCGGCGGCCCTACCGTTGGCTTGCGCTGGAGAACGCGTGGCGCCCAGGTGCTCTCATGCGACTCAGAAGTTGGCAGTTCATCGCGTTTTCACTCCTCGCTTTCACTGCAATGCTATTGGCCGTCCCACCTGTGGGGGCCCAAGACCGCTTCTCGGCAACTCCCATACCCAACACGGTATGGGTGGGCGCTGATGGCAAGTACGAAGCCGAGCCGGATACCGTGCTGGTGCAATTTAGTATCTCGGCACAAGAAGAGAAGCAGCAGGATGCGAACCAGAAGGCCAGTCGCGCCGCCGACCACGTCCGCCAGCTCCTGCGCTCTAACGGGCTCGATCCCAAGGACGCCCAGGTCGGCCAGTTCTCGGTGCAGCCGGTGTATGACTACAAGAACCCGAAACGTAAGCTGGTCGGCTATCGCGTGGACACCAGCATCAGCATTAAGCTGAAAGACTTCTCCAAAGTGGGCCCGATTACCCAGGGACTCTCCGACATGGAAGACGTGACCGGCAATCAGTCGCTCAGCTATCTTCTTGACGATGTGGAGGCGGCTAAAATCAAAGCTGTGGAAGATGCCTTGGCGCGCGCACGTGCTGCGGCCAGTACGGTCGCGCGATTCAGCGGCCGCACCCTGGGCGAACTCTCCTATGCGTCGGTGGACACCTATGAGCCCAGCCCCGTCCGGCCGATGATGCTCGCCAGAGAAGCAGGTCCGGCGGCAATAAATTCCCCTGCGCCTCCCACGGCTGAGTTCGGGGCGCAGAAGATCACGGTTACCGCGCACGTGAACGCCTTGTATATGCTGAAATAAGCGAGCGCGACTTTCCTCGCGATAAGGCGTTCAATGTACTACGTGGAAAGCTGGTTATTCCGGGAGGGTTCATGAGAGCAGCCGCCATTCTGCTTGCCGCCTTTTTCGGCGTCGCGAACGTCCTCGTCTCAGCGCAGAACTGGGATGGCGCGCCTCAGCTCACATCGCGCGCTGCTCCGGTCGCACAGCAGGACAGCTCCGCCGCTCCCGCAGACTCGATCACGGTTGCTTCGGGTACGCGAATTCCCCTAGTCATGAAGCAGGGCCTCACCACCAAGAACGCCCACCCGGGCGATCCGGTTTACGCGCAAACCTCGTTTCCCATCGTGATGGATGACCACATCGTGATTCCACCCGGTACCTTCGTCCAGGGGGAAATCCGGCGGGTGTTGCGCCCGGGCAAGGTCAAGGGCCGCGCCGAATTGCAGATGAACTTTACCTCCATGATCTTCCCCAATGGTTATACCTTGCTGTTGCCGGGCGCGGTGCAGGGAACTCCCGGAGATCAAAACAGCGCCGGCGTCAAAGGCAAGGAAGGAACCATCGAGGGGGAAGGCGGTAAAGGCAAGGATGCCGGGACCATCGTTGGCATGACCCTACCGGGGGCGGGGATCGGGGCCATTGCTGGAGGCGCCAAAGGTGCAGGCATCGGGGGCCTCAGCGGTGCCGCGATTGGATTGGCTACCGTCCTGTTCACGCGCGGGCCCGAAATTAATCTCGCCGTGGGCGACTCGATCGAAATGGTGCTGGAGCGCAGCATAACGATTGACCAAGCCAAGGTCCGCAGAGCGGCGCAGTAGAGGTGTCATCCTGAGCGAGCGTAGCGAGTCGAAGGCCCCCTATACCTGCAAGAAATTTACGATGTGGCAGCCAGCCACAACTGTGGATTGGTAACGGCCAAAGGGATCCTTCGACTCCGGCGGCGAAGCGCCGCCTCCGCTCAGGATGACAAGCGAACCAATTCATCGCAAAATCTCTATCGCTCAATAGATCAAATACTTCTTCCTGACCTGCAGGAACTGCTCGACACCATCGCGCCAGTCGTCGGCGATGCGCCGCGGGTCGCGCCCCGCTTGCAGCGCCGTGAACACCGCCTGATTCGCCAGCAACGCTTTCATGTGGGCTACGTCGAACCCGGTCGGGGCCGCATCGTGCAGGGCCGCCGCCAACTCCAGCCCTAATTCAGGGGCGTCCAGAACTTCCCGATTGGTGACGATGATGTTCACTCCTTCACATGCCCGGCGAGCATAGGGTCCACTGGCGGGCGTGAACGTAATGGGAACAAAGCGCACCCCGGCAATATTGCGCGCGTTCAGGAACGCAGCCATCCTCTTCGCGCCTACCCATGGCGCCCCGACCACCTCGAAGGGGGTATCGGTGCCCCGCCCGACCGAAACATTGGTTTGTTCGATCAATGCCACGGCGGGATACAGCGTCACCTGGTTCAGGTCGCGCAAGTTGGGCGAGGGACTCACCCATAGCTGCGATGTCGAGTCGAACCAATCGCCGCGCATCCAGCCCTTCATCGGAACCACCGTGAGATTGGCGTTGATGTTTCGCTCGGTGTTGTATAGCTTTGCCAACTCGCCAATCGTCATGCCGTGCCGCACGGGCACGGGGTAGTAATTCACAAAGCTCTCCTGGGCCTTATCGGAGACCGGACCCTGAACGTAAGCCCCGGTGATGGGGTTGGGACGGTCGAGCACCACGATCGGTTTTGCCAGGGTGGCCGCGGCTTCCAGAAAATATCCCAGCGTCGTCTCGTAGGTGTAGAAGCGGACCCCCGCGTCCTGAAGATCGAACACCAGCACGTCGAGCTTGCGCAGCACATCGAGCGGCGGGCGGCGCTTGGCATCCGTGTCGCCGTACACGCTGTAAACCGTAACTCCGGTCGCCCCATCCTTCGTGTCAGCGATGTCAGTTTTGTCGGAGGTCCCCTGCACACCATGCTCGGGACTGAAAATGGCGCTCAATTGCAAACCGCGGGCATGGGCCAGGATGTCAATGGTGCGGTTGCCGCGACTGTCGATTCCCGTCTGGTTCGTGACCAATCCTATTTTCGGCGTCCCCGCACCGGGAACTCGCAAGGCGTCAAAATTGTTGGCCTCCAGTTCGTCAATCCCATTGGACACCTGGCCGTTGCGAACCACCACGCGACGGTTGGCAACTGCCGCTTCGTTGTAGCCGGTAATCCGCGACAGCCGCACCTTCTGCTCTTCGCTGGGCTGAAGTTGCAACGCGGCGGCGACCGCAGTGGCCACTTCGGTGCGCAACGCAATCACGTTGCCGTCCTTGATATGCACCGCATTGGTGAGCAGGATGATGTAAGTGTTGGTGGTCGGATCGATCCAGAGCGAAGTGCCGGTGAAGCCGGTGTGCCCGAAGGAGCCAACCGGTAGCAGCTCACCACGATTGGAGGAAAACGGTGAATCGATGTCCCAGCCCAGTCCGCGCACGTCGGTCAGGTTAGGCGGCTGTTGCGGGGTCGTCATCTTCTCGACGATCGAGGGCGAGAACACGGGCGCGCCACCGTTCAGCAGCGCTTGCGCGAACTTCGCCACGTCATCGGCGGTCGAGAACAGTCCGGCGTCGCCGGCAACTCCGCCCATCCGGCGCGCAGTAGGATCGTGGGCCACGCCGCGCAGCATCTGGCCGGTGCGCTCGTCGCGTTCGGTGGGCGCGATGCGAGGCTTCCAATCCGCGGGCGGAAGAAAACGCGTCGAGGTCATGCCCAGCAGTCCAAATATATAGGTCTGCGCATACTGATCGAGCGGCATACCGCCGACGCGCTGCACCAGTTCGCCCAGCACCACAAAATTGATGTCGCTGTACACGAACACCGAGCCTGGCGGATTGATCAACTTCTCGCCATTGGCGCGCGTATAACCCTCCTCGATGCCGCTCCAATACTGCTTCAAGTCAAGGTCAGGCCGCAGGCCGGAGTAGTGCGTCAGCAACTGGCGCACGGTCACATCGTCTTTGCCGTTTTGCGCGAACTCCGGAATATACTTGGCCACCGGGTCGTTCAGCTTCACCTGCCCCAACTGCACCAGGCGCATCACGCAACTGGTGGTGGCCATCACCTTGGTCAGCGATGCCAGGTCGAAAATGGTGTCGACCGTCATCGGCTCCTTGCTGGGATCGAGCGCGCGATAGCCGAATGCCTTGCGATAAACGAAATTTCCGTTGTGGCCGACCAGCACCACCGCTCCGGGTGCGCGCCCTTTCTCGATCGCATCTTTGAGCAGCGCGTCGAGCGGGGCAAAGCGGTCTGCCTCGTTGACGGCGGTTGACGGCGCGAGGGCGGGAGCGGACGCCTTCTGGGCCACAAGAAGCCCGCCCCCGGTTAGTAGAAGACCGAAGAGAAGAAGCGCAATGACGGGCCAACTACGAAGCCTCAATGGGTCCGAAACCTTTCCTGATTCTGCATTGCTTCTCCTCACAGATGCAGGTGCCGAAGGATCACATCCAGAAATAGAATGAGGATCCCTAGACCTCCCACCACTGTCGTCACTAGTCCCACCTTACGTCCACCAGCAGCCTTTCGTTGCCGTCCGAAAAAGAGGTAGTTGAGCAACACGAGAGCCAGCCCAGAGACTGTTCCCCACATCCACAGTGGTGTCTTAGGTGGAACCACAAAAAGGGAGATGACAATGCCCATCAACCATCCCCCATTCATCAGCATTGCCTTTTTCCAGCCACTCATAGGTGCCTTCTTAGATTTTACTGGTGTCGATGACTGCCCGTGCAGCGGAATTGCCGCGCCATTGCGTCGGCAAGCTATTATAAGTTGCACTCATCTCCAATCTCATCCCGAGGTGCTTCTGAACCAACCGCCGCAACAACTCGCAGACCTGCCGCCTGCTTGCGAGCTCCAGGACAAGCAGTTCGCACGGGCTTTTGCCGTGGTGCGCGATGCCATCGAGCAACGCGCCTTTCCCGCCGCGACGCTGGCCGTCACTCATCGCGGGTCGCTGATCGCGCTGCGCGGATTTGGCCGCTTCACCTACGCGGACGACGCTGCTGTGGTTCAGCCCGACACTATTTTCGATTTGGCATCCCTGACCAAGGTCGTGGCGACCACGGCTGTGGCCATGCTGCTGCACGAGCGCGGCCAATTGCCGCTGGACATTCCGGTCGGGCACTTTCTCCCCGATTTTGTGGCGCGAGCGCCCCGGCATCAGCAGGCGACGCGAGAGGCGGTTACGCTGCGCATGCTGCTCGCCCACTCCAGCGGGCTGCCGGCTTACGAGAAATTGTTCGAGGTTGCCGGCTCTCGCGAGGAACTGGTTCGGGCCGCGCTTACCACGCGGCTGGTCTCCGAGCCCGGCACGCGCGCCGAGTACAGCGACATGGGATTCATCCTGCTGGGAGAAGTGCTGAGTCGCCAAGCTGGCCTGGCACTCGACCGGTTCGCGCGGCAAGAGATCTTCATCCCACTTGGCATGACACACACGCGATTCAATCCGCCGCCGGAGTGGAAGCCTCAGATTCCGCCCACGGAGGACGATCGCACCTTTCGCAAGCGCATCATTCAGGGTGAAGTGAATGACGAGAACGCCTTCGTGATGGGAGGCATCGCCGGACACGCCGGGGTTTTCGCTCCGGCAATCGACATTGCGCGCTTCGCTGAGTGCATGTTGCGCGGCGGAGCCCCGATCCTCAAGCCCGAGACTGTCCAACTCTTCACGCGTCGCGTCGATTCTCCTGCCGGCTCGTCGCGAGCGATGGGATGGGACACCCCGTCGCCGCCAGCATCGTCGGGTACTCACTTTTCTCCGGCATCGTTTGGGCATCTCGGATTCACCGGCACCTCCCTGTGGATCGATCCCACGCGCCAGCTCTCGGTGACGTTGCTGACCAACCGCACGTGGCCCAATCGCATGTCGCAAGCCATCCGCCAGGTCCGGCCTCTGGTGCATGATGCCATCGTCGAGGCGCTGGAGGAGTGAGCCACAAGATTGCCTTCGTGGCCAAGAATTCTCCGTTGACTCGACCGTTTTCCGAAGGGTACCTGTTGCCCCCCCGGCAAGTGGGAGAGTAAAGTCTCGAAGGTATTCAGGTAAGCGGCCCTTCCGGTCGGCATCCAAGCTGTTCACAATGACCTGGGGCATTTAAGCCTCATCTGAGTTTGCGTACAGGCTCCCAGCGACTCCGGGCCCCCAATCCTCGTAGAATGAGGTCTGCGCTGTGATTCACAAATTTGGCGTTCGCAGCGTCGGTTTAGGACATCCCTACATGGACAAGTTTGTCATTCGCGGCGGCAATCCGCTGTTGGGCACGGTGCGNNATCGAGACCGAGCGCAAACTGCTGGCGGCGATGGGCGCCGAGGTGGAACTGGGCTATGGCCGCGCCCAGCACCGCACCACCATCTGCTGTCGCAACCTGGTGAATCCCGAGGCTTCCTACGAACTGGTGAAAACCATGCGCGCGTCCACCCTGGTGCTGGGCCCGCTGGTCGCCCGCATGAGACAAGCTCGAGTTTCTTTACCCGGTGGATGCGCCATCGGCGCGCGCCCCATTGACCTTCACCTCAAAGGGCTGGAGAGACTTGGGGCACGAATTTCGCAGGAGCATGGCTACATCGAAGCGCGGGCCGAGCGCCTGAAAGGGGCGCGCGTCGTCTTCGAAAAGATCACGGTGACGGGAACCGAAGATTTGATGATGGCGGCGGCGCTGGCCGAAGGCGAGACCATTCTGGAGAATTGTGCGCGCGAGCCGGAAGTCGGCGACCTGGCGGCGCTGTTGAACAAGATGGGCGCAAACATCGAAGGCGCGGGCACGCANNACTTTCATTGTCGCGGGCGCGCTCGCCGGCGGGGACTTGCTGGTGTCGGGTTGCGATCCGCGTCATCTCGATGCGCTGCTCCAAAAGTTGGAGGAGTGCGGAGTGCAGGTGCGGACCAACGGAGACAGCGTTCGCGTCACCGGCGATGGCCCCTTGCGGGCTGCCGACATGGTCACCGAAGAATATCCCGGCTTTCCCACCGACATGCAAGCGCAGTTCATGGCGCTGGCGACCCAAGCCGAGGGCGTCAGCATCGTCACCGAAAATATTTTTGAGAACCGCTTCATGCACGCGCAGGAACTGGTGCGCATGGGGGCCAACATCAGGATCGAAGGAACGCGCGCGGTGGTCCGAGGCCAAACNNGCTGCCCTCGTCGCCGAGGGCGAAACCATCATCGACCGCGTTTACCACATCGACCGCGGCTACGAGCGCATCGAAGAAAAACTCCGCGGCGTTGGCGCCCAGATCCGCCGCATCGGAGAATTCCTCCCCAAGCGAGTTGCCACGCCTGTAGCTGCGGGATGACGCAGGATATCGCTCCGCCCCGTTGAAAATTATTTACCACGGAGACACCGGGGCACAGAGTTTTGATTTCCATGGTTTTTTCCGTGGTTGCGCGGGCCTCACGACCATGCCGATCTTCGCAGCAAAGACATAATAAGAGACATGATAATGGACATGATAAAATATAGGATAAAATAATATGATAATAGATATGATAAAAAATATGTCTACTATCGCTCCAGAAGCCGCTCCAGATCGGCAAAGAAGCTGGGGTAGGAAATGGCCACGCATTCCGAGTTGCGGACCAGGGTGTCTCCCTGTGCCCGAAGGGCTGCGATAGCGAACGCCATGGCAATGCGATGGTCGCCAAAGGACTCGA
>PLYW01000066.1 GCA_003151875.1 Acidobacteriaceae bacterium
AATTCTCCGCCATGCAGTGGCGGCTGATCGGCCCCTTTCGCGCCGGTCGAGTCACGGCCGTAGAGGGTGTCTCAGGCCATCCCGATACTTACTATTTCGGTACACCGGGAGGCGGTGTTTGGAAGACCACCAATAGCGGACAAGTTTGGCGTCCCATCTTCGACAGCGAACGAGTCGCTTCCATCGGCTCTCTTGCCGTAGCTCCGTCGAATTCCAACGTGATTTACGTGGGGACGGGCGAGCAGACGGCCGGCAAGGGACTGTACAGGTCGGCGGACGGTGGTGACACCTGGAAGAACGTGGGCCTGCGGGATGTCCCTTTTATTCAGGCGGTGATTGTTGACCCGCAAAATCCGGACGTCATTGTCGTCGGCGGTAATTCCATCGGAGGCGGAATCCTGTGGCTTCCGCTGCCAAAGTCTGCGCACACGGCCAACCGCGAAATCTTCAAGACCACGGATGGCGGAAAAACCTGGAACAAGGTGCTTGCGAACGAGGATACCCTCGGCGTCGTTGATCTCTGTTCCGATCCTGGCGATCCCCGCACGCTCTATGCGGTCCTTTACCGGCCAGCTTCCGGGGCCGGCGATTCCGAAACGCCCGCTACTTCGCAGATCGTCAAGTCGGTTGACGCAGGCTCAACCTGGAATCCTCTCGCGACCAAAGGTCTGCCGGAGAAGGGTCGGGGCAGATTGGGCATCGCGGTTGCTCCCGGAACCAATGGCCGCCGTTTGTATGCGATTCTGGCGCAAGGGTTCTTCCGTTCCGACGATGGCGGAGCGACGTGGCAGCAGTCCACCAAGGACCCGCGCGTGCTCGGCAGTACATACTTCAGCCGCGTCTTCGTTGACCCGCACAATCCCGACGTTCTCTACGTGGCGCAGACTTCGCTGTATCGCTCCACCGACGGCGGACAGACCTTCGAAGCCTACGTCGGAGCTCCCAGCGGCGATGACTTCCACGTCCTCTGGATCGATCCGCACGATTCGGCGCGCATGATTTTGGGAGTGGACCAGGGCACCATCATCAGCGTGGATGGCGGCAAGAGTTGGAGTTCCTGGTACAACCAGCCGACCGGGCAGTTCTATCACGTCTCCACCGACGACGCGTTCCCGTATCGCGTCTATGCGGCGCAGCAGGACAGCGGGACCGCTGGTGTGCTCAGTCGCAGCGATTACGGCGAAATCCTGGCGCAGGATTGGTTTTCCATCGCCGGCTTTGAATATGCCTTCATCACTCCCGATCCACTGAATCCCAATTGGGTTTACAGCGGAGGATGGTACGGCTCCGTTGTCCGCTTCGATAAGGCCACCGGACAAATCGCGACCGTATTTGAGGCGGGTGAAAAGTATCGCACTGCATCCATGGCGCCTCTGGTGTTTTCCCCGCAGGACCCGACCACGCTTTATCTGGGAACCCAGCTCGTGCTCAAGACTTCGGACCACGGACTGAGCTGGCAGCCGATCAGCCCCGACTTGACTGGTTACAAGGAGAAAGAAAACGAAGCCGAACCTAAGCGCGATTCCGAGAAGCCGGGTCCGCCTGCCATCACGACGCTGTCGCCCTCCGACGTGCAAGCGGGCGTGATGTGGGCCGGTACCAGCAACCGGATCGTTCAGCTCACGCGCGACGCGGGAGCAACCTGGCAAAACGTGTCGCCGCCCGGATTGACCGCGCCCACGGAAATCCTCGCGGTCGAAGCTTCGCATCATGACGCCGCAACTGCGTACCTTGCGGTGGGCGCCACCCGCGAGTCCACTCCGCCGTACGTCGCTCGCACCCACGATTACGGCCGCACCTGGCAGAAGATCGTCAACGGCTTTCCCGAGCGCGAGATGGTTCGTGTGGTGCGCGAAGATCCAAAGCGCAAAGGGCTGCTTTATGCCGGGACCGATAGCGGCGTCTTCGTCTCGTGGGACGACGGCGATCACTGGCAATCTCTGCAACTCAATCTGCCAGCCACGCCGGTGACCGATCTCGCGGTGCACGCCGACGACCTGGTCATCTCGACCTTCGGCCGCGCCTTGTGGATCCTCGACGACGTCACGCCGCTGCGCGAGATCAGCCCGCAAATCGTCGCCAGCGATGTTCTTCTCTTTCGTCCTGCCACCGCAATGCGCGTGCGATGGGACAACTATCAGGACACGCCGTATCCTGTCGAAACTTCCGCCGGGCAGAACCCGCTCGACGGAGCCATCCTCGACTACTTCCTGAAGGCGCCGCCGAAGGATGAACTCACGCTGACGATCTACGACGACAAGGGCGGCCAGGTCGCTCAGTTCTCCAGTGAAGCGAAGCCTCCGGACTTGCTTCCCGCGAACGCTCCCAATTATTGGTTTGCGCCCGCGGCGGTTTTGCCCAAGGCAGCGGGCGTGAATCGCTTCGCCTGGAATCTTCGCTATCCGTCGCCGCTCTCGCTTCCTTATGGTTATTACGGCGAGCTGCTGAACTACACCGAATACACATTGGCCGACCACGCAATCGCTGGACAGACTCCGCGCGTGCAGCCGCAGGGACCGCTGGTTGTGCCCGGGAACTACACGTTGGAGCTGCGCGCTGCCGGCCAGACGCTTCGCCAGCCGTTGACCGTCGAACTTGATCCGCGTGTCCATGCATCGCGATCGGACCTGGTGGAGCAGTTCGATCTGGCGCAAGACATTACGCGAGGCATGAAGGCGAGCCACGATGCCTACCTTCAGGCTGCGGCATTGCGCAAGGACCTGGCCGAGCGGCAAAAAGCCCTGAAGGACGCCGAGGGCGACGAGTTGAAGGAGGCGAAGGACGCAGCCGCTTCCCTGGACAAAAAGATCGACGTGCTGGAGAAGGGAACTCGGACTGCTCCCGGCTTCGGGCCGGTGAACCGCGATTTGACCAGACTGATTTTCAGCGTAGAGAGTGCTGACATGCGTCCGGCGGAAGCGGTCCGCGCGGCGGTGCGACAGAGCTGCGACGCGCTCGACAAAGATCTGGCGAGTTGGCGGCAACTCAGCGAGCAGGACCTGGCGTCATTCAACGCCATGCTGACCGCGGCAAACTTGTCGCCGCTGCCGGCAGTTGCGGCGGGCACGAGCGCCGGGTGCAAGAAATAGTATGCAGAACACGAGGAGAAACTCTTGAGACGATTCCCGATAGTGATTGCCGTTCTGCTGACTGCGTCGGCAATCGGAAACTGCAACTCGGCCAAGCTGGTGGCCAGCGTGAAGAATCCCAGCTATTCCGGACAGCGCTTCAAGAAGGTGCTGGTAATCGGCATGAGCGACAATCCGGCGATTCGCTCCGACTTCGAAGATGCGCTGGCCAACAAACTGGCTCGCGACGGAATTGAGGCTATTCCGGGGCATTCCATCCTGCTGCGGCCCGAGTCGGCCAACATGGACCTGGACTATTTGAAGGCGCAGATCCGCGAGCACCACATCGAAGCTGTCTTGGTGACGCGGCTGGTGAGGGTGGAGAAGAACATCACTTACATTCCCGGTCACAGCTACACCGTTCCTTACGCTTACTACAACTCGTTCTACGGCTATTATCCGGTCGCTTACCGGCAGGTCTATTCTCCGGACTATCTGCGCGAAGACAAGACAGTGCGCATCGAAACCAACCTCTACGCGACCGCTACGCCCGAGGGAGAACTCGTCTGGACAGGCATCAGCGATAG
>PLYW01000378.1:0-1033 GCA_003151875.1 Acidobacteriaceae bacterium
CGCCGGTCCGCGCCTTCCGTTCGGTGGGCGGTACGCCGCCGTTTTTGGTCCGCGGCCTGGGCGCGTACGTGTGGGACGCCGACGGCAACCGCTACATCGACTACGTGGGCTCGTGGGGGCCGCTGATCCTCGGCCACTCGCCCGCCGAGGTCATCGAGGCCATCGTCCAGGCCGCCCGCAACGGCACCAGCTTTGGCGCCTCCACTCCAACCGAAGCTGACCTGGCCGAGCTGGTGATCGAGGCCTTTCCCGCAATCGAGAAGGTCCGTTTCGTCAGTTCCGGAACCGAAGCGACCATGTCGGCGATCCGGCTGGCCCGCGCGCACACCCAGCGCAAGTTCATTGTGAAGTTCGAAGGCTGCTATCACGGACACAGCGACGCCCTGCTGGTGAAAGCCGGCTCCGGCGTGGCCACGCTCGGCATCCCCGGCTCGGCGGGCGTGCCGGAAGAGTTTGTCGAGTTCACCCTGGCGCTGCCCTACAACGATCGCAGCGCCGTTGAGGCCGCCTTCGCCAAATTCCAAGGCCAGATCGCCTGCGTGATCGTGGAGCCGGTGGTCGGCAACATGGGATGCGTTCCGCCCCAGCCGGGCTACCTCGCGGCTCTGCGCGAGATCACCGCGCGCGAAGGTGCGCTGCTCATCTTCGACGAGGTGATGACCGGCTTCCGCGTGGCCTTTGGCGGCGCGTCGGAGCTGTATAACATCAAGCCTGACCTCACCACGCTGGGCAAGATCATCGGAGGCGGCCTGCCGGTGGGCGCTTACGGTGGACCGGCGAAGATCATGGACTTGGTGGCTCCTCTGGGCCCTGTGTATCAGGCGGGAACGCTGAGCGGCAATCCGCTGGCGATGGCGGCGGGCATCGCCACGCTGTGCCAGTTGAAGGCCAACCGGCAGCGGTTCTATCAGCAGCTCGATGACATGGCGGCTAGGCTGGTGGCGGGCATCATCGCAGCCGCCAAAGAAGCGGGCGTGGCCATGACAGCCAACCGCGTGGGGTCGATGTTCACGTTCTTCTTCACCGATAAGCA
>PLYW01000378.1:1072-5134 GCA_003151875.1 Acidobacteriaceae bacterium
GTCACGAACTCGAACCCCTCGCCCCGATAGCGCCTGAGGATGCGGTCGCTGGCTTCGACGCTGCGGCTGCGGTTGGCGCCCATGCGCACATGCGAGCCGTCGTGCAGCAAGATGACATCGCCGCCGCGGATCTGGCGGGCGGCCCGGGCGGCGATTTCCTCAGCCGACTTCGCTTTCCAGTCGTGACAGGTGACGTTCCACATCACCGTCTGCAGCCCGAAGGCTCGCACCGTGCGCAACGTCGCCGGACGCCGTCCTCCGAACGGAGGCCGGAAGATTTTCGTTTCCACGCCGGTGGCGTCAAAGATGGCTTGCCTGGTTTGCACAAGCTGGCGGCGCACCTCGGTCGCCGGTGCAAAAATCAGGTTGGGATGGCTCCAGGTATGGCTGCCAACGGCATGACCGGCGGCGACCAGGGCGCGCGCGATCTCGGGCTTCTGTTGAATATATTGTCCAATGAGAAAAAATGTGGCCTTCACGCCATGGCGTTCCAGTACTTCCATCATGCGCCAGGTGTAGGGATCGTTGGGCCCGTCGTCGTAGGTGAGCGCCAGCAGGCGAGAGCCGGGCCCCAGGCCGACGAATGTCGGGCCATAAAGCTGCGAGGTGGGCGCCATGGTGTGGTAGCCCGCCCAGCAAGCCAGTCCCGCAACGCCAGCGCCGCCAATGAGCTGTGGAAGCATTGGATCGATTGTAGCCGGAGGGCCACAGCGACCGCTTTCCCTAGCGGCCAGACTCCCACCCTTTCGCAAAAGCGGCGAAAGGATGGGGCACCCACGTTCCCCGGTGGAAAACTCGGGCCAACATTTACTCTCACGACAATTGCGCGCAGGCGGCAGGCAAGATATTCTGCGATTCGTAACGTTTTATTCCCATGGCGAACCTTTTCGAACCACCCCGCTATATCGCAGTCGAAGGCCCGATTCGCGTCGGCAAGAGCACCCTGTGCCAGGTCATCGCGGAAACCCTGCACGCGCAGCGCATCACCGAGCCTGAGCGTAACCCGTTTCTGCGCTCGTTCTACGACGGCGAGCGCGGGGCCGCCTTCCAAGCGCAGTTCGCTTTCCTGATCGCGCGCTATGAGCAACTGGGCAGTCTCGACGTCAAACGCAATCCCAACAAGACCTACGTTGCCGATTACATTTTCGAAAAGGACAAGCTGTTTGCCTGCCTCAATCTGGGCGATGCGGAGCTGGAGGTTTACAACCGCTACTACGAGCTGTTTCGGCAGAACGTGCCTACGCCCGATCTCGTCATTTACCTGCAAGCCACGCCCGAGGTGCTGAAGAAGCGGCTGAAGAAAAAGAACGCCCCCGGCGAAAAGGCCATTAGCGACGACTACCTGGAAGAGGTGATCAAGGCGTATGAACACTTTTTCTTTCACTACACCTCGTCGGACCTGCTGATCGTGAACACCTCGGAGATCGACTTCGTGGAGCGCAGCGAAGATTTGCAGGCGCTGCTGCGGCGGGTCAGCGAGCCCATCCGCGGCACGCAGTACTTCCTGCCGCTGGGTCCGGACGAGCAATCTGCCCGGGTGTAAACGCTGTCACCAACTTTTATTGTTGAAACGTCTCCGATGGTGCGTAACTGCGCTATTCTCTTTCCACCCCCAAAAGGAGCTCGCCATGGGAGTCTTATTTCAGGCTTTCTACTGGAACTGTCCATCGCAAGAAAATCAAGACGGCGCCTGGTGGAATTTTCTGGCCGGCAAAATTCCTGAGTTGCAGCAGGCAGGCTTTACCGCGCTGTGGCTGCCTCCCGCATGCAAAGCCGCCAACCTTGGCGGACCGTCCATGGGCTACGATCCTTATGACTACTTCGACCTTGGCGACTTCAACCAGAAAGGCCGCACCAAGACGTGGTTCGGCAATCAGGCGGAGCTGGTGTCGCTGATCAACGCAGCCCACACCGCCAACATGCAGGTCTATGCCGATCTCGTGCTCGACCACAACAATGGCGGCGACGCGCAGGAGGTCAATCCCATCGACGGGGAGACACGCTGGACCAAGTTCAATCCGGCCAGCGGTCAGTTCCCGCGCAACTGGGAGCACTTCCATCCTTCGCGTTACGAGACATTCGACGGAATGACCTTCGGCGACATGCCTGACCTGTGCCATCGCAATCCCAAGGTGTACGGGGAAATCGTCAGCCTGGCGCAATGGATGATCGAGACCATCGGGTTCGACGGCTTCCGCTTCGATTTCGTCAAAGGCTACGCGCCATGGATGGTGAAGGCCATCGCCGAGCTGCGCTACCTGAATAAGTCGGAGCAGGGCTTCTATCCGTTCTGCGTGGGCGAGTGCTGGGACGGCGAGCGCACCATTGACGACTGGCTCGGTACCATCAATAGCTTTATGGACAACCCTGTGTCGGCGTTCGATTTTCCTCTGCATTACCGGCTGAAGGGTCTCTGCGATACCTACGGCTTCAGTCTTCGCACGCTCGCCACTCCCGGGACCGTGGTCCAGGACACGCCGTCGCAAGCGGTCACTTTCGTCGACAATCACGACACCATTCGCGATCCCGGCAACGCCATCAACAGCGACAAGTTGTTGGCCTACAGCTTCATTCTGTCCCACGAAGGCTATCCCAGCGTTTTCTGGATGGACTGGTACAACTTCAGGCTGGCGAAGACGGGTACCCCGAACGGGATCGCCGCGCTCGTGGCCGCTCATGAGCAACATGCCGGCGGCACAACGCAAGTGCTCTATGCCGATGACAACCTCTACGTGATGCAGCGCACTGGCGCGGGCGCGCAATCCGGGCTGGTTTATGTGCTCAACAACCTGGGCGATGCCTGGAATGGCGCGATGGTGCAAACTCAGTGGCAAGGTGTGCAGTTGGTGCCGGTGGCTTACGGAGGCCATGACGCCAGCCGTCCCGATTCGAAGACCACCTCGGCCGACGGTCACGCCGACTTTTGGGCCAGCCCACGAGGATGGGCAGTCTATGCGCCGCAGCTGTGAGCAGTTGTCAGGTTCTTGGAGCGGCCGTGTTCCGGACAGGTTGTAGTAATGCCAAAGCTGGCCGGCTACTTGGGCTGGGGGGTAGCGCCTGGTCCGGGAGCCGGGGCGCCCTTGGCGGGTGCGTTCTGCGGGTAATCAAGGTCCACGAGTTGCGAGCCCGGTGGCTGCTGCAAGACGAACTGATCATCCCGAATCGGCTCATTGATCACTAGCTTGTCAACGATCAGGCGGATGGAGTACTCCTCGCGCGGACGATCAATCTCAATCACCTTCGGAAAGCTGACGCCGTTGTGGTCCTCATAAACCTGATAGGTGACGCTGGTCTCGATTTCGCCGGCTTCGTCGTAAATAATCTGTTGGTGGGGAACCAGGTTTACGCGCTCGAATATGATCTTGCGGAACAAATACCAGCCTTGATCAGAGTCGGAACGGCGGATGATGTCGATCACATAATCCGGCTGCTGGACCAGCTTCTTGGTCTTCGCATCCACCACCGCCTCGGTGTCGTTCTCCAAAACCGCAATTTCATCTTTATCGATCTCCGGCAGAAACAGAGCGTTGTAGATGACCTGGGGCCGCAGGTTCTCCAGTGGGTTGGCGGCCGGATTGGTGACCTCTGCGCTGCCGACGTAGAACTTGTTCTTGACCGGAATGGACAGTTTGAACCGNNTTCAGGGTCTTGATCTGCGAGGTTTGCTGGTTGATGCGGTCCACCAACTCCTGTTTGGTGGCCGTCTGCAGTTTGGCCGTGCTGGTCCGCATCTCGACGACGCGGGTGCGGAACAGGCATCCACTCTCGCCGGCCAGAAGTGCAGCCAGGGCAACCGCGGCAAGGATTGGGGATCGTCTCATAATGGATCGGGGCGCAGCCGATCGACAGGAATCATTAAGTATATAGTGCGACCGCCTTTGAGAGACATTCGATGGCGCGAAGGACCTCTTCAACGATTCTTAGCGTTTAATCTATGCTCACCGCGATTGTGGAAAGCAATGTTTAGGATGGAATCGTCGTCGTACGCCTCCGTCGTTCTTGGCTTTTCGACGCTGTCGCAATGCGCGGTTTCTGGAGTGTCCTTTGCTTTTACAGTAGCGG
>PLYW01000364.1 GCA_003151875.1 Acidobacteriaceae bacterium
GGACCCCTATAGCTGGCAGAAATCATAGCTTAGCCGCGTGGCCCAGCAACAAGTTCTAGATTGCTAGAATTACCATCCGTGGGGCCGCGAATCACATCACACGAGTATCAATTTTTCTTCCCTGTGAGGTCTCATGGATCACGACAAACTCCTTCGTCAACAACTTGCCAAGACGATCGACTGGAACGAAGCCCATGCCGACTTGAGCGCGGCGGTGAAGGACTTCCCCGCCAAGCTGCGCGGTCAGGTACCCGGCGGACTGCCGTATTCGGCGTGGCAATTGCTCGAACACATACGCCTCGCGTTGTGGGACATCCTGAGGTTCAGCCGCGACGCCAAACACAAGTCGCCAAAATGGCCCGAGGGCTACTGGCCGAAAAGCGCGGCTCCGCCTAGCGGCAAAGCTTGGGACGAGAGTGTGAAGGCCATCCTGAAATTGCAGGAGGAGTTCCGCAAGCTGGTCAGCGACCCCGCGCAGGACCTGTTCAAACCGTTGCCTCATGGCGAAGGCCAGACGTTGCTGCGCGAGGTGCTGCTGGCTGCCGATCACGGCGCTTATCACCTGGGACAGTTGGTGCTGGTGCGCAGGGCATTGGGAGCGTGGCCGGGATAGGCTAAGGCGTCTCTGCCCCCGAAATACGTTGGAGAAAGGTTTGGCTGATAGCTGACGGCTGAAAGCTAGATTAACGACAGCGCGTCCACATCTACCACTACATTGTTGCGGGGAATTTTCTGCGTATCCGCATAAGTGAGCATGGAACGCAACGCGGCATTCATGCGCTCCCGGCTCGCGGACTTCAATAGGAAGTGATAGCGATACTCGGTCTTCAGTCGCACAATCACCGCGGCGGAGGGGCCCATGACGCGTATGCCTGCCAGCCGGCTCGCTTCGAACCATTTCCCCAGAATGCCCGACCAGGTCAGCGCTTCGTCGAGCTTGCTGCTATGCACCAGCACGTTGCTGACGGCGTTGAACGGCGGATAGTGCATCCAACTGCGGAAGCGTATTTCCTTCTCGTAGAAGCCGTGGTAATCGTGCGCGGCGGCGAACTGGATGGCGTAGTGGTCGGGAAAAAATGTTTGCAGAACGACCTTGCCGAGGGTGTCGCCTCTCCCGGCGCGTCCTGCAACCTGAGTCAGCAACTGGAAGGTGCGCTCGGCGGCGCGGAAGTCGGGAAAACTGAGCGCCGCGTCGGAGCCGACGACGCCCACCAGCGTGACATTGGCGACGTCGTGCCCCTTGGCGATCATCTGCGTGCCCACCAGCAGATCGATTTCGCCCGCCTGCAGCGCGCTCAACATGCGCTCGAAGTCGTCGCGGCCATGGACCGTGTCGCGATCGAGCCGGGCAATGCGCGCCTGCGGAAACATGCCGTGCAGGATGTGCTCCAGCTTCTCCGATCCAGTCCCGAGATACTGCACATATTCGCTGCCGCATTTGGGGCAGGTGCGGGGCGCAGGCCGCGTGTAGCCGCAGTAATGGCACATCAGGCGGTGTTCGCGTTTGTGGTAAGTCATGGAGATGGCGCAGTTCTTGCATTGCACGCTCTCGCCACATTCCCGGCAGAGCACGAAGGCGGAGTAGCCGCGGCGGTTCAGCAGCACCATCACCTGCTCGCGGCGCGCCAGCCGTTCGCCAATCTCTTCCACCAGCTTGCGCGAGAGCGGCTCGTCTTTGCGGGTGCGCTGGAATTCCTCGCGCATGTCGAGGATCTGGACCTCGGGCAGCGGCCGCTTCTCGATGCGCTCGGGCAATTCCAGCAGCCGGTACTTGCCATTGACGGCGTTGTAGTAGGTCTCCAGCGACGGTGTGGCCGAACCGAGTACCACGGCGGCGTTGCACATTTTGGCGCGCATTACGGCCACGTCGCGGGCGTGGTAGCGCGGCATCTCTTCCTGCTTGTAGGAGTGGTCGTGCTCCTCATCCACCACGATGAGCGCCAGGTCGGGCACCGGCGCAAAGATGGCGGAACGCGTACCTACCACAATGTGGGAGTCGCCGTTGCGGATGTGCTTCCACTGCTCGGCGCGCTCGTCGTCGCTGAGCCCGGAATGGAGGATCGCGACCTCGTCCCCGAAGATCTGGTGCAGGTCGGCGGCGACGGCGGGAGTGAGGCCGATTTCAGGGACCAGCAAAATGGCGGAGCGTCCTTTAGCCAGCACCGCCTGCATCGCCGACAGATACACCGCGGTCTTGCCCGAGCCGGTGATGCCATGCAGCAGCATGGGTAGGAACTGGCGTTCCTCGGTGGCGGTGATGATGGTGTTGAGCGCGGCTTTCTGCGCAGGCGTGAACAGGAACTCCAGCTTGCGCGGCTTCATCCCCGACATGCGGAAGGCGGCCGCTTCCTGGCTGAACGCGACGATCCCACGTTTCACCAGCGTTTGCAGAGTGGTCCGCGGGACGACCAACTCACGAATCGCTTCCACCGGAGCGCGCAGGTTCTCCTGGCTGCGCAGGTAGGCCACGATCTTCTGCTGATTGGCGTTGAGCTTGCCGGTCACCTCCTTCAAGGTCGCGATCTGTACGGTGCGACTGGCATCACGCACGTCGCTAAGGTCGTCGCGAGCGATCCACTTCTTGCGCAGCAAAGATTGCAGCAAATTACGCGACGCTCCGGTCGCCGAACGCAGGGCCGCTTCGCGCACCACTTCGCCATCGGCCAGCCGGTTTAGCACCGCATACTCCAGCATCTGGTGCTCTGGCTCTTGGCGCGAACGCAACGAGGATCCGATAGTGGACGCAGCATGGAGTGCAGCAATTCCTTTGTCAGTGATGTGATAGCCGACGACGCGCCGGAACTCCGCCGACAGTGGCAGCATGGTGCGAAACACTTCGCCGATGGGCGCAATGTAATACTGCGCGATCCAGCGGCCCAGCTGCATGAGTTCAGGAGTGAGTGCGGGCGCTGAGTCGAGCACCTGGCTCACGCGCCGGGTTTGGAATTTTGGCTCGCGATCGTGAAGTTCGGTGACGATGCCGCAGAGCCGCTTCTCGCGGAAGGGCACGATGACGCGCCCGCCCACGCAGGGCTCGATGTCGGCGATGCGATAGGTGAAAACGGCGTCGAGCGGGACCGGCACGGCCACATCGCAGAATTGCGGCATGGCTGTTAACTGCCTTCGTCGCTGGGTGCGCGCTGCGGGCTGGGCAAGTCAAGGTAGCGCATGACCATCTGCAAGTCCTTCCAGGCTTCCTTCTTCTGCCGCGGGTCGCGCAACAGAAACGCCGGATGGTAGGTGACTGCCAACTTGCATTGCAACGGTCCATCGGACTCGGCGGCGATGCCCGGCGGCGAATAATCATAGAACCGTCCGCGCAGCGACGCCATGGAGTCGTTGACGCTGAGTAGGTTCTTGGCCGCAGTCGCGCCCAAGGCCACGATGACCTTTGGCCGGATGACGCCAATTTGTCGCATCAGGAACGGTGAGCAGGTTTCACACTCGTCGCGCTCGGGCGTGCGGTTGCCCGGCGGGCGGCACTTCACGATGTTGGCGATGTACACCTGCTCGCGCTT
>PLYW01000100.1 GCA_003151875.1 Acidobacteriaceae bacterium
CTGTCCGACTGTTGGGAGGCATTTGCCGCTCGGGGGAATTGCTATGCAAGCTGAAGCGCCGGTGAGAGCTCACGAATACGCAGTAACTCGCAAACTGCAATGGCTGGCTTTGTCGTTGACTCCCGGCGTGGGCGCCGGACGCGGCCGCAAGCTGGTTGAAATGTACGGGGACATTGACCGGCTGTTCACCGCGTCGCTGACCGAACTGGAAGCGACCGGCCTCGCCAGCGCGGCGGCCCAGAGTCTGGCGTTAGGTAAGTCGATGGAATTGGCCAACGCCGAATTTGACCATGCCCGGGAACTGGGCGCTGAAGTAATCGTTCCCGGAGACGCGGAATTCCCTCGACGCTTGCTGGAAATTTATGATCCGCCGCTCGTGCTTTACCTTAAGGGAAATGCAGAAGTTATAGATAAGCCAGGGATTGCGATTGTCGGCACTAGGCATCCTACACCCTACGGAACGGGCATGGCGGAGCGGCTCGCCTGCGACCTTGCGGCCCGTGGGCTCATCATATTCAGTGGGATGGCGCGAGGTGTAGATACCGCCGCGCACCGTGGGGCCCTACAGGCGCACGGTCACACCGTGGCCATCTGGGGGACCGGAATCGACGTGGTTTACCCGGCGGAGAACCGCAAAATCACCGATCAGATATTGGCTGAAGGCGGCGCCATTCTGAGCGAATTTCCGCTGGGGACTTTTCCGGCGCCGCAGAATTTCCCCATTCGTAATCGGCTGATCAGCGGCATTGCCATTGGGGTTTTGGTACTCGAGGCGGGGGAGTTCAGCGGGACCCGCGTGACGGCCCGTTGTGCATTAGAGCAGGGGCGGGAGGTTTTTGCCGTGCCGGGCAACGTCACCAACAAGCTTTCCTGGGGTCCTAACACGTTGATTAAGCAGGGCGCCGCGCTCGTAGCCACCTGGGAGGATGTGTGGGAAGCGCTGCCCGCCGATGTCCGCCTGGCCCTCACTCCGCCGGAGCCGCCTGCATCGGAGGAGGGTGTTGCGTCATCACTATTTGAAGGGGAGCAGTTGCCGCCGAGCGAGAAAAGGGTTTATGCCCTGATGCGAGCCGACGAATCCATTCACATCGACCAACTGGTCGAGCGCCTGGCTTCCTACCTTTCGTCTTCTGAAATATTCAGCGCCTTGGTCGAGCTGGAGCTGAGCGGCCGCATCCGGCAACTGCCGGGGAAGTACTTTGTGAGGAGCATGTAGCCGTCAGCCGTCAGCTATCAGCTATCGGCCCAAGCCGTAAAGCCGCAAAAGAGGAAAATTGTGCAGGACTTCAGGAACCTCGACGTATGGAATAAGGCACACAAGATCACGCTGGAAACATATCGGCTGACTGAAAGCTTTCCGAAATCAGAGGTGTTTGGTCTGTCGAGTCAAGTTCGGCGTGCGGCCTCATCAATTCCTACGAATCTGGCGGAAGGATGTGGGCGTACCCAACCGGAATTTGGAAGGTTCGTTCAAATCGCATTCGGCTCGGCGTGCGAAGTGGAATACCAGCTTCTGTTGGCGCGAGATATTGGATTTCTTCCTTCCCAGAGCTACGAATCTATAAACGCCGATGTGATCGAGGTGAAGCGTATGCTCAACTCTCTGCTGAAGCGAATCCAACGGGACGCGGCGACCGCTGCGGGGGGCGGTGTAGTGCGTCGTGTCCCACCAAGATATTGAAGACCGGGGCTTTAGCTGACAGCTGACGGCTGATGGCTGATAGCGCAGTTTCGCCGAAGGCCGAAACCGTGCTAGCTTCTAAACGTAATTCGCAATATTTGAGGTTCCATTGTCAAAAGGTTTAGTCATCGTCGAGTCGCCCACCAAAGCCAAGACGATCCAAAAATATCTCGGCTCGGGCTATGAGGTCGAAGCCTCGCTCGGGCACATCAAGGACCTGCCCAAGAAGTCGCTGGGGGTCGATCTTGACGATAATTTCGCGACCGAGTATGTGATCATTCCGGGCAAGGAAAAGGTCGTCGCCCGGCTGAAGAAGCTGGCGAAGACAGCCAATGCCATCTATCTGGCGCCCGACCCCGACCGCGAAGGGGAAGCCATCGCCGCTCACCTCGCCGAAGAACTTGGCGGTGACTCGATTGATGGCAAGAAGAAGAGCAAGAAGGGCGCGATCCCGATCCGCCGCGTGACGTTTAACGAAATTACCAAGCGCGCCGTGCAGGAGGCATTCCTCCATCCGCGCGACATTGACAGCAATCTGGTGGATGCGCAGCAGACCCGCCGCGTGCTCGACCGGCTGGTCGGCTACCAGGTGTCGCCGCTGTTGTGGGACAAAGTGCGCCGGGGGATCTCCGCCGGACGCGTGCAAACCGTCGCGTTGCGCCTGATTGTTGAGCGTGAACGCGATATCAAGGCGTTCGTCAAGGAAGAGTACTGGACCATTGACGCCCACCTGCACGCGGTCAAGCCGCCGACGTTCGCGGCGCGGTTCATTGGCATCGGCGACGAAAAGACGCCCGTGACGAACGGCGAAGATGCCGCCAAAATCAAGGCTGCGATTGAGACCGCCGACTGGAGCGTTCGCTCGGTTGACAAGCGCGAGCGCCGGCGCAGTCCGGCCGCGCCGTTTACCACCAGCAAGTTCCAGCAGGATGCCTCGCGTAAGCTGCGCTTCAGCGTGAAACGCGCCATGATGATCGCCCAGCGCCTGTATGAAGGCGTNNTGATCGGCAAGGAGTATGGCAAGGAGTTCTTGCCTGAGGCGCCGAACACGTACAAGTCGAAGAAAAGCGCCCAGGAGGCACACGAAGCCATCCGCCCGACGGCTGCTTCGCGGCATCCCGACCAGATTAAGCAGTATCTCCACGAAGACGAGTACAAGGTTTACAAGCTGATCTGGCAGCGTTTTGTCGCTTCGCAGATGAACCCCGCCGTTTTCGATCAGACGACCGTGGAGATCGACGCGAAGAATGGCAACGACGTGTACCGCTTCCGGGTCACCGGCTCGGTGCTCAAGTTTGAAGGCTTTTTGAAGGTGTACGAAGAATCGAAGGACGCCAAAGACGAAGAGGACGAGGCGCTCAAGCATAAGCTGCCGGTGCTGACCGAAGGCCAGAAGCTGACCCTGAAGGGTGTCGATGCCGAACAGCACTTTACGGAGCCTCCGCCGCGCTTCAACGAGGCTTCGCTGGTGAAGGAACTGGAGGAGCGCGGCATCGGGCGTCCGTCCACCTACGCGGCCATCATCAGCACCATCCAGGAGCGGCAATACGTGCAGAAGATCGGGGGGAAGTTCATTCCCACCGAAATTGGATTTGTGGTCACCGATCTGCTGGTGGCCAACTTCAAGGACATTTTCGATCTGCAATACACGGCGCGACTGGAAGAGGAACTCGACGAGATCGAGGACGGTAAGGAGCGCTGGACCGACGCTCTGGCCGAGTTCTACAAGAAGTTCGAGAAGGAACTCCATTACGCCGAAAAGCACATGGAGAACGTCAAGCGGATGGAGAAGCCCACTGACGAAAAGTGTGAGCGGTGCGGCTCGCCGCTGGTTATCAAATGGGGCAAGCACGGGTCGTTCTATGCGTGCAGCGCGTATGACAAGACCGACCCCAACAGTTGCACGTTCACCAAGGAAAATCCCATCGACCTGCCCGACCTCGATTCGGCCGATGTGCAGGAAACTACGCAGGAGGAATACTGCGAGAATTGCGGCCGGCCGATGGTGCTGAAACGCGGACGTTTTGGGCAGTTCATGGCTTGCACCGGATATCCCGATTGCAAGACCACGCGCCGGCTCGACCAGGCCAAGAAGGTCCCCGACATCCCGCTCGATGAAAAGTGCCCGCAGTGCGGTCGCAACCTTCTGCTGCGGCATGGCCGCTATGGAGAGTTTATTTCTTGCAGCGGCTATCCGGAATGCAAGTGGGTGAAACAGAACTACATCGGGGTGAAGTGTCCCCAGTGTGGGACGGGCGAGTTGGCGGAGAAAAAAGCCCGCCGCGGCAACTTCTTTTACGGATGCTCCAACTATCCGAAGTGCCGATTCACCTCGGCCTACAGGCCGGTGGCTGAGCCCTGTCCCGAGTGTGGCAGCCCGTATCTGCTGGAGAAGAACCTCAAGTCGGGCAGCTTCCTGGTGTGTCCCAACAACAAACGCACCGAGAGCGACGAGCCTAAGAGCTCAGGCAAGGGCCGCGGAAAGAAGAAAGCCGGGGATGAAAGTACGGTTAAATGTGACTACTCGCGGGAAATCCAGCCGGAAGCTGTTGCATAATGAAATGATTGTCAATCCAAAACCGCCCGGCCATAAGCCGGGCATTCCTTCGAGAAGGGGTGAAACATGGCAGGACAATTGAAAGGTGCGACGATCATTGCCCACCTGATCGTCAATGACGGCCCCAAGGCGGTGGACTTCTACAAGAAGGCATTTGGGGCAGAAATCCTGGGCGTGCACAAAACGCCGGACGGAAAGGTAATGCACGCGGAGTTGAGCGTCGGAGGCGCCAGGCTCATGTTGGCGGACGAATTTCCCGGCATGGGATCTGGTTCGGCCAAGACGCTGGGCGGCAGCCCGGTGGTGCTGAATCTGTACGTACAGGAAGACGTCGACGGCCTGTTCAACCAAGCCGTTGGTGCAGGGGGAACCGTGGTGATGCCGCTGGCAAACCAGTTCTGGGGTGATCGCTACGGCCAGATCAAGGACCCCTTTGGCCATCTCTGGGCTTTGGGACAACATGTGGAAGACGTTGCCCCGGAGGAGATGGAACGCCGGGCCCGCGAGGCCTTTGCTCAGATGGCGAAACCCGGCGGCCAAGAATAGATGCCAGCAGACTCAGTCGTCTCGGGGCGCCACCAATATCGCGCCCCCCATGCTGTCAATGCTGGCGATGAACGCCTTCGAACCTAACCATAGGGAGAATCTATGAGCACCTCACAAGCCACACATCAAGACGCCGAACTTATCCTGAAGCTTTATGATCTACGCCGGGAGCCGGTCATGCGCGAAGCCCGCAATTTCGTAGTTGGCTTTGCGCCCAAGTCCGTGGATGAAATTCTCGCCCTCACCAACGCGTTTGGCAGCAAGGAAAATGCATATCTTCGCCAGGTGTACGGTTATTGGGAGATGGCCGCTACCTTGGTTGTCCATGGGACCCTGAACGCGCTGCTCGTCTACGATACCTGTCAGGAAATGTACTTCGCGTACGGCAAAATCCAGCCGTTCCTGGAGGAATTTCGGCGGAAGTCGGGAATGCCAGACTTCCTTTCCAACCTGCAGAAAGTCGTTGAGGGTTCTGCCGAGGGACGCGAGCGGCTCGCGCGCGTGCAGAAGCGGCAGGCGGAGATGGCTGCGGCAGCTGTCCGGCAGCACGCCTAGCTTAGATATTCGCGGATGTAGGGATCGTTGCTGCGCAGCATATCGGCGGCGGTTCCTTCGAAGATGATCTGTCCATCCCGCAGCATCAGAAACCTGGTGTGGAGGTCGCGGACGCCACCGTCAGCGACCGGTACCATCTTGTTCTGCTTCTGGTCGAAGCAGTGGCTCGCCATGGTGAACGCGTCTTGCAGACGGCTGGTCACCAGCAGGGAGCTTGTCCCATAGACGTCGCGCTGCTTGACAATGAGCTCGATGATCGTATCCGACGTAACCGGGTCGAGGCCACCGGTGGGGGAATCGTAAAGGATGACTTCCGGCCGGGTGATGATGGCGCGCGCAATTGCCACCCGGCGCCGCATACCGCCGGAGAGCTCAGAGGGGAACAGATCGACGGTGTGCTCCAGTTCGACGAAGCGCAAGGCCTCCAGCACCCGCGCGTGGATTTCATCGGTCAGCCTGCCGGTCTCTTCCATGAGGCGATAAGCGACGTTTTCCTCCACCGTCAAGGAATCGAAGAGCGCGCTCTCCTGGAACACCATCCCGATCTTGCGCCGCAGCGCAAACAGATCCTCCTCGCGCATTTGCGTAATCTCTTCGCCCAGGACCGTGATGCGCCCAGCGTCCGGCTTCAGTAATCCGAGTGCCAGTTTCAGGACCAGGGTTTTTCCTGTGCCCGCCTCACCCATCAGGATCTTGGTTTCACCATGGGGCAGTTGAAAAGAAATACCCCCCAGCACCGGGTGATCGAAACCAATTCCGACTTTTTCGAAGCGCATGGCGGCGTCAGCCCTGGATGTGGCTGTCGGTTGGCGCTGCTCGGCCGGCGGTGCGAGGCTGGACATTAGTACTGGAAGATCCCCATAAGCAGTCGGGTGATGAAAAAATCGCTGACCAGGATGAGCACCGACGCTGCGACCACCGCTTGCGTGGTAGCTCGTCCCACGCCTTGCGTGCCGCCCTTGGCGGAGAGGCCGTAGTAACAGCCGATGCTGGAGATGATAAAGCCGAAGAACACGGGTTTGCATAACCCCATGAACACGTCCCCAAAGCGCAGCGCCTGGTAAGCGGTGGTCCAGTATTGGTTGGGATCCAGCCCCAACAAGAGATACGAGATCACAAATCCACCGGTCAGCCCCACCAGGTTGGAGATGATGGCAAGGAAGAATAGCATCACCATGCTGGCGATGACCCGTGGCGTGACCAGTTTCTTGGATGGGTCAACTCCCATGGCGCGCATGGCGTCAATCTGCTCGGTGACTTTCATGGAGCCCAGCTCGCTGGCCATACCGCTGGAGTTGCGGCCAGCTACCATTAGTCCCGTCAGCACCGGCCCTAGCTCGCGCACCATCGACAGCGAAACCAGTTTGCCGGTTAGCGACAACGAACCGAATTGCTGCAAAGTGCTGGAGGTTTGCAGCGCCAGCACCGCACCGGTGAAGAAACCCGTCAGGATCACGATGGGCAGCGATCCGACCCCGATGGAATCGGCCTGCAACAGGGTGTCGGCAAAGTAGCGAGGATGCCCGAAGATATTGGTAAGCGAGCGGCCGGCGAGCAGGGAGTAATCCTGCACCGCCTCCACTTGTTCCTTAGCGATTTCAGTCAGCGAGAAAATTGGCATGCTTAATCCGGAAAGAAAAACGATACGAACGAAAATATATCAGAGCGGCAGGGCTGGTTTGGGTTTCCTGGGTCTGTGGGGCCCGAACGGCCCCGAGCAAAGGGGAAGCCAACGGCCGAACATCGCTTTTTTCCGCAGCCTCTAGTGGGTTGATTTCATTGGACGAAAGCGGACCCGATTCGACACTTTGCGTGCAGCAGCGCATTCGTTTACTATGCAATCCCTAGCTGTGGACCGGCACGTCGGGAGGCGGCCGTATGGCGTTTCAGGTTGATCGAAGTCCGTTCGATCCGGAGTCAGGTTTTGAGTATTACATTTGCTTCAAACCTCCGACCGAGGTCGAGGGTGACGAAGTAGAGTCGCGGATTTCCGTCGAGGCAGCCCTTTCGGTGTCGGAAACGGGAGATGTGGCCGACATCAGCTTTATGCTGCCCAAGATGTGCCGCAACGATCACGCCCTTTCCTTCCTGAAACGCGATCCGACGGCAGCCTGCGTGGAGAACCGCGTGTTTATTGCCTTGCCGGGACTGAACGGCGATGCCGTGTTTAACGCTCCCGCGACCCTCGAACTGGACCACGCCGGACGCATTGTCGCCATCGAAATCAATGGCTGCATCCCCAAGACCAGCACATTTCGCCCCGGCCACGCATAAGGCCGCTTTTCGCCGTTCGCTTTTCGCTTCTCGCTTGTCCGCGAAAGGTGCAAATCTACAGCGGATTTAGAACTAGAGGGTTTGGCAGGAGCACATACGGGCGAAGCTAGGCCGGCCCCAAGGGTCAAATCCGAGGGCCTTTGGCGAAAAGCGAATGGCGAAAAGCGACTAGCGACTAGCGACTAGCGAAAAACGAATGGCGAACAGGCGAAGTCCGGTATGATGTCGGCGTGGACGATGTGACGGCATTCATCCTGGCGGGCGGGCGCAGCTCCCGCATGGGGTCAGACAAAGCGCTGCTCGTGGTCGGCAACCAGACGCTGCTGGAGCGCGCCTTGCACACGGCTGCGGCCGTCGCCAACACGGTTCTTATCGTCGGTCCGCGCGATCGCTATGCGCAATATGGCGATGTGGTAGGGGATGTCTTCCCCGATTGCGGCCCGCTTGGCGGAATCCACGCTGCCTTATGTATCACCAAAACGGAGCTCAACCTGATTCTTGCGGTGGATACGCCTTCGGTAGGTCCGGATTTTCTCGCCTGGCTACTGGAGCAGGCGCGCGCCAGCAGCGAGCTTGTCGTGGTTCCCGAGGCACTGGGCGGGCTGCAACCCCTGGCCGCGGTTTACCATCGCTCTGTGCGTGAGGTGGCTGAACAGGCGCTGAAAAACGGCGACTACAAGATCGGAAATTTGTTCTCATTGGCGCCTACGCGGTACATCTCCGAAACTGAAATCCGTGCTGCGGGTTTCTCGCCGATGCTCTTTCGCAATGTGAATACTCTCGAAGAATATGAAGATCTCGTACAAAAGGAAGATGCCCTGCGCATGAGAGGCAACGCCGAATGAACGAAGGAAAGCCCTATATCGAATTCCAGGATGTGCACAAAGCATTCGGCAGCAACGTCGTGCTCAACGGCGTGAGTTTCAACGTCATGCCGGGCGAGACCGTTTGCATCCTGGGCCGAAGCGGGGTAGGGAAGTCGGTGGCGCTGCACGAGATCATGGGCTTTCTTAAGCCCGACAAGGGGCGAGTTTGGGTAGCTTATGAAGACATCACCAATTATGGCGAGGAGGACATGGAGCGCATCCGCAAGAAGGTGACCATGGTGTTTCAGAATGGAGCGCTCTTCGATTCCCTGACGATAGGCGAGAATATTGCGTTTCCTCTGCGCGAACGCGGTGGCTTGCAGGAGGAGCAGATCTACCAGATCATCGACGGCCTGCTTGAAATGGTGGGCGTGCGGGAATTCCGCGACATGCTACCCTCCGACCTGTCGACCGGCATGAAGCGTTCCGTGGCCATTGCCCGCGCGCTGGCGGCGCAGCCTGACGCCGTGCTCTACGATGAGCCCACCACCATGGTCGATCCGCTGATGGCGCACCTGCTGGGCGACTTGATCAAGAAACTCAAGAAGCAGTTGAAGCTCACCAGCATCGTAGTCACCCACGACATGGCCCTGGCCAAAAAGCTGTCCGACCGCCTGCTGTTTCTGCACGAGGCGCGCGCCATCTTCTTTGGGACGTTTGCGGAAATGGCGAACTGCAAGGAGCCTATCGTGCAGGAGTTCCTCGAACTCGACTCTCTGGACTTCGAGCACTACTTCGGGGCGCAACGTCCCCCGCACGAACCGAGGGTGTAAATCGTGCTTCAAAGGGCGGAAGGAACCAGCCACGGAGCCACGGAGAAGACGAAGGAAGAATTAAACTCCGTGCCCTCAGTGTCTCCGTGGTGAACAATCTTCGTTCGCGGCTTTCGCCACTGTTGAACGGCTTCAGAAACCTTGCGCGACCAACCGCTCTACGGTCAGCGCTCCGCTCTGCTCATCGCGCCTGGTCCATTTCTCCAGATACTTGGCGATAATGTCGGTCTCGATGTTCACTGGATCGCCGGGCTTCAGCGAAGCCAGGTTCGTCATCTTCACGGTGTGCGGGATGATGGCAATGGTGAGCCGCAAACCTTCCAGCTTCGCCACCGTGAGGCTGATGCCTTCAATGGCGATGGAGCCCTTGAACACGACATACTTTTCCAACTCCTCCGGGATATCGATGAGCAGCCAGAAGTCGTCCGCGTTGGCAATTGGCTCCAGCCCCACCAATCGACCCGTGCCATCCACGTGTCCTTGTACCATATGACCGCCCATGCGTCCGTCCGCCTTCAGCGGCAACTCCAGATTTACCAGCGCTCCCTCGGTGATGCGAGAGAGCGAGGTCAGCCTCCAGGTTTCGGCGGCCAGGTCGGCGCAGAAAGATTGCGGCGTGATATCGAGCGCGGTCAGGCAGACGCCGCTGACGGCCACGCTGTTCCCCTGCTGTAACTCATTCGCGCTGGTCGGGGCGTAGATGGTGATGCGGTGATTGCCGCCGCGTTCCACAATGCTGGCAATGGTTCCGACTTCTTCGACGAGTCCTGTAAACATGATGACGACCTCGAAAATGCAGCAATTAGCAATTGGCAATTNNAAATGCCAAATGCCAAATGCTAAATGCTTCCTTCGTAAGGATCGCGCAGATAGCCTTCCACGGCAAAGTCTTCTCCGAAGCGATGCAGCACCAGCGATTTTACGTGAGCCGCTTCGCTGATGCGGCGATATCCCGCGCCCAGCGCAAACGGAATGGACCCCGTGCCCGCGAGAATCTTCGGAGCGTAGTAAAAGAAAATCTTGTCCACCACGCCGGCCGACAAGGCAGCCCAATTCACCATGGCCCCGCCTTCGATAATCAGGCTGGTGATTTCACGCCCGCCAAGATTGGCCAACACTCTTTCGAGATCAGGCCGGCCGTCGATGGTCGGGGAACCGCCGGGAAAGGGAATGGTGCCATCTTCCACGAGATGGCGCATCGGAACCTGCTCCACAGTCACGCCGCGCGCCTCCAGTTCACGTCGCTTGTTCTCCTCCGCGAAACAACAGAATACGATGAGATCTTCGCGCGCTGTCTTGACCACACGCGAGTCCAGCGGCAAGCGCAAGCGGGAATCGAGGATCACCCGCCGCAGCGGCCTGCGCCGGGGAAGCCCGGTGCGATCGGTCAGCAGTGGATTGTCGGCGATCACGGTTCCCACGCCGACCATGATGGCATCGTTGGCGTGGCGCAATTCGTGCACGTGCGCCCGCGCTTCTTCACTGGTGATCCAGCCGCCACTCGCCGTTAGGGACCCCAGAGCGCCAGGCGTAGCGCTTTCTCCCGGAGGGGGAGCGATCTTTCCGTCGAGCGTCATCGCTGTCTTGAGGGTGACAAACGGGGTCTGGTGACGCACATATTTCGCGAAAGACTCATTCAGCTTTCTGGCTTCGGTTTCACCAAGGCCTTCCTGCACTTCGATCCCGGCGTTGCGCAACCTGGCCAATCCTCGTCCTCCGACCGCCGGATTAGGATCACGCATAGCCACGAAGACGCGCTTCACCCTGGCGGCGATGAGAGCGTCCGCGCATGGGCCCGTGCGTCCCACGTGGGAGCAAGGTTCGAGATTCACATAAAGGGTGGCGCCACGGGCGCGGTCGCCGGCTTCTTCCAACGCCAGCACCTCGGCATGTTTGCGGCCCTCGTAAGTATGCGTACCGCGACCGATAACCTTGCCCTGTCCGTCGACAAGCACCGCGCCAACGCACGGGTTCGGAGAAGCAAGAGCCACACCTTTGTGGGCCAGTTCCAGCGATTGCTGCATGAGCTGCTGGTCACGAGTTGGCGATTGACCGGCCATTAATTGCCCAGGCTACCGCTCCTCCGTGAAGAACCACGTTTTCAGATCAGCTTCCGGAATGTAACGGCACGCTTGCCGGAAGATTGCATGTAGGGTGCCAGGCGCAATATTCTTATGGATCGGTACGGTGAGCGTTTGTCGCTCGCCACTCGGAAGAATGCGCCTCAGTTTGGCGTGACTGCCCCGGACCGTCATTATTTGAAAACCAAAACTTCCTAAAGCCTTCAACACTTCGCGAGCAGACAGATGCCGAAGCTTGGTCATAGACTCAGGGGTGCTTCAAAAATCACTTGCAGGCGTGGGTGGTCCGACAATCCCAACGTTGGCAGATCTTCTCCTTCTAGATGCAGAGCAAGTGCGTCGCTGAGATTTCGCACGACTTCATCCAAAGTACTTCCTTGAGTCACCACCGCGACCTCCAGGCACTCGGCTGTGCAGACGTCTTGGTCGGTATGGATGACGGCGTGAATCACATCGCGCAGTGACGGATGGTCGGGGTTATCTTGCCGTGAGTTCGCTCTGGCCACGGAAGGCCCACCAGCATGACTTCCTGTGCTCAGCCCGCTCGTCCGGTACTTGGGCAAGACTTCATATTGCCCATGCCCCACTCTCCGGAAGTAATCCCACTTGCGCAAATGGTTCTTGGGCGCGTTAACGCAGCAGCGGCTGACGATGTCAGTGCGAACCGAGTTCTCCTTAAGCCCAGGGAGCGCCCGCACGACCTCATACGGAGTAAAAGTCCAGTCACCACGCTGAACTCCAATTCGGTTGGCTGCCGCAAGGACTTCCTCGTGAACATGCAAGCTCATAGAACTCTCCNNGCCGCCCTTGGCGGTGCCGTCGAGTTTGGTGAGCACAATTCCGGTCACGCCGGCGGATTGTGTGAACAACCGCGCCTGCTGCAAACCGTTCTGGCCGGTAGTGGCGTCCATCACCAGCAAGGTTTCGTGAGGGGCGTTGGCGCTGAGGCGTTGCGCGGTGCGGCGCATCTTTGCCAACTCCTCCATTAGGCTGGTTTTGGTGTGCAGACGGCCGGCGGTGTCCACAATGACGTAGTCAATGTTGCGCGCTTTGGCAGCTTGCATCGCGTCAAAGAGGACTGCCGCGGGATCGCCGCCCGGCTTGTTCTTGATAACTTCGGTCCCGGTGCGGTCACCCCATATCTCGAGCTGCTCGATGGCCGCGGCGCGAAACGTGTCCGCTGCCGCCAGCAGCACGGTTTTACCCTGGCCGCGCAAGGTGTGCGCCAGCTTGCCGATAGTGGTGGTCTTGCCCACCCCATTGACCCCGACCACCAGGATTACTTCCGGTTCGCCATCAACTTTCTGGACCGGCTTCTTGTCCGTAGTATTCAGGATGGCAAGCAGTTCGTCTTTCAACACACGCTTTAACTCTTCGACGTTGCCCACCTGCTTGCGATCGACTTTCTCGCGCAAGGCCGCCAGCACGGTCGAGGTGGTAGCTGTGCCAAGATCGGCGGTAAGCAGGGTCGCCTCCAGATCGTCGAGAGTCTCGCGATCAATCTCCTTGCGGATCGCAACTACCTCTTCAATCCGCTCGCTAAGGGTCTCGCGCGTGCGCGTGACCGCCTCTTTCATGCGTTGCAGGAAACTGGGCTTTTCTTCGGTGCTGCCAAATAGGGTTTGAATCATGAAGGAATCCGGCGCGACCGCCGCCAAATACGCGTCATCGGAGCTAATTTGCCGCTCCCACGATAGCGATGTGCCGCGAAATTCCATTATAGACACGCGGTCGCGCTGCTGGTGTGATTCGCTGTCGTGATCGTGCGCGCTGGATTACAGGAATCTGACCCACGGGCCGGTTCATCCAACAAAGATATTTCTTACGAGGAGGCCTCATGGCGACGAAGTGTGAGCACGTAAAGCAAGCCAATCCCAATGTCGCGCCCAGCGGCGAGGGCTGCAAGGAATGTCTCGAGACGGGCCAGCGTTGGGTGCAACTGCGCAAATGTCTGAGCTGCGGACACGTCGGTTGCTGCGATTCTTCTCCCGGTCAGCACGCCAACAAGCACTTCAAGGAGACGGGACATCCCGTGATGCAGGCGTTCAAGTCGGGCGATTGGAAGTGGTGCTATGTAGACGAGGCGTACGTGTGATTCGGCGACGACCGCCTGACTGGCTCGGCTTGCACTTCGCCCCGGGCCGCATCTTTGTGTACTCTGTACGTCAGCCGTCGAACTGCTAATCTGTTCGGACAACCAATGGCATTCTTTAACCGAACCAGTCCACTGCGTCGTTTAGGTGCGCGTGTCAGGCTGTATCTGCTTATCGCGCTTGTGGCGGCAACAGCCTTCGCGCAAGTTCCATCGCCTTGGGTCGATACCAAGCCACTTCCGGCCGATACCGGCGACGCCGGGCTGAAAGAGATGTTGCGCCGTCTGCATACCACGGCGCGCCTGATGCATACCGTGGCGCATCCTGACGACGAAGACGGCGGAATGCTCACGCTGGAATCTCGCGGGCACGGCGTGACCGCACTGCAACTCACCCTGAATCGTGGCGAAGGCGGCCAGAACAAAATTGGCAGCAATCTGCTGGATGAACTCGGTATCGTTCGCACCCTGGAGTTGCTGGCGGCCGACCGTTACTACGGAGTCGACCAACGTTTTACCCGGGTTGCGGATTTCGGATTTTCCAAGACTCCGGAAGAAACCTTCCAGATGTGGCATGGCCACGACGTGGCGCTGGGCGACATGGTTCGGGTGATTCGCACCTTCCGTCCGGACGTGATCTGCACTCGTTTCCGGGGCGACAGCCGCGACGGGCATGGCCATCATCAGGCCTCTGGAATCCTGACCAGGGAAGCGTTTCGCGCGGCTGCTGATCCGGAGCGCTTTCCCGAGCAGCTTCGCGAAGGGCTGCAACCGTGGCAGGCGAAGAAGCTTTACATGGACAATGTTCGCGGCACAGAAGACTGGACCATCGAGCTGCAAACTTCGCAATTCGACCCGCTGCTGGGCGAAACCTATGTGCAGTTCGCTTGGAAGGGCCTGAAGCACCAGCTCTCGCAGGGCGCGGGCGGATGGACCCTTCCCGAGGGCCGCCGTACCAGCTATTACAAGCTGATTGATTCCGTATTGCCCAACCCACGGGCATCAGGTGCGCACGAGAAGGATTTCTTTGACGGGATCGACACCTCATTGCCCGGGCTGGCAGCGCGGCTCGGCATCGATCAGGCGAAAGCTCCGTGGCTTGCGCCGCAGCTTGAGGCGATCGCAAAAACGGTGGATGAGGCCACTATAGCGGCACAGATAAACGATCAGGCAGCAGCAAAGTCCTTGCTTCACGGTCTTAGCCTGACGCGAGAACTGATCAGCAAGGTTGGGCAATCGGATTTGCCGGCTGGCGAAAAAGCCGATGTGCTTGCCTCTCTGCGCACCAAGCAAGCGCAGTTCGAGCAGGCCGCCAATCTGGCGTTGGGCCTCGATCTCGGCGTGGGTCCGGGCACTCCCGACGGGCGTCCCATGGCGGAGGCCCTTCCCACCGCGAATGGCGACGTGCTGGCCGCAGTCATCACGGCAGGGAAGTCGTTTCTGCTGCTGGCCAAGCTGCACAACGGCAGCACGCTTCCTCTGGATCTAAAACAGATGGCACTCGACGTTCCGCCGGGCTGGAAAGCTGAGCTGTTCCTGGACCACATGCCCAAGCGAATCGCGCCCGGCGACGGATGTGCGCTGACGTTTCGGGTAACGCCCCCCGCCGACGCACAGCTCTCCAAAGCTTATTTCCACCGCGATAATCCTGAAACCGATGCCATCTACCAGATCGATGAGCGGGAGTATTTGACTCTCGCCCTGCCGCCGCCGCCTGTGGCCGCGCATGCGGTGTACAGCATCAACGGCGAAGAAGGCGAAATTCGCAGCTTCGCGCGCACGCCGGTACATGACACCCACGGCGAGGCTTGGTCCATGCCGCTGGCGGTGGTGCCGCCGTTCTCCGTGGAGACCGCGCCCAGCA
>PLYW01000150.1 GCA_003151875.1 Acidobacteriaceae bacterium
CCCGAACAGGCCTTCTTATCTCCGACGCGTTACACCAACGGCTTTTTCGGCTTCTCCTTCGAGCTTCCGGCCGACGCGCATCTGGATCCGATTCCGGCGCCGGTCGCGCCCGACGGGCGGATTCAATTGCTGAAATTGGGCGGCCCTCCGCCCGCCGATGCCGCAATTTCGATCGTCGCTTTCCGGCCCCAGTCCCAGCCGGCTCAGGAGGCGAAAGCGCTGCTTCGCAAGGCGCTCGACCAGGAACTGTTCAGGGGAGTGGAAGAACTTCGCGCCTTGTCGAAGACCATGCTTGCGGGCCGCCAGTTCTACTTCTACGAAACCCGCCGCGGGAGCGACCAGCATATGCTGGCTGCCGCCAATCTCAATGGCTATGTGGTGGTGGTGGAGTTGGGCGCCCACAACGAGAAGATGGTGAAAGAGTTGGAGTCGTGCTTTCAGCGCGTCGTGTTTTTTGCGCCTCAGCAGGTCCGGCAGTACACAATGACGGACGCGCAGCCGTACGAAGGCCCGGCGATCTCATCGCATCGCCTGGCCCTGTTGCGAGCCGATCCGCCGGAAAGCCACATTGACCCTGGCAAGCTCGAAGGCAACGTCTATCGCAATCCAGCGCTCGGATTCAGCTACCAGCTTCCGGCGGGATGGTTTGTGGAATCGCAAGGAGCGGTATTGCCGGCCATCGAACGCGCGCGGGCGACGGATTCGTGGGCGGCGCTCTACGGCGGTGCACCCCATGCGGACGCTGCCGAGCGCCAACTGCTGAAAGCGTGCAGCCGAACGCTGTTCTCCGTGTGGGCGCGGCGGCCGCAAGCGGACGGCCAGATCCCTTATGACGATTTTGGCGAGGTGACCCTGTCGGCAATATCGGCGGGATGTTTCCCGGGTGTGAAGTTTCCGTCCACGGCGGCCGACCGCCAAGCCATGCGGGATTTTTTGCTGATGCTCGCGCTTACCCATCCCATCTTGCGCGACATGCGCGACGCAAGAGCTTTCACCGCCCATGGCATAGTATTTCTCTTGGTCCACGGCAACGTCGCATTCAAGGTGCCCAACGACGAGCTCTCGCGGCGCTTATCGGTGGCGATGGCTATCACCGAGCGGCGAGGTGAGCTGCTGACCTGGTTTTTTGCTGCTCCTCACGACAGCGAGTTGGAACCATTGCTGAAGGAGAGAGTCCAATTCGATCCGGAGCCGACGACCAGGGAAGCCGCTGCTGCGAAAGCAGAAAGCGGGGAAGTGCCCGCTAAGGGCGATGCCCCGGCTGCGGCAGCACGCGCAAACTCTGCGCCAGGTTCAAACTCGCAAGCGGCTACCAGTTCAGCGTCCGGAACCAGCGCAAGCCTGCCGGGTGGTGGCTCGACTGTGGATGGCCCGGCTTCGACAACTGCGGGTAGCCAGAATGGCGCCTCGAATTCGAGCGGAACCGCTTCCGCTGGCACTTCGCAGCCGCAGAATGATTCTTCCAGCACTCCACCAGCGACGCGTCCAACCTTGCTTCGTCCCGGCGAGACCGTGGAAAGCCAGCAAGGAAAAGGCCCGCCCGTTAAGAAGCATTAGCGTAGTGCGGAGAGGCGGCAGCTAGTTCAAAAAGAATTTGGTGTACAACGTGTCCCGTTGCGCAGGACGGAAGCCGGCATCGCGAATGATGCGGCGCAACTCCTCTTCGGTGGTGCAGTTGCGGACCCCAGCGGCGCGCACCACATTTTCTTCGATCATTACCGAGCCGACGTCGTTGCCGCCGAAGCGCAGGCCCGTCTGGCAGACTTTCAGGCCCTGCGTTACCCAGCTCGATTGCACGTTCTCGAAGTTGCTGAGGAAGAGGCGCGCGATGGCCAGCGTCTTCAGGTATTCGACCGCGGTGGCTTCGTCCCAGCCGCGTCCGCCAAGCGCGGTATTTTGCGGCTGAAATGACCAGGGAATAAACGCGGTGAAGCCGCCCGTCTCTTCCTGCAGATCATAGACGTGCTGGAAATGATTGATGCGGTGCTCGTAGGTTTCGCCGACGCCAAACATCATGGTCGCCGTCGTTCTCATGCCAAGCTGATGGGCGGTGCGGTGTACGTTGAGCCAGTCGTTGGTGAGGCACTTCAAGCGCGCGATCTTGTAGCGCACTTCGTCGTCCAGAATCTCGGCGCCGCCGCCGGGAATGGAATCGAGCCCGGCATCGCGCAGGCGCTTGATGGTGTCTTCAATGGTGAGGCCGCTGACTTCGGCAATGCAGATGATCTCGGACGCCGAGAAGCAATGCAGGTGCACCTGCGGAAAGCGCTGCTTCATCCCGCTCAACAGAGCTTCGTACCACTCAATCTTCAGATCGGGATGCAGACCGCCCTGCAGCAGCACGCCGGTTCCGCCCAACTCCACCGTCTCGCGCACCTTGTCGTAAATGGTGTCGAAATCGAGAAGATATCCCTCCTTCGCCATCTTGCCTTTCAGCGGACGGTAGAAGGCGCAGAAGGTGCAGTACTCGGTGCAGAAGTTGGTGTAGTTGATGTTGCGATCGATGATGTAGGTCACCACGCCGTCGGGGTGCAACCTGCGGCGCAGCGCGTCGGCTTCCATCCCAATACCGATGAGGTCATCGGAGCGATACATTTCCAGCGCTTCAGCTTTGGTCAGAGACATAGGACGTCACAACCCACAGTGACATTCTAACTGGGTAGACGGAGCGCAGGGAAGCCGGTTGTCTGTTTGCGGTCAGAGAAAACCTTTCCCGCGAGCTGGCACATCTAAGCCTGGGATACTTCGTCCGCAACAATCCTGAGCGAATGGCGTTTATATTTTAGCGCCGGAGGCGGTGGGCTGAATGATGTTGCCTGAGTGCCATCTAAAAACATGCACAAGAATTCTGGCGGCAGCGCTGCTTTTAGCAATGCCGTTTCCCGCCCGAGCTGTTCTGGGCGATAGCGCCGCCTCGGTCCTTAGCGACCAGGCCCGCATGAAGGGGACGCTGCGCAGCGTGGACCGTGGCGCCTATGTCATGCATGAAATCACCACAACGACGGGCGCAGTGCGAGAGTTCGTCTCTCCTGGCGGGGCGGTTTTTGGGGTGGCATGGGAAGGCCAATTCCCTCCCGACTTCCAGCATCTTCTGGGACCGTATTATGCGCAAGCGAACCAGGCCGCGTCCCAGCAGCCGCGTCCGAGACGCGCTCCGGTTGTCATCACCACGCCGGGCTTGGTGCTTTATCAAACCGGACACATGCGAAGCTTTCACGGTCAAGCCTACATTCCACAGTTACTGCCGCAAGGCGTCCAAGCCAGCGATATCCGTTAAAGGAGAAAGATCGTGCAAAAACTATGGCTCTTGCTCGCGCTGGGAAGCCTGACACTGATGGCGGCCTGCGGCGGTGGCGGCGGATCATCCTCGATCACGTCGGTGACGGTTACCTGCTCGCCTTCAACCATCCTGTATGGCCAAACCAGTCAGTGCTTGGCAACGGTGATGGGAACAGGGGCCTTCAGTTCGGGTGTGACCTGGATGGCGAGTGCGGGAACCATCTCGAGTTCGGGCTTGTTTACTGCTCCGTCCGGAGGAGTTGTGTCGCTGCAGGTCACAGTTACCGCAACCTCGATGCAGGACAGCAGCAAATCGGGGACAGCCACCGTGACGGTGAATCCGGAGGGACCGCCGCCGAGCAACGTGCAGCCGATCACGGTAGATGCGGGCCCTGAGCCGCAGACTTTCATAGACGCCGACGAAGCTTTCACGTCCGTCACGATCTGTGTGCACGGTACCAGCACCTGTCAGACGATAGACCATATTCAAGTCGACACCGGCTCTGCGGGTTTGCGCCTCATATCTTCAGTGCTTACTATCACGCTGCCGCCGGAAAACGATTCCAGCGGTAATCCCCTGGATGAGTGCGCGGTGTTTTCCGATGGCTATGTCTGGGGACCCGTGGCTACGGCAGACATCACCATGGCGGGTGAACAGGCAGCAGCGGCGCCCGTGCAGATAATCATCCCTTCATCGAGTTCTCCCTTGGTCCCCAGCAGTTGCTCCAGCCAAAGCCCGATGGGAGGCAATGGCAATGAGGGAGGAAGCTCGAATAGCAACAGCGTGAGCACATTCGGCGCTAATGGGATTATCGGCGTGGGACTGTTCCAGCAGGACTGCGGAGGATTCTGCGTAAACAACTCGACCAATCCGTCTGTCTATTATGACTGTCCTTCCTCCGGCTGTACTCCCACGACCGCGACTCTGGCCCAGCAGGTACCGAATCCCGTGGCCATGTTTGCGACTGACAACAATGGAGTATTGATCCAACTACCAGCGGTCCCCAATGGTGGATCAGCATCGGTGTCGGGGTCCATGATCTTCGGCATCGGCACGCAATCCAATAATGGACTGGGGAGCGCCACCATTTATCCCGTGCCTGACACTGGGAACAATGCCGGCAACCTCATCACCACGTTCAGCGGACACAGCTATCCCGCCAGCTTCCTCGACAGCGGATCGAACGGAATTTTCTTCCTGGACAGTTCCACCACCGGAATATCGGCCTGCTCCGGACAAAACGCGAGCTGGTACTGTCCGGCCACCTCGCCAGACAATCTGTCAGCAACGAATCAAGGTCAGGATGCGAATGGAAATCCGGTGGGTACTGCCGGTACGGTCAACTTCACGATCGAGAACGCGAGTAATCTGTTCAACACAAACAACGCAGCTTTCAGCACCTTGGGCGGACCGAATTCCGGCGCCTTCGATTGGGGTTTGGCGTTCTTTTTTGGGCGTAACGTGTTTACTGCTATCGACGGGATGAGCACCCCCGGTGGCACAGGACCTTACTTTGCTTACTGAGGGAGCCTGACACTTCAGCTCTGGAACGGAAGCAGCCTTTTATGAGCAGCTTGAAGCGGGTAATCGCATCCTCGCTGAGAGCACAGCCATGGCTACGACGTTTCTGATCCTGTTGGCGGCATTACAATGACCCGCAGAGAATCCGCACAACAGGAGGAGAGTCATGGATGAAGCCGGCGGTACCGGCGCCGCCCCGAAAGCCTCGCGTCCTCACATGGCGGGTTATGGTGTTCCGGAGTCCCTGGAAGGCAGCCTGCCTTGGGAATGGGCCCGCGAGCGCATCAGCAAGTCGCATAATTACTGGCTGACGACGGTGCGGCCCGACGGCGCGCCGCACACCATGGTGGTTTGGGGCATCTGGCTCGACGGCGCCTACTACTTCAGTACCAGCGCCACCAGTCGCAAGGGCCGCAATCTTCAGCAGAATCCAAACTGCGTCGTATGCACCGAAAATGCGGAAGAGGCTGTGATTGCCGAGGGTGTGGCACGCAAACTGGACGACGACAAGATTCCGCAGCAGGCGTTCACCGACTACAAAGCGAAATACGCCTGGGAGCTCGACCCCAAGATGGGGCCGGTGTTCGAGGTACGACCACGGGTGGTCTTTGCCATGCCTGAGAAGCAGTTTCCCAAAGGTGTCACGCGCTGGAAGTTTGAATGATTCACAACATTCAGGCCCGGCAAAGAGGAAAAGGCCGGCAGGGCACCGGGCTGAATGATGGCGTCACGGCGTCTTTGGAGGGGTACCAGTGCTGCTCTTGGTCTTTGCGGCCGTAGCTCGGTGGGCGATGATCTTGTCCTGGATGCCAGCGTAAGTCTTCTGCGGAACAATCTTGCGAGTCAACAGGTCGCGCTTGGAATGATAGGGGCGGCCGTCGATAATTTTCTGCGAATAGGTGCTGCCAATTCCCGGCAGTGCCTCTAGTTGATCTTTCGTGGCGCTGTTGATGTCGAGTTTCTCCGACGGCGAGGTGGCCGAACTTGCCGGCTTGCTGGTCTGCGCGGCTTTGCTGCCAGCCGTGCCGCTAGAGGCCGTGCTCTGCGCGAGCAACGGTA
>PLYW01000162.1 GCA_003151875.1 Acidobacteriaceae bacterium
CTGGCATCCGAGGCGCAGGCGATCAAGTCGATGGGGCGAATGAGAATGCGGTCGGCGGCAATCATTCCGCTCAGCGAAGACTTGATTTCTTGCGATGAAAGCTGCGCGGGAACGAGGACGGATATCGCCATTTTTCTTCCTTACTCTGGTTTGACTAAGCCCTGGCGTTGAACGCCAGGCGGATGCCGCGGACGAATTTGTCCGCCGAGTTTACGCCTAACGAAAATGTAGAGCAGGCCACCAAAGCGGGACGCGGAAGTGGGTCACAAGGAGTTGTGACTTATGACCCACCGGCGAGCTGCGGCGCTGGAAACCTGGCGCAAGAAAACGGGGTGGCGCGCTGCTGCGGCCACCCCGGTGGAGGTTATACAACTGGTTCTTAGAAGGTAAACACCGGTCCGAACTCGGTGCGCCAATCGATCGACGTGCAGTTGGGCAGGCCGGCGATCTTAGTGGTACAGACACCTTTGGTGTCTGGAAGAGCGTAGCTAGCGTAGTGGCTCTCTTCCAGGCCGAACTGGACCCAGGGGTTCATCTTATAGAAGATGGTTACGGCGTTAAGCGAGCTCTTGATGGGCCCGCCCCCGGCCGTCGCGCTAATGCTCTTGGCGAACTTGAAGTCATTGGCATTAGCGGCATCTATGCCGTATTCATAGTAGGCTTGCCAGCCCGCATTCCGGCCCTTCGGGTCGGCATTGAACCAGCGCGAGATGGGGAAACCAGCCTGGATAAATCCACCGTAGCCGCGCACTGCCTCTTGTGGTGCAACCACGGCTTGGCCGGCGGCGTTCTTTCCGAAAACTACGGTCGAAGAGCCATCCACCGACAGGCCGTTCGCCTTGTCGGTCAGCCCGCCCGTATAGTTGTAGTTGGACAAGAGCTGGCCACCGAAGAAGAATCGCAGGTCAGCTCCCATGTAAGCGCTAGCCACAACCGTGGCCCAGCGCGTGGGGAGCGAGACGGCTACCTGATTGCCATAGCCGTTGCTGTTGAGGTCAACGCCGCGAGGAAAAGCCTCCTTGTACGCGGTGGGAACTGCGGAGGCCAGCACCGTGGCCTGGCGCCCGCTATAGAAGCCGCTCCACAGAATCTGAGCAGGAACTACGCCCGGGGCTTTGTCGAGTTGGAACTGGAGCACGACTCTGCCTTCCAGCTCGGGCTTCCCATTGTCCGCGCCCTGCCGCTCACCGTAGCCCAACTGGTTGCCGGTTCCGTCGAGGACCGTGCAAGTTGTGGGTGTGTTCAGTGCGGTGACGGTGCACGTGGTGACATCGGCCGGGACGTTGCCCTCGGCCGGCGTCATAATGGCAAATTCCGGCGACAGCTTCCAGTTGCGGGAGCCGCCCAGCTTCTCCACGAAGCCGATACGCATCTGCGGGGCGCGCTCGTAAGTGTTGCCCCAATAAGCTCCGAAGAACGTGGTCTCGAACAGGTTCATCATGGCGCTCGAGCCGTAGATCGTCCAATCCTGTCCGGCTTCGAAGAAGATGTCGGTGTTCGGACTCACGGCCCAGTCAAGTCTCCCGAAAGCCAAACGCAGTGAGAACATGCTGCTGCGAATGCTGGAGACGTTACGATTGTCGGCACGGCTGAAGTTGCCCTCGTAATCGCCTTCGATTTGGCCGGTGACGGTCACATTTTTCGAGGCATCAGGCCATTCGAACTTGAAGCCCATGCGGGTCTGCCGGGCCTTAACATGGAATTCTGAGTTGTTAGTTGGTCCGGTGTCGGCGTTCAGGAAACCTGGAGGCGGCCAATCGTCTCCACGCGGAGAACTGGAGTCATAATTCGCAGTGGCCTTGACAAAGCCATACGGCGTCATTCTCACCGCACCCAACTTCAGCGCGGCCGCCAGGCCTTCCTTGACCGGCGCATCGAGCGGCAGTACCCGGATCGGCGCAATAGCGGGAATCACGACCGGAGCTGGGGCCTCTTTCGGTGCGCCAGCTTGCCCTGCGCCCGGAGTGGTGAGGCTTGCATACTGAGTGGGACCCGATTCGGTATCGACCAGCGAGTGCAAAGTATCTGCGTCCGCGGCACTCTTCAGCTCGGCCGCTTCCGAGTCATTGACCACGCCTTTGGCCTTCAACAGAAGCAACAACTGCTGCATCCCTGCGGAACCTGACATGGTTCGCAGACTGTTGGCTTCTGCTGTGGTCAGGATTCCCTTTTTTACCAGGAGATCAACCAAGGTTGGACTGATAACGGCTGCCGTTCCTACACTGGCGCCGCTGTTGGTGGGTGCGGCGCTGGTAGCCGCGTTGGTGGGATCCGCCGTGGTCGTGGCATTTGAGTCAGCAGCAATCAGCGCCACCGGAACCAAAAGACACGCGACCGCGAGCAGGCACACTACCGATGACCGGAAACAATCTCGCATCTTCGCCTCCAAGCAAGTTGGCGCAATTCAATGCCGGCCGGGAAAGCCTGGCATTATGGGAATTCCTGATCGGTAAATCCCCTCTCTGAATTGGGCCTTGGAGCGGAACTGTAAGGGACACTAAGGGGTAGGGAGGCGGACATGGCTCACGCCTGAATGTGACATTCATCACACGGGCTATGTGAGCATAGGCTTTCGCCTTTGTGATCGATGGCCTCGTAATCCACAGATTCTAAGCTAATTAGCTGAAGTAACAAGCAGTTTGCGAGGGTAACATCGACGCCCATTGCCACTTTGGTGGGATAACCTACGGCGATCGCGGCGTTAAGCCAAAGCGCAGTATGGGTTTCAAGTCTGGAAGCGCGATCGCGCGGGGCATGTTTTCTGGCAGGAATGAGCTGGCGGCCCAGCGCTACAGTCCCAGATAGGCGCGCCGCACTTCGTCCATGTTGGCGACCTCGCGCGAATCGCCTTCAATCTCCACCCGGCCTTCGGCCAGCACATAGGTATAGTCGCTCAGCGCCAGGGCAAGGTGTACGTTCTGCTCGACCAGCACGATAGTCAGTCCTTGCTTTCTCAGCTTCTTCAGAGTGAGGAACAACTGCTGCGCCAGCACCGGCGCCAGACCCAGCGAAAGCTCGTCGATCATGAGAACGACCGGCTCCTGCATCAATCCGCGGCCCATGGCCAACATCTGTTGTTCGCCGCCGGAGAGGGTGGATGACCTCTGCTTGCGGCGCTCCTTCAAGCGCGGAAACGTATCGTACACGCGCTCCAGATTGTCCTTCTGCCGTGGGCGCGCGCGTTGCGAATACGCGCCCATCTCCAGGTTCTCTTCCACCGACATGTCGGGGAAAAGCTGCCGGCCTTCAGGCACCAGGACCAGGCCGCGGCGGGCTTTGGCATGCGTCGAAAGCCGGGTCACATCTTCTCCGTTCATCAGGACGCGGCCGCCCCAGCAAGGTATGCTGCCCATGATGGTGCGCAGCGTGGTGGTTTTGCCCGCGCCATTAGCGCCTATGACCGTGGTCATCTTGCCCGCCTGCACTTGCAGCGATATGCCCCACAGCACCTGCACCTCGCCGTAGCCAGATTCGAGTTTTTCGATCTGCAAAACGGCGTCCATCAGTTGTTCTCCTTGAGTTTTTCCGCGATGTCCGGGTCGCCCAGATAAGCTTCAATCACCTGGGGATCGCGCGCGACTTCTTCGGGCTTCCCTTCGGCGAGCTTCTGGCCGAAACTCAGCACCACGATGCGGTCAGAAAGACTCATGATGGCCTGCATGACGTGTTCGATCATGAACACCGAGATGCCGCTGTCGCGGATGTCGCGCACAATGCCGATCATGTGAGTGATTTCGGTGGGATTTAACCCGGCCAGCACTTCGTCCAGCAGAAGCAGCTTGGGACGCGCCGCCAGTGCGCGGGCAACCTCCAAGCGCTTCTTGCCGGCGATGGTCAGGGAACGGGCCGACATCTCGGCACTCTTGGCCAGTCCGACGCGTTCCAACACTTCCAGCGCCACATTACGCGCCGGCTTCAGGGACAGATATTCGCGGCCGAAGCAGGCGCCGACGGTCACGTTTTCCAGCACCGTCATGTCTTGCAGCGGTTTCACAATCTGGTGGGTGCGCGCCAACCCCAGGTGGACGACTTGGTTGGGAGAACATTTGGTGATGTCCTCACCGGCAAACTTCACCGTTCCTTTGTCTCCCTTGGACACGCCGTTCACAACGTTGAACAGCGTGGTCTTGCCGGCGCCGTTGGGGCCTATCAACCCCAGGATCTCGCGCTCGCCGAGGCTGAAGCTCACATCGGAGACCGCCAGCAGTCCGCCAAATCGTTTGCTTACGCCGCTCACTTCCAGTAAGGGGGTCATTCGATCACCTTGCGGGCGCGCGGCACCAGGCGATAGAGCCAGCCGATCAGTCCGCCGGGCGCAAACAATACCACCAGCAGTAAGAGTGCGCCGGCAATCACCAGTTGAAAATTAGAAAGCTTGGGAGACGTCAAAAGATACGAGCGCAGTTTCTCGTACAACCCTCCGCCTAACGCCGCGCCGACCACCGTACCTTTGCCGCCGAGCATCAGCATCACGATTCCCTCCAGCGAGAGCATGAACTCAAACGCAATCGAGGGGTCGATCATGCCGTTCTTGTAGAACATCAGCGCGCCCGCTACCGCCGGAAGAAATGCGGACACGCTGTAAATGATGGCCTTGAACACGGTGGTGTTGACGCCCAGGACCACGGCCGCATCTTCATCTTCGCGGATGGCAAACAGGCCCAAGCCGAATTTCGAGATCTTGATGCCCAGACTCAGAATCATCGACAGCGCCATCACGCCGATCACCAGGAAGTAGGTCATCCAAAGAGCATGACGTGCTCCGCCCAGCCTCTGATAGGCGGAGAAGTCCACGTACATGCCCGTGGACCTGCCCCAGGGATCGAAGTTGGCGACAAAGGATTGCACCGCGAGCAAGACCCCGATCGTGGCCAGCGCGAAATAGGCGCCCCGCAATCGCAGAATGCCCATCCCTAACGCCAGGGCGAACAGGCTGACCACCAGACCCGCAGCCAGCGCGGCCAGCACCAGATTCCAATTTCGCACCGTGGCAAGATAGAGTCCGACGTAGCCGCCCAGCCCGTAAAACACAATGTGCCCGAAGTTCACATACCCGGTATAGCCGATCATCAGGTTCAGGTTGCTGGCCAGAATGACGGCAAGGGCAACCAGGATGAGGTCTTCGCGCATGGACACATCGTTGGCATGGAACGGAATGAACGCCATGAGCGCAGCAAAAATCAGGATCAGCCAGAAGACCGGGCGCCGCAAGATCATGCCGTCGCCCTCGTGAAGATGCCTTTGGGAAAGGCAACCAGCACCACCACAAACAGTCCGAACTCAATCAGCGGGATCCAACTGACGGCGATGAAGGGGGTCACTGCTCCCTCCAACAAGCCCAGCAATACGCCGGCGGCGAGCGCCCCGAGCGGCTTGCCCAGTCCAGCCAGCACGGTCACCACGAAGCTCTTCATCTGGTAACCGGCGCCGGAAAGAATGGTGAAGGGAAACAGGGTTGACACCAATGCGCCCGAAGACGCCGCCAGGGCGATGCCGATGGCAAACGCCAGGGCCAGCACCATGGTCGAGGAGATGCCCATCAACTCGGCCGCTTCGCGGTTGTCGGCCACGGCCCGGATGGCCTTGCCGGGCCGGGTGCGATATAGAAACAGCTCCAGCGCCAACGCAATGATGACGGCAGCGGTGGCCGCGGCAATGTGGTTCCCGGTGAAAGTGTAGGCGCCCACGGTAAAGCCGCGCAGCGTGAAGTTCACGTTGTAGGGACTGGTACTCCAAATCGCGGTGCCGATCCCGATGATCATCATGTTCACGGCGAAGGTGGACAGCAGGCTCGATAACTGGGAGCGCCCGATCACCCAATGCACGGAGATCCAATAAATGACCAGGCCGAGCAGCAAACCCGCCGCGAGGATGGGCAGCAGGAGGAAGTAGGCATTCACCGGGAAGGCGGCAAACAAAATGTACATGCCGAACATACCCAGCGCGATGACCGAGCCATGGGTGAGGTTGATGACATCCATCACTCCCCAGATCAGACTGAGGCCCATAGCGGCCAGCCCATAGACCGAACCGATCAGCAGGCCATCGATCATGGAAGCGAGAATGCCAGACATTTCTCACCCTTTGCGCCGCACCGTTCGAAGGTGTGGCGCGCAACATTCGTCAATCAATGTACTGCAAAATTAATGGATCGGATATACCAGATTGGCACTCTTGGCGGCCAGCGGCCAGACCACCTGCTTCACCAGCTTGCCCGACTTGTCCTTCTGCCATTGCGCCAGGACCATGGCATGGCCCACCTGCAAACCATGCTGATTGGCCTCGGTCGCAAACTTGCTGCGGCCATAGAACGTTGTGATGTCGGTGGCATTCAGCGCCGCCGCCACCTTCGCCGTGTCGGTGCTGCCCGCCTGTTCAATCGCGTGTTGCAGGACCAGGCCGGACGCGTAGCCGCCCGCCGATTCGTAGCTGGGCGGAGTGTTGTACTTGGCGGTGTAGGCTTTGGCAAACTCGGCGCCGCTCGGTCCATATTGCGCCTTGAAGGCGGTCTGCGGCTCCCACTGCGAGGGCACAATCACACCCACGGCTGCATCGCCCAACTCGCCCCACTGTGGACTGTCGGGGGCCACCAGCAGGGTGATCATCTTCAGCGGAACTTTGTGGCTGTAAACTTGCCGCGCCAGCGTGGAACCGTCGGCGTAGTGCCCTCCGCCCAGCAGCACGGTGGACTTCGACGCAATCACCTTGTCGATAATGGCGCTGAAGTCGGTGGTGTTCGGGGCATAGGCTTCGCTGAAAGCCACGTTGAATCCGAGCTTCTGGGCATACTCCTTGGCAGGATTAACCACCGCTACCGAGAACGAGGCGTCTTCATACACGAACGCAACCGCCGCCTTCGGGTCTTTGGTCTTCAGCATGTCCAGAACGCCCTTCAGGTATTCCGCTCCTGGGGTGAACATCTGGAAGAGGTAGTGATTGCCCAGCGTATAGGTCTTGCCTTCCGCAGCGCCGGTGGTCAGCATGATCTTTTCATACTGTTCCGTCACGATGGCGGCCGTGGCGGTCAGACTCGAAGAGTACGGGCTGAACAGAAAATCGGCCTTGTCCTGCAGGATCAGGCGCGAGTAAAGCTGCTGCACGCGCTTGGTATTCGATTCGTCGTCGTAGCTGACGAACTGGATCTTGTAGCTCTTGCCGCCCGCCTTGATGCCTCCGGCAGCGTTCACCTGATCGCGCCAGAGTTCGAAGCCGTGGAGCTGCTCCACCGAGTCCACATTCAGGGCCCCCGTGTTGGAGACGGTGAAGCCCAGGGTAAGGTTTTGCGCAAATCCTGTTGTGACGAAGAGGGCAACAACCAGAAAGATGGGGAGAGCAAGTCGTTTCACGGTTCACCTTCTCGGATAGTCTTAGTCTTAGGGTGGTTGAAAGCGTACGGCGAGGATTGCGGAACCCCCTATGACAGCAGTCACTTGCAAATGTGATTCTGCTCACAAGAAGGGTGGACATGGCATGAGAGGTCGGCGGACGCAAACCACCGCAAACTTCGGGAACTCTTAATCCCCCATCCAGCAATAATCTGTGAGCAGAATTTCGGCGATGGACCGCAGCACAAAACTTAACACTTGTGTTACCAGACTTTACCGTCGAAATCGAATTGCCGGGGTTCCAATACATGACAGACGAACTGTCAAGGAGGAAGTAAGAAGATTATGAAAACCAAGTTTTGGAGCGTCGCTGTGGCGTTGTTAGCGCTGGTGCTGTGCGGCACGGCGATTTTTTCGTACGCGCAGCAGAATGAGGCGGCAGGTGCTTCGGGATGGAGTGGGCACCGGCACGGCGGCATGGGCTTCATGGCCCGCGAGCTTAACCTGACCGATGCCCAGAAGCAACAGGTCAAGACCATGATGCAGTCGCAGCGCGCGACCACGCGTCCGCTGATGCAGCAACTGGCGGAAAACCGCAAGGCCTTGCTGACCGTCACCGCCAACGGCGCTTTCGACCAGGCCAAGGTGCAGGCGATTGCCAATCAACAGTCGCAAGCCATGGCGCAATTGATGGTGCAGAAAGCGTCCATCCAACACCAGATCTACACCCAGGTGCTGACCGCCGATCAGCGCACCAAGGCCGACCAGATGCGCGAAAAGCAAATGGCCCGCATTGACCAGCGTCTGCAAAGGTTCTCGCAGCCGCCACCGGAAGCGACACAGCCGCAGTAATGTCAACAACGTTAGGTGTCGTCCTGAGCGTAGTGCTCGCCTGACCCGCCTCCTTTGCGGGTTGGGCGAGCGCGCTGTCAAAGGACTTCCTTTCTTCCTGTCCGTCATCCTGAGCGACCCCGAACGTCGTGAGGGGGAGTCGAAGGACCCCTATTGCTGCAGGACTGCTTATCCACAAGTTTGGGATTGTAGCGGCCATAGGGTTCCTTCGACTCCTCGGTCGCGGCGGCGACCTAGTCGCTCAGGACGACAGCCCTCAGTGCACCATCGTCGCTCCCGCTTTTCCTCGCTTCGGCTTCCTCAGCAGGAACAGAAACGGAATCATGGCAACGAACATCAGGGCCATGAAGAAAAACGTGTCGTTATAAGACAGCATTGCCGCCTGCCGTTGTACCATTCCCCACATCGACTGATAGGCCTGCTGGGTCGCAGTAGCGGCACTGGAGCCCTGGCTCATGAATAATGCTTTCAGGCTTTCGAACATCTTCTGGGCTGCACTACTTTCCGGATAGACATGCGCACTCAGTGTGTTGATGTGCTTCTGCTGATTGCGGAACTGCAGGGTCTCGACCGTGGCGATCCCGATGCTGGCGCCAATGTTTCGCATCAGGTTGAATAAGCTGGTGGCATTGCCCATGCGCTCATTCGGGATACCGCCATTGGTGATGGTAGTAAGCGGCACGAAAACAAAACCCAGCGCTGCACCTTGAATCAGGAGCGGCCACCAGAAATCCACGGAAGCCACGTCCAGGCTGAAGCGGGAGAGCGACCACATGGCATAGGCGGAAGCCACAAGGCCAATCCCCAGCAACTTTCGCTGATCGAATTTTCCGATCAAGCGGCCGACGATTGGCATGATCAGGAACGACGCCAGGCCGCGCGGCAGATTGGTAATGCCGGCGTGCGTCGCCGTGTAGCCCAGCAGCACCTGCATCAGCAGCGGCAATAACACCGTGCTGCCGTACAGCACGAAGCCGATCAGCGTCATCAGGAATGTGCCAATGGCAAACGAGCGATACTTGAACACCGTGAGATCCAACACTGGATGCTCGGCTCTCAGTTCGCGAATGATCAGCGCAGTCAGTCCTCCCACCGCCAGGATGCAAAGCGTGACAATGAAGCGCGAACCAAACCAGTCGTCCTCCTGACCCTTGTCGAGCATGATCTGCAGGCTTCCGATGCCCACCGCCAGCAGGCCAATTCCCCAATAGTCGATGCCGGTTTTTTCGCGTCGCAAATAAGGGGGATCGAAGATGAAAATCTGGGTCAGGATGATTGCGATAACGCCGATGGGGATATTGATGTAAAACACCCAGCGCCAACTGTAGTTATCGGTGAGCCAGCCTCCGGCCACCGGACCGAGCATGGGCGCCACCACGATACCGAGGGCCCAGAATGCCATTGCCTGGCCGCGCTTCTCGGGCGGAAACGACTCCAATAGGATGGCCTGCGAAAGCGGTTGTAGTCCGCCGCCGCAAGCGCCCTGAATTACGCGGCACACAATCAGGAACGGCAGGGTAGGGGCCAGCCCACACAGAAATGACGCAACCGTGAATCCGGTCACCGAGAGCATCAGCAGCCGTTTTCTGCCGAAGCGCCCCGCCAGCCAGCCGGTCATGGGAAGGATGATGGCGTTGGCGACCAGGTACGAGGTGAGCGTCCAGGTGGCTTCGTCGTTGCTGGCCGACAAGCTGCCTGCGATGTGCGGCAGCGAAACGTTCACCACGGTAGTGTCCAGCACTTCCATGAAGGTGCTCGACATGACCGCGATGGCAATCAGCCATGGATTGATGTCCCGATGTTCCCGGCTTCCGATCAGCCCCATTCCCGTGTGTCAGTCCCGTTTTCCCAAGGTGATCAGCAAATGTAATAGTTCTGTCATATCAGCCAGAACGTGGCCTACATCACAGAATCAATAGCAGCACTTCCCTAGCATAAACTCATGGCTTCGACCTCAAACTCTGTTTGGATTATTCCACATCCCAAAGGGACTCAGGCGCGGGTGCTGCTGAGCTCGGTGTTCGGCCCGTATGCGCAGGATGACGAATTCGGCAGCCGCTCCATCAATCCCATGGAGCTGTATCACAACCAGGTCACGCGCGAGCAGGGCAGCTTCTCTCTGCGCATGTTTCATCGCTCCTGGGGACTGATGATGATCCAGAAAAACATCTCCGCGCCCAGCACGCTGCTCGACTTCCCTACCCTCAAGGACTTCCAGCGCGAACTGACCTCCTCCGAATACGACATCGTTGGGATTTCTGGAATCATTCCGAACTTCGGCAAGGTGCGCGAAATGTGCCGCCAGATTCGCCGCCTCTCGCCCAACTCCATCATCGTCGTGGGCGGACACGTCGCTGCCATCCGCGGACTGGATGCGTTAATTGATGCCGATTACATCGTGCGCGGCGAGGGCATCTCCTGGATGCGCCGTTACCTGGGCGAAGATCCCGACGCGCCGATTGCCCACCCGCAGATCGTCTCCGGCTTTGGCTTCCGCATTCTGGGAATGAGCGTGCCCGACAGTAAGTGCGATACCGCCGCCACCATCATCCCGTCGGTAGGCTGCCCGCTGGGCTGCAATTTCTGCACCACGTCTTCCTTCTTCGGCGGCAAAGGCAAGAGCATTCACTTTTACGAAACGGGAGATCAGCTCTTCGAAGTCATGCAGCAGATGGAGGGTTCCCTGGGCGTAAGTTCGTTCTTCATGATGGACGAAAACTTCCTGTTGAACCGTCCGCGCGCCATGCAGCTTCTGGCGCGCATGAAGCAGGCCAACAAAAGTTGGGCGCTCTATGTTTTCTCGTCGGTGAATGCCATCCGCAAGTACACGATGGACGAGCTGGTGCAGCTGGGCGTTTCGTGGATCTGGGTGGGACTCGAGTCGCCCAACTCCAGCTACGCCAAGCTGAAGAATACCGATACGCGAGCTCTTGCGGCGGAACTGCGCCAGCACGGCATCAAGATCCTGGGTTCGACGATCGTGGGCCTCGAGCACCATACGCCCGAGAACATTCATGAGGAGATCGAATACGCGGTCTCGCACGGCACCGATTTCCACCAGTTCATGCTGTACACGCCGGTGCCGGGCACTCCCTTGTACGCCCAGATGCAGCAAGAGGGCCGCATGCTCGACGACGTGGACCTGGCTGACATTCACGGGCAGTTCAAGTTCAACTACAAGCACGCCGCCATCTCGCGCGACGAGTCGAAGGTATTTCTCGACTGGGCTTTCCGCTATGACTTCGAGCGCAACGGCCCCAGCTTGTTTCGCATTTGCGAGACTACCTTCCAGGGATGGAAGCGCTATCACAACCATCCCGACCTGCGAGTTCGGCGTCGCTTCGCCCAGGAAGCCAGGAAGCTACGCACCACCTACAATGCAGCGCTCTGGGCCATGGAGAAGCGGCTTCGCACGACCAACCCGCCGATATCGAAGCGGATTCGTGAACTGCGGCGCGAAATCGAAGGCGCCTTCGGAACGCTCACCCGCGTGGTGCGCCGCGTGGTTGGCCCGATTTTGCTGTGGACTTCGAAACGCGAAGACAAGCGGCTGGCCAACGGCGTGACCTACGAGCCGCAGACATTCGTCGAGCGTCGCAACTGGATAGCCGATAAACTACGGCACACCGCGGATGTCATCACCATGCACCCGCGCCATAGCGAGCAGCCGCTGACCAACATCGCAGCCGCACGAGTTACGGTCGAGAGCCTCAGCCAGGTGACAAGCGGCGATTGATCAGACTTTTGGTGGGAGCCCCCTGCTTCAGCGGGGGGAGCTGGACTTTAGTCCAGCCGAAAAAAGCGTTTGTTCTTAAACAGGCTTTAGCCGCGGCATCTTCCGAGACCAGCGCTAAAGCGCAGGATCGAAGTCAAACTTTCCCCGGAGCGCTGAAGCGCTCCTTCCCCCGCATAAATGCGGGGGCTCCCACCGAGAAATATTCACCGCAGAGTTGAATATCCGCTCTACCAAAATGCCATCCGTCACCGGCGCTTTCCACTGCCCTAGATCGCGGCGCAAATCGCTTTCACTTCGGTGTAAAGCTCCAACGATTCGTGGCCCATCTCGCGGCCCCAGCCCGACTGCTTGTAGCCGCCGAAGGGCAGGGCTGCGTCGAACACGTTGTAGCAGTTGATCCACACCGTCCCGGCGCGCAGCTTCTCGGCAATGCGGTGGGCCTTGCTGATGTCGCGCGTCCACACTGCCGCCGCCAGCCCGTATTCGCTCTGATTGGCTTCAGCAATCAGCTTGTCCACATCGCGGAACGGCATGGCGCAAACCACCGGCCCAAAGATCTCCTCGCGAATAACTTTCATGTCGGGCTTGGTCTTGACCAGCACCGTGGGCTCCACAAAATATCCCGAGCCCGGCCGTTTGTGTCCGCCCACAATGGCTTCGGCGCCTTCGTGCAGCCCGCTCTCCAGATAGCTGCAGACGCGATTCATCTGCTCTTCCGACACCAGCGGCCCCATCGAGGTGTCTGGATCGAAGCCGGCTCCTAGTTTGATCTTCTTGGCCTGCTCGGCCACGCCATGCACCACGTGATCGAAGATGCTCTGCTCAACGTACAGCCGCGAACCCGCGCAGCAGCATTGACCGTGGTTGAAGAAGATGGCGCTCGCCGCTCCGGGAATGGTCGCCTTCATGTCAGCGTCCGCGAAGACCAGGTTGGGCGACTTGCCACCCAACTCCAGCGAAACCTTCTTCAAGTTGCCGGCTGCGGCCTGCAAAATTAGCCTGCCGACTTCGGTGGAACCGGTGAAGGCGATTTTGTCCACGTCAGGATGCGACGCCAGCGCCGCGCCGGCGGTCTCGCCGTAACCCGGCACTACGTTCACCACACCGTCTGGAAAACCCGCTTCCGCAATCAACTCGGCCAACAACAGCGCGCTCAGCGGAGTTTGCTCCGCCGGCTTCAACACCACGGTGCAGCCGGTCGCCAGCGCCGGGCCCAGCTTCCACGCCGCCATCAGCAGCGGAAAATTCCAGGGGATGATTTGTCCCACCACTCCGACGGGTTCGCGCCGCGTGTAGGCAAGATACTTCACGTGCCGCGACGAGGCCGAAATCGGAATCGTGTTGCCCTCGATCTTGGTGGCCCAGCCCGCCATGTAGTGGAACAGATCGGCCGCCAGCGGCACGTCGGCGACCCGCGCCACCGATAGCGGCTTGCCATTGTCGAGACTTTCAAGCTGGGCGAATTCCTCCAGGTGCTCTTCGATCAAGTCGCCGAGCTTCCATATCAGGCGGCCGCGCTGCGAGGGCGTCATCTCATGCCAGGGGCCGCTCTCGAAGGCCCGGCGCGCCGCTTTCACCGCGCGATCAATGTCCTCGCGGTCGCCTTCGGCAATCTGCGCCAAGACTTCGCCGGTCGCGGGGTTATAGGTCGGGAAGGTTTTCCCCGAGGCCGCCTCCACCCACTTTCCATCGACAAACATCTTGCGCGGCCGGCTGACAAATTCTTGAACACGATTGTGCATTGGCGTCGTGCTTACTGCGGTTGACATAAAGAACCTCCTCAGGCCGAACGCCGCCGGAGATCCGTGCCTTCCATGGTGTTGAAAATGTTCGCGACTGGACGGCAGACGTCGAGCCTACATCTCGCGCAAGAGTTTATCAGAGGTTGGACTTGGGTGCTCCAAATGCGAGAGCACTTGGCGGAGAACGTCGGGAGCTAGCCTCCGCCAGCTTGCGCGCGCGCCTGTTCCACCGTGGGAGCGAAGGTAAAGAGTTTGTCCACCTTGGTTACTTTCAACGAAGTCAGCAGCCGTTCGTTGGCGCCTACGAGGACCAGCTTGCGGCCCGAGTTTTCTCTCGAAACGTGGGCCCCCACCAGGCAACCGATTCCTGCCGAATCGATGTACGGCATGTCGGCCACGTCGATGATCAACAGATCGGAAGAGTCCGCCCGAACTTCGCTCTGAAGCGGAAAGAAGTTTCCCAACAAAAGTGGACCGTGGATACGAAGGACCACATCGGTCCCGCTGGCAACTTTCTCTATTTGCAGCGGCTTATCTTGCATAGCCGTCGATTTTATAACGGCGGCGCAGCGCCCAATGTTAATTTCCGGTTACGGAAGAGANNTTGCTACGCGAAGCATTTGGATTTGAGCCATGGCCGCGCGCTGCTGACGAATTGCCGGTTGCAGCCACTCGTGTTGGCGCGGCGCTGCCGGCGGACGGCGTACTCTGATGTTTGGTCTGGATCGACGGGTGAAAGACGTGATGGTCACGCCCCTGATAGCGTTGCGCCAAAAGCGGCATCGCCAACAGCAGGCTGATCGCGAGAACGGAAATCTTAACTGGCCCCACAGTGCTCATAAAGCTTGTAGAGGTATTGTAAAGCAATCACCAACTTAAGATATAGCGACCGGCGTGTCCACCGGAAAGAGCTGTATTGGCTGCTACTTTCGCGGTAGTCACCTATTCTTGGAAGCAGAGCGTTTGCGACTGGGTTTCCCGAACCGATGCTCAAAGTTTCGCATGTCCACCCGCTTGCCGCGGAAGCGCACACCTTCCGATTCGAGCAGGAAACGCTGCTCCAGGGCGAATTCGCCGGGCATCGCGGTCCGCCCTCCCGAGCCCAAAACGCGATGCCAGGGCAGCCCGTCCACCTGCTGTAGAACCCGTCCCACGTGGCGGGCACAGCGCGGATAACCGGCGGCGGCGGCGATTGCGCCATAGGTGCTTACCCGCCCGCGCGGAATCTTGCGGATCACGTCACAGATGGCATTCACAAGAGGCGTTCTTGCGGGGCGGTCAAGTTTCATCGGTCAAGTTAAGATACACCCATGACGGAAGCAACTCACGATCCCAAAGCGCGATTCTCCAACCGGGTGGACGACTATGCAAAGTATCGTCCCCATTATTCGCAAGACGTGGTGCAGGCGGTCGAGCGGGCCTGCGGACTGCGTCCCCAACACGCCATAGTGGACATCGGCTGTGGCACCGGCCTGCTGGCAAGGATATTTCTGGAGAACGGCAATCGCGTGGTGGGGGTCGAGCCCAATCGCGAAATGCGCATCGCCGGCGAGAACTATCTGGCTTCCTATCCCAACTTCAGCATGGTGGACGGTAGTGCCGAAGCCACTGGCCTGCCCGACGCGAGCGCCGACTTCGTCATCGCCGGACAGTCGTTCCACTGGTTCCGGCCCGACGATACGCGCGTCGAGTTCGCGCGCATTCTGAAGCCTGCTGGCTGGGTGGTCCTGGTTTGGCACGATCGCGACCTGACTTCGAAACCGTTCCTGCGCGCCTACGAAGATTTCGTGCTGCGCCATTCCACCGATTACGAACAGGTCGCGCACAAGTACCTGGCCAGCTACGCCGCCCTGCAACGCTTCTTCGCTCCCGACGAAGTGCGGTTGATCGAACAGCACAACCAGCAGGAGCTTGACTTCGACGGTCTGCGCGGCCGATTGCTGTCGTCGTCGTATGTACCCAAGGCTGGCGAAAAGCACGAAGCGATGATGCGCGAGTTGCCGCGTCTGTTTTCGTCCCATGCCGAGGACGGCCACGTCACTCTCGAATACGATACTAAGATCTTCTACGGACACCTGCAACCATGAGCGTCGCGCAAGAAACAGTGGCTGGCACAGTGGTGCTGCGCACGGAGCATTTGGGACGCCGCGTCGGAGACGTCTCCGTCGTCACCGACATTTCCCTGGATGTGTACCACGGCGAGATGCTGGGTATCGTCGGGCCAAGTGGTTCGGGTAAGAGTTCTTTGCTGCGATTGCTGGACCGTCTTGATGAGCCGACCAGCGGTACCGTGTTTCTCGACGGCCAGGACTACCGCCAGTTCCCGCCGCGCGAGTTGCGCCGCCGGGTTGGCATGGTGACGCAGCGTCCTTTTCTCTTTCCTGGCAATGTGGCCGGCAACATTCGCTTTGGGCCTCTGCAACGCGGCGAGGTTGTGGCCGACAAAGATATCGCTCAATTGCTGGAGCGCGTCGGCCTGCCCGGTTTCGCCGGGCGCGAGGTCGCGAATCTATCCGGCGGCGAGCAGCAACGGGTTTCGCTGGCGCGAGCGCTGGCGAATCATCCTGAGATCTTGCTGCTCGACGAGCCAACCTCGGCGCTCGATGACGAGGCAAAGACGGGCGTCGAACAGTTAATTTGCAGCCTGGTTAAGGACACATCACTGACCTGCGTGATGGTCACCCATGATCGTGATCAGGCGCGCCGCATGTGCGACCGGGTTGCCCTTCTGGAGGCCGGTCGCCTCATTCAATATGGAAAACCGGCGGAGGTGCTGGGTGCTTAAATCGCTCTTCCATACGCAACTGACGCTTGGCTTCGCCCAGGCAGCAATTGCCTCGGTACTGGCTTTGGCCGTTGTCCTGCTGGCGCGACGCCGCAACATTCATCTGGAAAGCGACGCCGCGATTGCGCTGCTGCGTGGCATTGTCCAGATTGTCGCGGTCGGATCGATCCTGGCTTTGCTGCTGAAGAGCCCGCGCTGGACCAGCGTCTTTCTGTTGACCGGCATGATTATCGCGGCGGGTTCGATCTCGGCCAAGCGCGCAAAAAACATTCCCGGTGCGCGCAAAGTGTCCACGTATTCGATTGCCGCCGGCGCGGGATTGGTCACCGCCATCATGACCTGGGCCGGAGTGATCGACACCGCCATCACTTCGCTCATCCCCGTGGGCAGCATGATCATTGCCAACGCCATGAACACCAATGGACTGGCATTGAATCGCTTTCGGTCCGAGGTTCTGGCGCACGCCGGCGAGATCGAAACCGCGCTCGCGCTGGGCGCTGCGCCCGAGCGCACTGTCGCGAGCTATGCCGAGTCGAGCATTCACGCATCGCTGATTCCCGCTATCGACAACCTGCGCTCGCTGGGAATCGTGTGGATTCCCGGGCTGATGACCGGAATGTTGCTCTCCGGTGCCGATCCGCTGTACGCAGCCATCTATCAGTTCGTGGTGATCGCCATGATCCTGGCGTCGTCGGGGCTGACTTCCCTGCTGAGCACGCTGATGATTCGCAACCACGCGTTTTCGGCGGCGGAGCAGTTGGTGTTGAAAAGCAGTGGATAGTGGTTAGTTAAGGTCGCGCGAAAGCGCGACCAGTAACCATACTGCGCGTGATTCTTTGGATTGGCGTCCGGCTATTTCTTCTTGCTTTGGCCACCGCTGTTCACAACCCGAAGGTTGTTGGTGATCTGAAAGGTGCCGGGGACTTGGTTGGCGCGCAGGCCCGCCATGTTCTTGTCGGCTTCGCTATCCACCACCCCTTCGAGCGTGACACGCCCATTCCTTACGATGATATGAATAGGCGGGACCGCCATGCCTCCATATTTAAAGAGTGGACCATAGCTATAGATGCTGCGGTAAACCTCCCGTCGAATACGGTCGTCCATCGGGCTGGGGGGCAGGACCTCGATGTTGTTAATTACCTTCTCCACGCCTTCGATGTGTTTCACCGAGTTCTCGGCGTCGGATCTCACCACCGGCTTCACTACCTGCCCGTCCAGAATGACGGTACGTCCCTCAATGCTGAAAGACAGATTGTCGAAGACGCCAAAGTACGGCAGCATGATTAGCTCATGGCGCACTTCCCGGACCAGCCGGTCCTGGCTTTCCGGGCTGAGCGTTTCGTTGGCTTGCTGAGCTGGCGCAGTAGTATTTGGCTTGGTCTGCACAGACTGATCGTTGGACGGAGCGGGCGGCGTCTGTTGCGCTATGCCGGGAACCACCAAACACAGCATGACCAGGAAAATGAAACCCAGGGCCCTGCAGCTTTTATGCATATCGCCTCCTAAATATGTCAGAAACTCTACTACGAAACGTCAGGGTCGCCAACTTGGCGGCGCGCCGCCATTGTGTGCTGCCACAGGGCAGGACCGGCGCCCTTGTTCGATACACAAATTCGCACCAGGCTCGGCAAACGGAAGAAATCCAAGTATGATCTCAACTCGTATGAAGACCAAGTCCATGATAGCCACTCCCGGCAAGCGCATCCGGCTAAAGGATTTCGACCCCGCTTTCAAAGGCGGCTTTGCCTCGCACGCGCATGCACAATCCAAGCTGAAGACCAACGTGCAGCGCCTGGCCAAATACCAGGACCTGCTGTACTCCTCGCATACCTACGCCCTGCTGCTGGTGCTGCAGGCCATGGATGCGGCCGGCAAAGACGGCACCATCAAGCACGTGATGTCGGGCATCAACCCTCAAGGCTGTCAGGTCTTTAGCTTCAAGACACCATCCGAGCGCGAACTCAGCCACGACTTCCTGTGGAGAACCTATTGCGACTTGCCCGAACGCGGCAACATCGGCATCTTTAATCGTTCCCTCTACGAAGAGGTATTGGTGGTGCGGGTCCATCCTGACTTGCTCAAGCAGGAACATCTGCCCGGGTTCACCGGGCCCAGCAAGAAGTTTTGGCAACATCGCTTCGAGTCGATCAACGACGTCGAGCGCCACCTGGTCCGCAATGGCACCGCAATTCTGAAGTTTTTTTTGCACGTCTCCAAAGAGGAGCAGGAGAAGCGGTTCCTGGAGCGCTTGAATGATCCGGGAAAGAACTGGAAATTTTCAGATGCCGACTTGCACGAGCGGCTGCGCTGGGATGACTACATGGCAGCGTACGAGGACATGATCAATCACACCAGCACCGCGCACGCGCCCTGGTACATCATCCCAGCCGATCACAAATGGTTCACCCATCTGACCGTCTCTAATATTGTGGTGGACACGCTGAAGAAGATGAACCTGAAATATCCGACACCGACCAACGCTCAACAGGCGCAGATTGCCTTGGCCAAGGAGGCCCTGCAACGGGGCCGATAGGTGCCGCAATGGGGAGAAAATTCAAATGAAATCAGGGGCTGTTCAGATTCCTGCTCAGAACCGATTTTCCTATACATCGAGACGCCGATTGGATTCGTTGTGAGCGGCGAACGGCGGCTACGGTCTGTCGAATTCCCTAGAATTCTGTCGAATTCCCTAGAACAATGTTGCAAGAACCTGCACACCATTTGGTGCCGGGTGATTTAAGGCTTTACGGCGGAAGGCCTTAGAGTGGCAAGAGAATTGCGTCTCCATCGGCGGTGTGGTTCGCTGTCGCGCTACCCTGTGGGTTCAGTTCTTGTTTTCTTTGGCGGGAGCCAGGGCGCGGCACAGAGCTAAAACGGAAATTCTGGTTAAGGAGAGGCGAATGAAAAAGATTTTGTTTTTAATGATTGCATTTCTGCTCATTACCGGCACAATGACCGTCTATGCGCAGACCATAGTCGCACCCCCGAGCACTACCTTGCGGACGCCGGGAGTGCCGCACACTCACTTGTTCATTTATATTCCTGAAGGCGGACCGCAGCCGTCCATTCCTAACGGCGAAACTCCGGCTTCGCTCGCTTGCGTTTACGGCTTGGTCCCGCCAACCAGCGGATGCCCCAAGAGCGGAAGTGTGCTTCCCACCGGCGGCACCAAGGCCATCGCCGTGGTAGAGTTCGGCCTGTACGCCAACGCCCAGAGCGACTTCAACATCTACAACGCGCAGTGGGGCCTGCCGCCGGCGATGATAACCCAGATCTGCTATCCGGCTCCGCCGTGTCCGAACAACGCCGGCTCGGGCTGGGACGTGGAGACCGCACTGGACGTTCAGATGGCCCATGCCATGGCACCCGGTGCCGCGATTTACATTGCGGGATTCACCAACGATCCGCTGGGGGATGGGGCCGAACAAGGAATCGCTACCCTGCTGAAGAACACCTACGGGGCCGGCGAAGTCTCCAATAGCTTTACCTACAACGGTGGGGAAGGCTGGTGTTCCCCCCCCAGCAACTGCGAGCTAGGTTTCGACAGTGTCTTCACCGAGCCCGGCATTGTGTACTTCGCCGCGGCAGGTGACGCTGGTGCTCAAGTGAATTATCCCTGCGTCTCGCCTAATGTGGTTTGCGCCGGGGGCACCCACATCAACCGCAGCGGTGGAAATTTCACCGGCACTGAAGCCTGCTGGAGCGGTAGCGGCGGCGGGCTCAGCGTGGTTGAGCCTCGCCCCAGTTATCAGAATATTAACAATGTCAAGACTAAGGTGGGCAACTTCCGCGGCATACCGGACATGTCGGCGGACGCTGATCCGAATAGCGGAGTCGCAGTTTATAACAGCACTTCCTGCGGCGGTTGGTGCGTGGTCGGTGGCACCAGCGTGGCTTCGCCGTTGCTGGCGGGCTACGTCAATGCGGCGGGCAACTTCCGCGCTTCTACCAATGCCGAGCTAACCCAAACCTACATTTTCGATAGTTTAACTGCACTCGGCTACTGGTATAACCCCAACCCGTATCCGCCCTATCCACCCTTCTTTGACATCACGGGTGGGAGATCCACATCAGGCTGGGACCAGTGCACCGGTATCGGCAGCCCGAGAAAGGTTAGCTTTTTCTAGAGTGATTACGTCTTGTACGGAGCCCTGCTGCCCTTGCAGCAGGGCTTTCTTGTTTGAGCGGNNACCTTGGTCTCCGTAGGAACAGCCTTGGCGCGATAACTGAAGCGCTCCACGATCGCCTGCTTCATGTCCTGCTTTTTCATTTCCCCAAGTTGGTCTGGTGTGATCGCTGGGGCTGAAGTCTCGTCTATGGCAAAACCGCTACGTAACATTGCGTCTCCTATCATGTTCGTTATTAAAAGTTATGAATGCTGCAAAACCTTGTCGCGCACGGTCAGCACCGGGCAGGCGGCTTCCCGCACAATCTCGTAGGCGTTCGGCCACATCAGCCGGTCGCGCAATCCCGACCACGGACGCACGCCCATCACCAACAAGTCGGCGTCGATTTCGACCTCCGTGTGCAGAATCGTGGGTACTACTTTGCCGATCTCGACGCGGCAGCAAAGCTGCAATCCTTCCGCGTCTTGCCCAAGCAAAGCTGTCAGTTTCTTTTCAATTCCCAGCATGACCTCGGAACGGTCCGCGACACCACTCAGCTCGGGATGGTCCAGCACGTGGAGCATGGTCAACTTCGCGTTGCGTTCCCTCGCCAGTGCGCTGGCATAGCGGGCCGCACATTCCGAGGCCGGCGTGAAATCAGCCGCCAGCAGGATGTTCCGGGGCGCAAACCCTCGGGCTGCGCGGTGCAAGTGCGGGCCGACGGTCATCACGGGCACGGGCGATTGCCGGAAGACACGTTCGGCTACGGACCCCATCAACATTTTGCCCAGACCACCGCGGCCATGGGTGCCGACCACGATCACGTCAACTCTGTGCTGCCGCGCGCAGTCCAGGATGGATTGGGCAACGTCGCCTTCCATCAGAAACAAGTGATAGTCTTCGCCTTCCGCGTAGGACCGGGTGTGCCGCAACTCGGCCTTCAACTCCAACAGGTCGCGGCGGGCCGCATCCTTGGCGGCCACGTAGGCGTCCGGCCCGGCCATCAGGAAGTCGTCGCTGGGCAAAACGAACACCACATAGGCCTTGGCCTGGTATTCATGGGCCAGTTCGAGGCCCAAGTTCACCGCAACCGTGGAACAGCGGGAAAAGTCTGTCGCGATGAGCACGCTGTGGATGCCCACCCCGACCGGGTTGAGCTGTGCTGTCACCATCTGGCGCGATCCTTCTCCCCACGCGGTGGGGTCACTGGATGGAAGCTCTCCCGCCCCGGCGCGAAGCCACGCCCCGCCCAATAACCCGGCAGGATGCTTCCATACACTCGTCTATCTCTTTTGTAGCGCAATGCCGACCAGAACGCTGTGACGTGCGTCAACCGGGAAGGTGATGCAGCGCAGGTTTGGGGGTAGGGCCGTCTATGAGATGGATGAAGGAAAGGTGATCACTTGTGTGATGGCGATTTCTGAACAACTATCTTGGACACCAAGCTGCAGGCTACGAAAAGCGCAGCCGCCGGTAGGAGGAAGTTCAGCGGCTTGCGCACGAGGTTTTCCAGAGAATAGCCATCACTTCGCTGGCGTATACCAGATGGGCGAGGTGTAGGCCCGGTCGGTGACTGTCATGGGAACGTAGTCTGCCATCTTGATGCCGAAGCGCTTTTGGTCATAGGCNNGTGCTGCCAACTGACGTCTTGCATCGGCCATCAGGACCGATCTTGCGCCCGCCCGAGACTGCCACGTCGAAGATGCGCTCGTGCGTCTTGCCGTCTTTGCCGAGCCAACCTTTAATGATCTGGATTCGATCAATGTTCGGTCCTTCTGGGTCGCGCACCGCGTGGACCATGAAAACGGGCTGCTTGCCGGCCGGAGCCTTGATGAGATTGCCGCCCATGGGCACGCCGTGAGCGTAGCCGTTCGCAGCGAAGTCGGGACGCTCGTTGTCCGCTGGCACGAAGTCCCAGCCCGCGAACACCCGCACCACCGGACGGTCGCCGGTGGTGGCGTACACTTCCTTGCGTTTGAGCGCATCCCATATCGCTTCGCGCGTATTCTCGCGCGCCCACACACCGCCCAGGCCAGCCGCTTGTTCTTGCCACACTGAGAGCAACGGCCCTTTCTTCGGATCGTTGTTGACCATTGCTAACGGGGTTTTCCAACGCTCTGGTGATGGCAATCCGTTGGCAAATTCACCAAAGAAGTTGTCTTCCCTGGTGGTGATTACGCCGACATGGGCGTCACTTCCGCCGATTAGCCCAGCCTGATAGGGATTGGCTCCAAGCTTGGCGTCCAGTTCCAATCCCAGCTTGAGCGCCGAACGAACATAATTGCTATGGAGTACGTCATTCTTCGCTGGCTCCATTTTGCTGAAGTTGATGTCCCAACGCTCAAAGTCGGCGAACTCATCATTCGGCGAGAGGAACGGATGAGTCTCGCCGTCGCCCTTAATTTGCGTCGCCTCCATCAGCGGCTCGTGACTGATGCGCGCCTCAGCGTAATCCCGGGTCATGGGTTTTCCGTCGAAGGTCTCCGCCGTGTACATTTGGCCGTTACTTAGGTTGCCGTTGTGCGGGATGGCGAGCACCTGGCCGCCCGTCTTCTTCGCGTATGCGTCCATGTACCTCCACAGGTCCGCGGGATCCTGGCTGTCGAAGGTGGAAAAGGGAACGACCTGGTTCACGCGGTCTGCGTTGTCGCGAAAAATTACGGTGCGGTGAAGATTGTTGCCGCCGGGCGCGGAAGTCCACTCAAAGCCGTGAAGCGTCGTGAAAACGCCCGGTTGGTTCCACTTCTCGGCTGCGGCGGTGGCGTGTGCCCAGGCTCCGGCCGTGAGCTTACTGGCGTCAAAGACAGGCTTGCCGGTCTGCATGGAGACGACCGCTTCAATCGCCGCTTTCACACCCTCTTGCGGACTCGTCTTCGACATCTCGTACCACCGCTTGCCCTGCGGGTTGGCGAGCAGCTCGGGGCTGCCGGCACGAATTTGTTCCGATATGCCGAGATACTCGGCATGATCGGTGATGGAGAGCCAGTCCAGCGGCCGGTCGATTTTGACCTTCATGCCGTTGTCGACGGTGACTTCCTGGCCAGTGGCAAACTTGAAGAGGTCGTCGGGCCCCAGCGTTATGCCAAACATTCCCGCGTCGAAGGAGTACCCAGTGTGGTTGTGGGCAGCGCCCCAGTACACCCGATCAGGAATGGCGTTGCTCGCCTGCTTCGGCGCTTGCTGTGGCGGAGCCGCAGCGAATGCGACCGCAGTGAGTTCCACTTTGTGCGCATCTGCTACAGCTGGCGAGTGCCAGTGGAGAGCAGACCGTACCGCATACGTTCCGATCACCGCGAGGCCGAGGACCACCAGCGCCGCCATCAGTTTCCTGAAGTTTGCGAACCAAATGTTCATGAGTCCTCTCCTACGTGCGCGCCTCGTGCGGGCGATCGCCTTAATCAAACTTCCGCCAAAATTCTCTCTGAGCTGTTGTGCGAAAATGGAAACAGTTTTTCTTGAGCTTGGCCAGAGTATCACCGCTCCATCGCCACTTCCAGTTTGCCTTTCCTCGCAGCCTTGGATCATCAGCAACGCGGGAGCTGGCTGACCATAGATAGCTGTCGGGAACAGGCGTGGCTGTTGAAAAACTCCCTCGCGGAAATCGCGCTAAAAAAACGTCGAACTAGAATGCCCTATAAACGACGATCTCCGACTGCGTATACATTTCTGGTCACCCACTTTGAGTCGATTTTCAGAAAAACTGACTTTTTCAACAGCTACAGGCGTTATCACAAGCAATCAGCGCCTAGGCCTGCAAAGGGTCGCATGTGCGCGGTCGGCGCTCCATGCGCAAAAGACCCTCTTCCATGCCCCATTTGTGACCTCACGCCAAGCTGCGTTTCTGTTTCTTCTGGCAGCGCTCGCATACGCCGTAAATCTGGAAGGTATGGCGCGTCGGCAGGTATTTGTTCCTGCGGCCAACTTCCTGCTCAATGCGTTCGATGTCGCGCGAGAAGAACTCCACCGAGCTGCCGCATTCGGTGCAGACCATGTGGTGGTGATTGCGGCGATTGTACTTGTGCTCGTAACGAGTGACGCCGTCATTGAAGGCGACTTCGCTGGCCAGCCCGCATTCGGCCAGCAGCTTCAAAGTGCGATAGACGGTGGTAAATCCGATGCGCTCGTCGTGTTTCTTGACCAGCCGATACAGCTCGTCGGTAGAGAGATGGTCGCGGGTGTCGAGAAAGGTGCGCAGAATGGCGTCGCGCTGCCCGGTAAGCTTGAGTCCCACGCGCTTCAGGTGTCCGTGGAAAATGGCTTCGGCCTCGCCCACCATCTCGCGCGAGATGCTGGCCCGATCGTCAATTCGTTTCTGGAGCGTGGGTCTGCTGCTTGCCATTGTGGCCTATCCGCGACAGAATGTCGCACGATTGGCTATCAGCATAACACCGCAAACTGGGTGCCCCACCCTCGTCGCCTTCTTTTGGCGACAGGGTGGGAACTGAGCAGCGCCTTCTACTTGCCGCTATCCATCGCCATGAACAGGTTGTTCAGCGATTCCGTCAGCGTGGGGTGGGCGAAGACGCCATCACGCAGCGCGGTGTAGGGCAGCTTTCCCATCATCGCAATCTCGAGCGCTGACATGACTTCGCCACCTTCAATGCCCAGCACCGCCGCGCCCAGAATCTGATTCGTTTCGCCATCCACAATGGCCTTCATGAAACCGCGCGTCTCGTCCACCTCGAGCGCGCGCGCGACGGACGTCATCGGCAGCTTGGCCACGCGAATGTTCCGCTTCTGCGCGCGAGCTTCGGTTTCGGTCATACCAACGCGGCCAAGTTGCGGATCGATAAAGACGGTGTACGGCACCAGGCGGCCGTCGGTGGTGGCGCTTCCCTTCTCGATCAGGTTGGTGCGAATGATGCGAAAGTCGTCGTACGAGATATGCGTAAACGCCGGACCACCCTTGATGTCGCCGAGCGCATAAACGCCATTCGCCCCGCCCATAGCTTCGAGGCGGCCATTCACCTTGATGAAACCGCGATCGCCGGTTTGCACTCCCGCCGCGGCAAGATTCAGCGTGTCCGAGTTCGGCACGCGTCCGGTGGCGACCAGCAGATGGGAGCCGGCGAGCGCAGTCGAATGCCCTTGTTGCTGGACCTCCAACCGAACGCTGCCATCCGACTGGCTCACTCGATTGGCATTCGCGTTCAGCAAGACTTCGACTCCATCCTGCTGAAGTATCTTGGCGACTTCTTCCGCGATGTCGGGGTCCTCGCGATTGAGCAGTTGCCCCCCGGACTGGACGATGGTCACGCGACTGCCGAAGCGACGAAACATCTGCCCAAACTCCAGGCCGACGTAGCCGCCGCCAAGAACCAGCAGATGCTCCGGCACGGTGTCCAACTCCATGATGGAAGTGCTGTCGAGAAAGGGCACGGACTTCAGGCCGTCGAGCGCCGGCACGGACGGACGCGCACCTGCGTTGATGAAGATCTTGTCGGCGGTGAGAATTCGTTGCCCGCCGTCTTTCAGCCGGACGAGTAGAGATTTGGCGCCGGTGAAACTGGCCTCGCCGAAGATCAACTCCACATTGGCGGCCTGCTCAATGCGTGTCTGGCCGGCATCGCGGAAACTCTTTACGATATCGCGCTTGCGCTGCCGCACGCGTTCCATGTCGATGCGGATGTCGCCGGTGTGAACGCCATAATCAGGGCCTCGCCGCGCCAGATAAGCGACGCGGGCGCTGGCGACCATGGTCTTGGTGGGAGTGCATCCCACGTTGATGCAGGTACCGCCGACATCCTTGCGCTCGATGATAGCGGTGCGCATTCCGGCTTCAGCCAGCGCCGTGCAAAGCGGTTTACCGGCCTGCCCGGTGCCGATCACAATGGCATCGAATTGCTGCGGAGTAGTCATAAGCGCGCCTGAGACTCTTGGAATTCCAGCCGACTTCAGAACCGCGTAACGATGAGCAGCCCCAACCCAATCGCGATCAGATCTTCAGGAACGGCGACGGCGAAGTCCGGCGCGTGCAAGGCCCTTACCAAGCCGACGCGAGCGCGATAACCGCCAAACGCTCCTGCCACCGCGCCAAGCGCCGCGACGATCGCTCCCAGCCAAAGCGATGCGCCTCCGGCGATGCCCAGGCACGCACCGCAAAGCAGGCCCAAGACAATTCGCGCGCCCAGCCCACCAGGGGCCGTACGCGCGGGGGTACTGGGAAGTTGATCGGCGACGTATTCAAACAGCGCCAAGATGGTAAAGATAACAACCGCCAAGGTAGAGCCCATCCAGGCCAACGGAGAGCCGGAAAGATTGATCCAACCCAAGTGGGCTGCCCAAGCCACAACCGCCGGCCCCGTCCCAGACCGCAGGCCGGTTACCACGCCAATCCCAAACGTCAGCAACAGCACGAATCCAGAACTCACGAGGTTCCCTCCGTCACTAGATTCAATTGCGAAGGCCGACCGGGAGATGGTGGAATGGATGACGGCTCCGCGGGGGAGATTCAAATTTAACGTGCGTGGACCGTCCCAACAGACACGCTTTCCGGCTCATGCCAAAATACCGGAGCGGATCATTCGGAAGCCTCCAGCTTCTCCGCTATCTCGAGCAACTTGGTCACGCTGTTCCAGTTTCTGCCGGTTCCGGGGACCTTTAGCGTCTTCTCAAGGACTGCCCAGGACATTTTCGGCCGCGCCATGCCATTGGGGAAATAGATGTAGAGCTCGCGGCCATCCATCCGCAACTCTTCGGGTTCGGTCTTGAGGCTGAGAACTTTGTCGCGGGTTTCTGCGCCGGGATCGCTGGCGAGAAAGTGCACCAGAAGTTTGCTCGGCTCCATGCCGCTCCGCTTGGCGAACGGATTTCTGGCAATCGCGTCTCGCAGTTCGCCGGAGGTCCGCAGAATTACTGATGGGCGAAAGCCAAAGCCCCGCTCAATTGCGTCCTCGATCCGTTTGGCCAGTGCAACCAGGTCGCGCTTGTCAGTCCTGAAGACGACGTTGCCGCTCTGTACATAGGTCTGCGGGTCGCGCAGCCCAAGCGATTCGTAGACCGCGCGCAGCGCGTCCATCTTGATCCGGTTGTGCCCCCCGACATTGACGCCGCGCAGCATGGAGATAATCACGGCCATAGCAAGCTCTCGAGCGATTCCAGAATAACCGCCTTCTGCGAGTAAGGGATAGAGCGATGCTTAACCTGCATTATTCATAATGGCATCGCGCTTTGAAGGGCACGACTAAAAGTCGTGCCCTGATACACCCCATAATTTATGAGACGAGTTTGAGTAACTCGACTTTCTTGTCTGACAACTGGCAACTGACTACTGGCTACTGAAGGCCGCTTCCGGTTCGCAGCACGGCAAACAGCCGCTCAATGTCGCCGGCGTCGTTGTACAAATACGGCGCAATGCGGATTGAATCTCCGCGGACGCTGACAAACACGTTGGCATCATGCAGAAGCTGCGGCAGCCCAGCCGGAATGCCGCGCGCGTGCCGGATACCAATCATGTGCGCCGATCGTTGCTCGCGAGGCAAAACGGCCCAGTCAATGTCGGCGGCAAGCTGCGCGACTTTTGCCGTCAGCAACGAGAGCGTTTGCTGGATTCGTTCCACACCCCACGCCCAGACCTGCTGGAGAGCGGCAATCGCCATCGGCGCCAATACGAATTGCGGAGACTCGCCCATATCGAAGCGGCGCGCGCCCGGCCGGTAGGCGTCGGTGTGATCGACCAGCCGGGAAAAATCGTCGCTCCCAGCGCGCGCGATCCACGACTGCTCGAGCGGCACACCTGGCTCCCGCCATTTCGGGGCGACATAGAGATAACCAAGTCCGTAAGGGCCAAGCAGCCACTTGTATCCCACGGCCGTCAGAAAGTCGGGCTGGACGCGGCCGAGACTCAGCGGGCTGGCCCCGAGTGATTGGCTGGCATCGATGACCAAGCCGGCGCCGACGTCGCGCGCACGCTGACCGACGCGCTCAAGATCGACTTTGCTGCCATCCGTCCAGTGACATTGCGGCACGGCAACGATTGCCGTGTTGTCGTCGATCGCCCGCATCAAGGCCTCGGTCCAGTCCACGCCCGGCTCTCGCTGTGCGACCACTACGCGGCCGCCATTCTTCTTTGCCAGCTCATACCAGGCGTAAACATTCGACGGGAACTGCTGATGCAGCATGACAATGGTCTGTCCGCGCGCAAGCGGCAAATTCGCCGCCGCGGTTGCGATTCCATAGCTGGCAGCCGGAACCAGCGCAACCGCATCGCTGTCGGTGCCCATCACTCGTGCGGCAAGAGCGCGCAACTCCTCGGAACCTGCAAACCACTCCGGACCCGACAAATTCCAAGGCGAGGCTTTCGTGCGAACGGCACGAAGTCCGGCCTCGGTGACGCATCGCAACTGCGGCGCCATGCTGGCGCAGTTGAGATAGGTGATGCCGTCCGGGATCTCAAACAGGTCCCGGACTGCTTCGATCAGGGTTGGGATGTTTGGCGGTAATGGTGTCATGAGAGCAGTCCGCAATTGAGTTTACCGCTCGGGAAGGATGACTGGCCGCACTGTCGCTATCCGAAACTGACCTTCCAACACAATTTCGGCAGCGGGTCACCTTCCAAGTAGTCGGTGACCGGGGTGGAACGGAGTGTTGGGTTTCATCCAGGTCCGTGCCGGAGGAGATGTCCGGAGGCCTTCTCTGGGGAAGCGCGGAGCAAAGATGAAATTCCGGCAGAATCGCGTTTGACGGGAGGCGAAGCGGTGTATACTCCCTTCCCACTGGCCAACTGTGGGGATCCGAGCCGTAGCAGGTTCACTGTAAATGCTGCTTTTTGGGGTGAGGCGCCGGGCAAGTGCAGAAGGCAAATACCTATCCGCCGTCATCGATACGGCATTCCACTCAAGGCAGGGACGGGATGCGAGTGCATTCCTACGTCTGCATGCTCTATCTGGGAGCAGTTTCCGGCATCCTCATCGGCACGCGTTGGGCAGATCTGCATGGCCTTCCTGCGCCCAAGGTATTTGTTGCGATGCTGTTGCTTTTCCCTGCAGCGCTGGCGGGAGCAAGGCTGCTGTTCGTCGTGTTTCATTGGAAAGTTTTTCGGCGTCAACCAGCACGGATCTGGCGGACGACGGAAGGCGGCGCAGCATTATACGGAGGGCTCATCTGCGCGTTCTTGCTCAGTCTGCCTCTGCTATGGGCGCTGGCGCTTCCGCTGGGGGCATTCTGGGACGCGGTTGCCATTGCCATGCTCGTCGGTATGGTCTTCACCCGGACCGGCTGCCTCCTGCAAGGCTGCTGCGCCGGTCGCCCCTCGCAAAGTGTCATTGCTTTCCGATCGCCGAATGCGCAGGGTGTCTGGTGCCGCCGTTTGCCGTTCCCGTTGTTCGAGGCGGGCCTCGCCGCTCTCATTCTGACCGTTTCCCTTCAGTTTCTGGGTAAAGCTCCGAACGGCGGCTCGCTATTTCTCGGCTCGCTCGCCATGTACGGCACCGGCCGATGGATTCTTGAGCCCACCCGCGAGCGGGTGGACCGGGTCGGTGGCTGGAGCCTCCATCGAATGATCTCAGCCGTCCTCGTAGGGCTGGCGACAGCGGCATTTCTTTTCTCGTGGGTAATACGGAGCGCAACCGCTACCGTGGCTCGTTAGACCTGTACCGGAGGTAGAGTCAACATGGCGATGACCCATTGGTATTTTGTGCTGGCGCCGCTGGTAGTGCTGGCTGTGATGTCGCTGCTCCGCTTCAAGGGATGCGGTTTTCACCCTAGTCAAGAGGATGGGTATGGAACCGCGGTAGGCGACGACAGCCCGGTCGCATGGTTTCGTCTCCAGGACGCTCCCGGAAGCACGGTCGCGAAGAATGCTGTCGGCACAGAGGATGGCGCGTATGGCACGGCCCCCAGTCCCCTGAGCGCAGGTCCGCCCACTTGGCATTCGCCCGCCGTACCCGCAACCTCACTCACCCTCGGTATCAACGACCCGGATCTTGTCCCTCTGGAGCATGAGGACCCCTATGATTTTTCCATCCGGGTCGAGGGAGCATTTGCTAAAGTTCCCGCCGATGTTCCGGCGTTGCAGGACCTCACCGAATTCACTCTGGAAGCATTGGTTTATCCCGACTGGGATGTAACCGCGCTCGGTAGCTACTACTGCGTTCTCGAGTTGGCCGGGATGGTTCCCCCGGCGCTACTGAAAAGTTCGGGATTCGGCCTCTACGCCGGCCCCTCCGATACCCAAAACCCGAACACCCCATATTCCTGGCAAGCCTGGATGGGTGTCGGAAATGGTTTCCAGCGGCTGGAGGAGAAGAAGCCCTACACTCCCAATGATCCCAATAACCCTAATCCCGGACCCACAGTGTCAAAAGACCAGGCTACTTATCTCGCCTTTACCTTCAGCCAATCGCAGGGCCAGGCATTTTTGTATTTGTACTCGAACGACCGGGACCTGGATTATGTAGCTTATGAGTTGAATCCCGTGGCTTACGTGCCGGTTGTCGCCGGCTCAGTTTCCCAGGGCCTGCACATTGGCATCACCGCCCAGGGCCCCCTTTTCACGCCGCCTCCTCCCGGGGTACAGATCCCGCTCCTATACCCGTTCTTAGGGCAGATGTGCAATGTTGCAATCTACAACCAGGTTTTAACCCAAGACACGCTTAGACACCACGCCACAATAGCGTTTTTTGTCGATTCACCCGGTAGTTAAGTCAAAAAGGAGAGAAGCAGATGCCATCGGCACAAGATATTTTCAATAAGCTGGTAGAGATCGGAGGCAAGCTGGATGACCTGAATGCGACCACACAGGCCATCCGCGCGGATGACGACCAGCTCGTCAATATAGAAAACACGGACCTGGGCGAGCTGGTCACGCTCGCCGCTTATACCAATCAGGCCCTGTATCAGAACGATCTGCAGAATGCCACCATCATTTGTCTGCTCGAGCAGATCTCGAAAAATACTTGCGACCTGGTGAACCAGTCTCACTTGCAAACGGCGCTGCAGCAGACCATCGAAAAGAACACCATGCGACTGGCGGAAATGTTTGCGGCGACGCACGGCGAGGCCGCTCTGGCACTGGAGCGGGAGCAGGTCCTGCGGCGGGAAATCGAGAAGTGCTGTCGGCCGGAGCAACCCCCGCCGCCCTGCCAGGAAAAGCCGTGCCGCGCGCCCCAGCAGATTGATCCGCCGCCGCAGGTCGGCGGCGTAATCGAGTAACGACGTGCTCATGCAGCCGCTCTTGCTTGCGGCCTTTGTGGTCGCTGCCGACCGCGCCAGCAAGGCGACCGTCGCCAGGCTGACCTCAGGCCGAGTGGTGTCTGTAGGACCTTGGCTGCGCATCCACTGTGTGGTAACGCGGTTTCGGCGCCACGGGCTTCTGCGCAGTCCGGCCGTGCTTCTGCTGATTTGGACAGCCGCACTGGCCGTCGTCTTGCTGGCCACCAATTCCGGTCATTTCTTCCAGCGCCCGCCTGCGCAACTGGGACTCGGCGCCGCGCTCGCTGGCTCTGGCAGCAACCTATACGATCGCCTTCGGCACGGCGCGGTCATCGATTTTCTGGACTTGGGCTGGTGGCCGGCAAGCAATCTCGCCGATGTTGCCATCGTTGCGGGTGTGATCATCAGTTTGAGATTTCTCTAGTTCGGTTGTGCGCTCGGACGTGGTAAGAAGATGGCGCAACCGCATCGCTGAGATCCAGCGGCCGGATGCATAAGGTGAACCACCCAGCCATTCTTATCCGCGTCAGTCGCCGATTGGTGGCACAATTCCTGTTGGGTTGGTAAGCTACTCGGAAAAGGCCCACCACCGCAGTTTCTCCTCTCGCAGAGCACATCACCGGAAACTTATATAATCAGCTTTCCCATGGGAGCTTCGACTATCTCTACTTCGGCACGGCCACCCCACTCTAAATTCATCTTTCGCACGGTAGTGGGAGTACTGGTCCTCCTGCTGATCGTCTTCCTCGCTTTCGACTTCTGGTTTTATCGGGCAGTTCGGGCGGCGCTGCCGCAGGTGGACGGCACGGTCCACCTTTCCAGCCTGGCCGGGCCCGTCACCGTGACCTACGATGCGCTCGGCGTTCCCAACATCGTCGCTGCCAACCTGCCAGATCTGTTCTTTGCCCAGGGTTATATCACCGCGCAAGACCGCCTGTGGCAGATGGACATGACCCGGCGCTACGCCTCCGGCGACCTGGCCGCCATTCTGGGGCCGGAGTTCGTCAAGCTTGACCGCGAGCATCGCATCCTTGGCCTGAGGCAGGTCGCGGAGAGAAACGTGGCCAACATGGATATGGCCCAGCGCGCCCACTTCGAGGCCTATGCCGCCGGGGTGAACGCTTACATCGCGCAGCACCAGAAAACCCTGCCGCTGGAATTTCGCTTCCTCACCTACTTCCCTCACGTCTGGACGGTGGAAGACTCGGTGCTGGTGGGACTGTCGATGACCGAATTTCTGAACCACGGCCTGTACAAGGACGAGTTGGAGAAGGAGAGAGTTCTGGCCAAGCTCGGGCCGGAGTTGACTGCCGATCTGTTCGTGAATTCCTCCTGGCGCGATCGTCCTCCGGGAGCCGACACCACTTCCCTCGAAAACGAGATTCCGGCCGGGACGACCCCCGACGAGGAAGAAGATCCAACGCCCAAGAAGAAGAGCAGCCGCGTTACGCCAGAGGAAAAGCAGGTCCCTCGACTCGCTGCGCTCGCTCCGTCGAAAATCATTCACCACGGAGACACGGAGAACACGGAGTTTAGATTTCTACGTCTTTTTCTCCGTGATCTCAGTGTCTCCGTGGTGAATTTTCATCCCCATGATAGTAGGAACAGGGAAACGCTCTACGGTGCGCCTGAACAGGCTGCGGAAAAACTCTGGACAACGCTTTTGGTGGGAGCCCCCTGCTTCAGCAGGGGGGAGCTGGACTTTAGTCCAGCGGGAAAGAAGTCGACCCATGAATGGGCTTTAGCCCCGGCTTCTTCGATCGCCAGCGCTAAAGCGCGCGCTCAAAAGACGAACGTTGCCCGGAGCGCTGAAGCGCTCCTTCCCCCGCATAAATGCGGGGGCTCCCACCAAGAAGCAAACTCCACGGGTTTCGCCCAGCAATTTTCCACAACCGGTGAAGGCGCACCCTTTCAACGCGAAGCTACCGAAGACGCTCTTTATCCCGGCTCCAACAATTGGGTGGTCTCGGGCGCGCATACCGCCTCGGGAAAGCCGCTGCTCTCAAACGACATGCACCTCGACCTGCACATTCCCAACGTCTGGTATGAGGCGCATCTTACGGCGGGAGACTTCGACGTCGCCGGCGTCACCTTGCCGGGCGTGCCTTTCGTCATTTCCGGGCACAATCGCTACATCGCGTGGGGCTTTACCAATCTTGGTCCCAACGTCGAGGACCTTTACATCGAGAGGTTCAACGACAAGGGCGAATACTTGACGCCGCAAGGTTGGGTGCAGCCCGAGCACCGCACAGAAATCATTCGCGTGAAGGGCAAGCCCGAGGTGAACGTGGATGTCGAGATCACCCGCCATGGGCCGATCATCAGCGACGTCATCCCGGGCGAGAAGCGCAAGCTGGCGCTCAAGTGGATCATCTATGACCCGCAGGCGGCGGGCGCTCCGTTCTTTGCCGTGGACTCGGCGAAGAACTGGCAGGACTTTCGCGCGGCGTTCTCGCATTTTGGCGCGCCCGGTCAAAATGTCGTCTATGCGGATGTCGAGGGGCATATCGGCTACCAGGCAACCGGGCTGGTTCCGATCCGGGCAGCGGGCGACGGTTCAGTCCCAGTGCCCGGCGATGACGTCGCGCACGAGTGGACCGGATATGTTCCCTACGACAAGATGCCCAGCGTGTACGACCCGCCCTCGGGGGCCATCGCGACTGCTAATGGGCGCGTCACGCCGGATGGATATCCCTACACGCTAAGCATCGAGTGGGGTTCTCCGTATCGCACGGAGCGCATTTACCGGCTGCTGAATGCAAAAAAGAAGCTCACCCCGGCCGACATGCTGGCGATACAGACCGACATTGTTTCGGCGTTCGATCGCTTCTGCGCCGAGCGCTTCGTGTACGCCGTCGATCACACATCGACGGCATCACATCGCGCCAAGTCGGCCGCCGACTTGATGCGAAATTGGGACGGCGCCATGGCGACGGACTCGGCAGCGGCGACGGTGGCCTACTTCTCGCGCAAAAAGCTGGAGGAGTTGCTGCTCAAACCAAAGCTTGGGGACGACTGGAAGCAATACACCGGCTTACTGGCAGCGCACCCCAAATGGTTCATGAGTTCGGTATGGCTGGAGAACATACTGTCTCATCAACCTGCGCGCTGGCTGCCGGAGGGCTACGCCAACTACGACGCGCTGTTGACCGCCGCAGTGGAGGGCGCCGTAAGCGATGCGGACGCGCCGACTGCGCTGGCGACGTGGCGGTGGGGACGGGTCCATCGCGTGGACATCAAGGCCCTTTTCTGGAGCGACTTTCCCATTCTCAGGAGTCACGCCGGCCCCGGTCCGCAGCCGTTGTCGGGGGATGGTGAAACGGTGAAGCAGGTCGGTACGCACTTCGGGCCGTCGGAGCGCCTCACGGTTGATTTCTCAGACCTCGACAACTCGACCCTGAATATCGTGAATGGCCAATCCGGAAATATCTTCGACGAGCATTACAACGATCAATGGGATGCCTATTATCACGGGCAAACGTTTGTGTTGCCATTCTCGGCGGCAGCGGTGCAGCAGGCGGGGGTGCATCACCTGAGGCTGGAGCCGTAAAGCAGGGGCTAGGGACTAGGGGCTAGGGGCTAGGGGCTAGGGGCTCGGGCTAGTAAACCCGCTAAAGTGTCTTCCCGAAACTATCCCCTAGCCCCTAATCCCTAGCCCCTAATCGCTACTGGTCCACCTGCACCACATCGTAAAGCGCCCCGGTGAATACGACCTGCGTTTTCTGGGGCGCGTCGGTAGTGGTGTCGTAAATCACCTGGAATCCTCCCTCGATCACATATACCGTGTTTCGGCCGGCAATCGCCAGCATGCCGGTCACGGCCCCTCTTGGGGGCAACGGCGCATCAGCTGTGTTGTTGGCGACATCCACCACCGACAGACACCCCGTGGCCTGATTCAAGCAGGTCTTGGCGCCAATGTAGAGCTTGTTGTTGGCCGCCAGGGCCATGGTGCTGTGATAACCGTCGCCGATGGCCACTGAGTTAGCGGTCACCCGCGCCATGGTGCTGACAGTCACTGCGTCGTAGGTCCCGGCAGGGCCGGGATTTCCGGCTACGTACAAGGTCCCATTGTTGAGCAGGCCAACGCTGGCGCCACCCACCGGCACGGTCGCCTTGATGGTTTGCGATGGAATGTCGAGCGGCTGTACCGATGCCCCCGCACTCGATCCGCACTCCGCCCCGCAGCTGATCACATAAGCGGTATTGCTGTCGCTGTTGAAGAACGCGTTCACCGGCCTGGCGAACCCAGGAATCTCCACCGCCTTGGGCGTAGTGGCGTTCAAGTCGATCAGGAAAACCGAGTCCGAATCGTCAGCGAATACCAGCAGAAACTGCCCGCTTGGACTGAGGGCAATATAGCGGGCTGAAGGGACGGCATAGGAGGTAGTCAGGCTGAACGAGGAGATCGTGGCGACCTCGACCGCGCCGGGCCGCACGCCCATGATCGGCGCGTTCCGCACCGGTGCGTATACTTTCGTACTGTCCGTGGAGAACAGCGCCATATCGGCAAAATCAGGAAGAGTCACGCTGCCGCTCACCGCCTCGGTGGCGTTATCGACGAATTCGAGTTGATGAGCATCCTGCTCATAAACCAGGGTTGTGGTGCGGTTGGGGCTTTCCACCTCAAAGGTCAACGAGCCTGCCACCGTTATCGTCACAGGAACACCGGGCACCAGTTGACCGAATTGGTCGATGGTCTGCGCGGTCAACGGCGTGGTGTCGTTTTGGGTATCCATTATCTGCAAGTTGCCCGAATAAGTGTTGCTGATAAAGGCGCGATGCTTCACCACGCTGGGCGGTGCGGTCGAACTCCCGCCGCCGCCGCAAGACGTAATGGAAACCACGATGAGTAAGGTGAGGACGAGGATTGCAAGCCGCTTCAAGGGTTTACCCCGGACGTTGTGACGAATTGCGATGATATGTTGGAATTCGCTGAATTATAACAGAGCGCGGCCTGACTACCGAATGCTCCGGCGATGGCGAATTCGCGCCATTTGCGATAAAGTTCAAGCAAGCTTGGCATTTCAGCCTCCACCATCTCCATGACTACGGACCTCATCTCGCGTTTGCAGAAGGGTGCTGTCTTATGTGACGGCGCCATGGGCACCCTGCTGTATTCCAAAGGGATTTTCATCAACCGCTGCTACGACGAGCTCAACCTCTCGCAGCCCGATCTGATTCGCGGGATCCATCAGGAATACCTCCAGGCCGGGGCCGACATCATTGAAACAAACACCTTTGGCGCCAATTCGTTTCGCTTGTCCAAGCATGGATGTGTGGACAAGCTGGCCGATGTCAATCGCCTGGGCGTGCGCTTGGCGCGGGAGGCGGCCAAGAGTTTCGACGCCCTGGTGGCCGGCGCCGTCGGACCGCTGGGAGTCCGTATCGAGCCGCTGGGCAAGATCTCGCTGCAGGAAGCCCGGGCGGCCTTTCACGAGCAGATTGCAGCCCTGAACGAAGAAGGCGTCGATCTGGTCATACTGGAAACCTTCGGATACCTGGAAGAGCTGCATCAGGCCATTCTGGCGGCTCGCGATGTCAATCCGAAGTTGCCGGTGGTGGCGCAAGTCACCATCGACGAAGAGGGCAACTGCCTGGATGGATCGGCCCCCGAGCACTATGCTCCGCAAATTGAAGCCTGGGGCGCCGATGTCGTGGGCTGCAACTGTAGCGTCGGTCCGGTGGCCATGTTGGACGCGATGGAGCGGGTACGCGCCGTCACTACCGCGCCGCTCTCGGCCCAACCCAACGCCGGCATGCCGCGCTCGGTGGAGGGCCGCAACATCTATCTCTGCTCGCCCGAGTACATGGCGGAATACGCCCGCAGGTTTGTGGATGTCGGAGTGCGCCTCATCGGCGGTTGCTGCGGCACCACGCCCGATCACATCCACGTCATGAAAACCTTCCTGCGCGCGGTCTCCGGCGGTGCTACCGCGCGAAAGGCGGCTCCGGCCCCCAAGGCCCAGCCCGTCGAAGTGCCGCCGCTCCGCGAACGTTCGCAGATGGGCCGCAAGATCGCCGACGGCGAGTTCATCACCATGGTGGAGATCGTTCCGCCGAGAGGCACCGACGGAAGCCGGGAGATCGAAGGCGCGCGCTTCCTGAAATCGGTTGGCGTGGACGGCGTCAATATTCCTGACAGCCCTCGCGCTTCGGCTCGCATGAGTAACCAGGCGCTCTGCTTGCTGGTGCAGCAGCAGGTCGGGATCGAGGCCATCCTGCACTACACCTGCCGTGACCGCAACGTGCTGGGGATCCAGTCGGACTTGCTGGGCGCCAGCGCCATCGGCATCCGCAACTTGATCTGCATCACCGGCGATCCGCCGAAGATGGGCGACTACCCCGACGCCACGGCGGTCTTCGATGTGGACGCCATCGGTCTGGTCAACATCGTCCACAACCTGAACCGCGGGCTCGACATCGGCGGCAACCCCACGGGCGCCTCAACCAAGTTCGTCATTGCCGTGGGCGCCAATCCCGGCAGCCCCAACATTGACGAGGAAATCCGCCGCTTTGAATACAAAGTTGAGGCCGGAGCGGAATTGGCCGTCACTCAGCCGGTGTTCGATGTCCGCCTGCTGGAAGAGTTCCTCCGCCGCATCGAGCACTGCCGCATTCCGGTAGTGGCGGGCATCTGGCCGCTCACCAGCACCCGCAATGCCGAGTTCATGAAGAATGAGCTGCGGGTTTCCATCCCTGATGAGATCTTCGCGCGCATGGCGAAGGCGACCACCGTCGACGCCGCCCGCGCCGAAGGCGTGGCCATTGCTCGCGACATGCTTGCCGCCGTCCGGCACATGGTGCAGGGTGCACAGATTGCGGCGCCCTTCGGACGCTACTCCTGCGCCGTGGATGTGCTGGAGGCGCTGGGTACGGGAAAACGCGCCGCGGTGTAAGAATCGTCGCGATTTCGCATCTCCGCTGGACAGCTCCATCCCATCAACGCCGGTGCCGTTCCTTTTGCCCGCCGCCTGACGTGCAAACGCGCGCTGTGAGTAAAGCTGCAAGCGCCAATGCGCCAGTCCCGCCTTGCGGGTAGGCATCATCTCACGAGCCGAGTGCCCCGGGCACGGCACAAAAGCGGCGCCAGAACAGAAACTTGTGTCGTCCCCGGGGGACTCAATCTCTTTTCCACTTCACCCACCGTTCAACTACCCCAACCCGCGCAACATCGGCGCGGGCCGGGGACCCCGGTGAAACGGTGGGCTTTCGTTTATCGCGCCCGAGGCGCTCGGGTTGCGCCGGTTTCGCCTAGCAGACCAACTCCCCCAGGCAGAAAAGCAGGTCCCTCCGCTCGCCCGCCGGGGCGGGCTCGGTCAGGATGGCAAATCCATACTGAATGAGAAATCGATACTGAGAAAATATTTCCCGCTGAAGTTCGATTGTCCAAATTTTTACGTTCGGCGAAACCATTCTGCACTAGAATTAACCCGTGGAGTTTGAGCTTGCCTAAATTCGAAGAGTCTCTCCAACGGCTGGAAAAAATCGTGACCGAACTCGAGAAGGGCGACGTCTCGCTCGATCACGCGCTGGAGCTTTTTGATGAGGGCATGAAACTCTCCAGTTCCTGCCGCAAGGAACTGGAGGAAGCCGAAGGCAAAGTGGAAATCCTGCTGAAGCGAAGCGGCAAGCTGCATCCGGAAGCCTTCGAACCCGCGAGCCAACCGGGCGACGCTGCAAAATAGCTGCCGCCCATGAATGCCAACATTGTGTCCCGCTGCAGTTAGTGTGGGGTGCTTGTTCTTATTGGATGGCAACCGCTGTCCCTTCTACCACTCGAAAAGGGGTTTGCCATGCGGCCAATCAATGTTGTTCTCGCTCACCACGATGCAGTTGCGGCCGACCGCCTGGCTGCGTCCCTCGGTAAACAATTCCGCAACCTCGCCATTGCAAAATCTGCCGGCGAAATTGCTCCCGCGGTGGCGCGTTTTCGGGCGCCATTCGCGGTCGTGGACTTGGAGCTGGTTGACCTCCCCAGCCTGAGGTCTCTCTGCTCGCAGTTTCCCGCAACTGCTTTCGTGTGCATCCATCGTCTGGCGGACGATCGCATGTGGTCCGAGGCCTTGGCCATGGGCGCGGTGGATTGCTGTCACGCCAACGACTTGCAGGGCATTCTGCTGGCCTCGGAGCGCTACGTGGTGCTCTCCCGTTCGCAGTCCGCGGCGGCGTGAGATCGTGAGTACTACCTTTTAGCGCTCTTCGCCGCTCTCGCCGCGGCTTTCTGTTGCTTTTGCGCATCCGCCAGCAGCTTGCGCAAAATCCGCATTCCGCTGTCCACGTGCTTCTCCTGCAGCAGGAAGGGCGGCAAAAAGCGCAACACAGTGTCCTGGGTGACGTTGATCAGCAGACCTTTGGCGAGCGCACCTTCCAGGATCGGCTTGCCGGGGACAGTCAACTGCAGCGCCTGAATCGCACCCACCCCGCGGACTTCTACCGCGATGTCAAACTTGTTCACCAGCTCGCGCAGCTTCTGTGAGAAGTATCCTCCGACGCGACGCACCTGCTCCAGCAGATTTTCGTCCTCCAGGATCGCGAGATACTCCAGCGCAACGCGACAGGTCAGCGGGCCGCCGCCGAAAGTTGTCCCGTGCTTGCCGGGAGTGATGTGCTGCGCGAAGCGCTGATTGGCGAGAAACGCGCCCAGCGGCAGCCCGGCGGCGATGGGCTTGGCAATGCAAACCACGTCAGGCACCACGCCGAAGTGCTGGAAGGCGAAGAGCTGCCCGGTACGCCCGAGTCCGCACTGAATCTCGTCGAAGATGAGCGCGGCCTGGTGCTGGTCAGCCAACTGGCGGCACGCCTGTAGAAATTCGGACGACGATTCCTGGATGCCACCCTCGCCCTGGATGGGCTCCAGCACGATGCCGCAAACCTTGTCGTCCATGGCATTGCGCAACGCTTCCACATCGTTGCGCGGCACGAAGCGCACGCCTTCCAGCATGGGATCGAAGTCCTGGCGATACTTTGCCTGGCCGGTGAGCGCGAGCGCGCCCATGGTGCGTCCGTGAAAGGAATTCTCCAGCGCGACGACGATGCACTTTTCCGGGCCTCCCGTGGCGTGGCCGGCAGCGCGCACCATCTTCAACGCGCCTTCAATCGCCTCGGTGCCGCTGTTGGAGAAAAAGGCGCGATCCAATCCCGATGCGGTGCATAACTTTTCCGCCAGCAAGCCCTGGTACTGGTTGTAGTAAAGGTTGGAAACGTGGATGACCTTCGCTGCCTGCTCGCGAATGGCCTTCACGATGCGCGGGTGCGCATGGCCGAGCGCATTAACGCCCAGCCCGG
>PLYW01000313.1 GCA_003151875.1 Acidobacteriaceae bacterium
CAGCACATGCGCGAGACCGTGAACGACGCGCCGGGGGTCGGCCTGGCCGCGCCCCAAGTTGGGCTCCCGCTGCAACTCGCCGTCATCGAAGACAAGCAGGAGTACTTTGCCGGCCTGACCGCCGAACAGATCGCCGAACGCGAGCGCCAGCCGGTGCCTTTCCATGTCATCGTTAACCCAGTCCTGCACCAGCAGCCTGGGGACGAGGTGGAGTTCTTCGAGGGATGCCTCAGCGTGCCCGGCTTCACCGCAATTGTGCCGCGTTCACGCCAGGTGCGCGTGCTGTGCCAGGACGAGACGGGAACGCCTCGGATAATCGACGCTTCGGGATGGTACGCACGCATTCTGCAACATGAAATCGATCACATGCGCGGGACGCTGTACCTCGACCGCATGTTGAGTCGTACTTTCTGTTCCCTCGATCTCCACGCGCGCTTGTGGAAGGACAAGACCATCGCCGAGGTCAAAGCGGCGCTCGCCTGATTCTGACTCCAAAGCCGACGCCTATTTGTTATGCTCACAGCAAGCATAATTATTGAAATAGACGGCGCTTTGCCGGAGATTGGTCTCATCATGCGATTTCTTACGCCTGGATCGATGTGGCGCCACGCATTGATCGGCGCGGCGATTGCGCTCTTGATTTGCAGTTTTGCCTACGCGCAGCAAAAGCCAGCCGCGCCTGAGAAACCGCCTACAGCTACACCTGCGCCCACGCAGCCGCCGGCGCCCGAAAAGTCACCCGCGCCGGAGAAGGAGATGGTCCCCGCGAGTGCGGAACGACACTTCCACCAGGGAGTGGCGTTCGAGCGAGATGGCGATGTAGACGCCGCGATCGACGAATACAAGACCGCCATCAAGGAATATCCCGATTACGCGGCCGCGCACTATAACCTCGGGCGGTTATACATTGACCGCAAGGGCTACTTGGATGCGATCGCCGAGCTTAAGACGGCCGTGCGTCTGAAGCCCAACGATGCCGACGCGCACAATAACCTAGGTCTGGCGTTGAAGCACAACGGCGATCCCATCGACGCGGCCATCGAATACCGGGAGGCGGTGCGGATCAATCCCAAGATGGCCTCGGCGAACAACAACCTGGCCAACCTGCTCTATGCCCGCCGGGATTTCGCGGGCGCGATTCAGCACTATCGGGCGGCGGTGGAGATCGATCCGAAGAACGCGCAGACNNAAGGAAGCCATAAAGCTCCAGCCCAAGAATGCCAGCATTCACTACAATCTTTCCATCGTGTATCAGAAGAAGCACGACATGACCAACGCCGTGGCTGAACTGCGGCAGGCGGCGAAGCTCTCGCCCGACTGGCCCACCCCGCATCTCATGCTGTCCAACCTGCTGAAGGACACAGCCCCCAAAGCCGCGGCGGACGAATGCATCATTGCCGACGGGCTGACCCAGGACGCCAAACTCCACGACCGCTGCCTCGAACTGGAGAAGAAGGCGCAATAGACGGCCGAGCGCCCAATACATCCCAGCTACACCGCAATCCTGGGCGGAATAACTATGTGTGGGCGCGCTGGTAGTGACGGCGGGCTTTCTGGCGGTTGCCGCAGGACTTCATGTCGCACCAGCGGCGGCTGCGGTTGCGGCTGTGGTCGAGGAAGAGCCACTCGCAATCGGGGGCCTGGCATTCGCGAATGGCGGCGCGAGCGTCCGAGGTAAGAAGCTCGGCAGCCGACTCCGCCACCGGCCACAGTATGCGGTCGAGAAGATCGCTTCCGTTGCATTGCCATTCCCAGCGATAATCACCGTTCCTTCGCGCCAGTTTGCGGTGTTGCAGCGCCACCAGCGCAAAGTCGTTGATCTGCTGGACGTCTGCGGGAAGGGCATGTCTGCCTGCGGCGAGGGCGGAGAAAGCGCGATAGAGGCTTTCGCGAAGAAGGATGGCGCGGCGGAGGGCGCTTCGCGCTCCGGCATGGTCGCGGTTGGCGCGGGCACGCAAGCTGGCGGCCAGCTTCGGCGGCAGCAGCCTGGACTGATCTGCGAACGCGACCAGGTCCGCATAGCTGTCAAGGTGTTCGGCGCGGCGTTGCGGAAGATGCCGGTGGCTTACGGGATTGGCGAAATCAAGGCAAAGCGCTCCGCCGCTCAGATCGAACTGATACCCCGACTGTAGCTTGGCGGTATGCACTGCCTCCATTGTAACCTGCTTTTGAGGCATAGCAGGTTAGAGTGTTTGCGGTAGGGCGCTTCACTGGATTATTCATAAGCGCACGTATTCTTGGGTGTCATCCTGAGCGACGAGCGTAGCGAGGAGTCGAAGGAACCCTTTGGCCGCCGGCAATCCTAGACTTCTGCTGCGCCACGCGGACACACCATGATTTCTCGCAGCTATAGGGGTCCTTCGACTCGCTGCGCTCGCTCAGGATGACAATTCAAATGTTTATGAATAATGGAGGCTAGCTAGAACTTCTTCGCGGTGATGCGATCGCTGCTAATATACGGCCACAGTGCTTCGGGAATGAGCACGCTGCCGTCGGCCTGCTGATAGTTCTCGACGATTGCAACCCATGTCCTTCCGATCGCCAGCCCGCTGCCATTGAGCGTGTGCACCAACTCGGTTTTCTTGCCGCCTTCAGGACGATAGCGGATGTTCGCGCGTCTTGCCTGGAAATCCGTGAAGTTCGAGCACGAGGAAATTTCGCGAAAGAGACCTTGTCCCGGCAGCCACACTTCGATGTCATAGGTCTTCGCCGCCGAGAAACCCAAGTCGGCGGTGCACAGCGCCACCGTGCGATAGTGCAGCCCGAGCTTTTGCAACACAGACTCGGCATTGCGCGTCAGCTTCTCGTGCTCCTCCCACGACTGCTCGGGCTTGGTGAACTTCACCAGTTCGACCTTCTGAAATTGGTGCTGGCGAATGATGCCGCGCACGTCTTTGCCGTAGGATCCGGCCTCGCTGCGGAAACACGGCGTGTACGCCGCCAGCGAGATCGGCAGGCGCGCACCGTCGAGCGTTTCGTCGCGGTAGAGGTTGGTCACCGGAACTTCGGCGGTGGGAATCAGGTAAAGGTTCTTAAGGAATAACAACGATTGTCGCTGGACCTTTTCTTCCGGCTGTTCAGAGGCAGGCCTACCACCCCAACGAACGCCCACAATGCCGTCCCCATAAATGTTCTCGATCCAAAAGGGCTCATTGCCGCGGCCCTCGATGAGAACACATTCGTTGACGAAGGGGGCATGAGAACGACTTTTTTCAAACGCGTCAGTGGGTACCTTAAACAGGTCGGCTTCGAACTTCGGCAACTGGCCGGTGCCGTACATTGAATCGGCGTTGACCATGAACGGCGGCAACACTTCGGTGTAACCATGCTCGCGCGTGTGCAGGTCGAGCATGAAGTTCATCAGCGCCCGCTCCAGCTTCGCTCCCATGTCCCAATACACGGCAAAGCGCGCCCCAGTGATCTTAGCGGCTCGTTCGAGGTCGAGTACGCCAAGCTCCTCGCCCAGTTCCCAGTGCGGTTTGGGCGTGAAGTCGAACTGCGGAGGCGCGCCCCAACGGCGCACCTCGACGTTGTCGGCCTCGCTCTTGCCGACAGGCACGCTGTCGTCCGGTAGGTTGGGAATGCCCGTAAGGATGTTGCGCAGTCGTGCGTCCGCCTCCTCGGCAATCTTCTCCGCTCCGGAGATCTTTTCGCGCAGCTCTTTGGTCTGGTTGATCAGCGCCGTGGCGTCCTGCTTGTCCTTCTTGAGCTTGGCGATTTCTTCGGTGGCCTGGTTGCGCTGGGCTTTCAGAGTTTCAGACTTGGTGATGGCGGCGCGGCGCTCGACGTCGATAGCGTGAAAATCCGCGAGAACGCCAGCGGGATTCATGCCGCGTTGCCGCAGCTTTTCTTCGACGAGAGATAAATGATCGCGTACAAAGCCTAGATCGAGCATAAGAGATCAGGTTACTCGAATACGCTGCCGATCACCAAGGGAAGAGATTCCACCAGAGAGACCTCATTTCACCACGGAGGACACGGAGAGCACGGAAAACCAAAGAAAGGAATTTGTCACCACAGATGTACAGCGACACAAAGTTTTTTGTTCTTCTTGTTTTTTTGTTTTTCTTAAGAACAACTCGCGGATTCTTTTCTTGCTGCGTGTCGCTCCTTTGTTGTAGCTGATTTTTCGATTTCTCTGTCTTCTCCGTGCTCTCCGTGTCCTCCGTGGTGAAAATTCTTAGAATCAACTCTTTCCCGCCACCGACTCGAAGTCCTGCTGCTTGTTCGCCAATTTCTTATGCCACTCGGCAGCCGCCTGAACAAAGGCGCGGAAGATGGCCCGCGAAGCTTCATCGCTGTCATAGGTCCGTTCCGGGTGCCACTGCACCGCCAGCACAAATTGATCGGGCGCCGTTCCCTCGACCGCCTCTTTCACTCCGTCCTCGGGACACCACGCCACCAGCCGCAGTCCATCACCGAGCGTTTCGGGCGCTTGATGATGGCTGGAATTTACCGGCATGACAAGTTCGTTGCCGGAGGGCAGAGCGCCCGCGTCGCGCAAGATTCCGGCCAGCCTCGACTGCGGATCAACCTGCACCCGATGCGCCTGCTCGATCCGGCTCCCCGCCTTGTGGTTGACTCCCGCAGGCAATGCCTGGTCGAGCGTGCCCGTCCGCCACACGTTCAGCGATTGCAGTCCGTAACAGATGCCGAAGACCGGCTTGCGCATGTTGTAGGCATCTTGCAGCAGCAGCTCATCGGCGTTATCGCGAAAGGCGTCGGTGGGCGCAGTCTCGGGATGCCGCTGCGCGCCATATTTCTCAGGATCGACATCCGCCGGACTGCCCGGCAGGAGCACGCCGTCGCAGCGCTTGACGGCCTGCGCGATCTCCGCGTTGGTAGCCGTTGCCGCAATGATGACCGGCTCGCCTCCCGCCGCGCGGATCGCCCGCTCATATTTCGGCAGCGCGCGAAACACATAGAGTGGCCGCGTCGAGTTGGGAGTTGGAATGGCAATACGCGGTTTCATGTCGG
>PLYW01000242.1 GCA_003151875.1 Acidobacteriaceae bacterium
TGACACTATCTTGGAGCATCTACAGGTAGTTGCTAATTGCTCGTCGCTCCGCGCTTTTTCCGCTATGCTGATCAACAGCCATTGCGATTCTGCCTATGCGACGCAAACCACTACACTCGTTCGACCGTAAGTTCGTTCCGCTCTCCACTCGCTTCGACCACGCTCTGCTCTTCGCAGCCCAAGTGCATCGCGATCAGGACCGCAAGAAGAGCGGCATTCCTTACATCTCGCATTTGCTGGGCGTGGCCTCCATCGTGCTCGACTACGGCGGCGACGAGGAGATGGCGATTGCGGCGCTGCTGCATGACGCGGTCGAAGACCAGGGCGGGCGCCCCATGTTGAAGATCATCGAGCAAATCTTCGGACCGCGTGTGGCGAAGATCGTGGACGGCTGCACCGACTCGTACGTCGAAGATCCGAAGAAGAAGGAGCATTGGGAGCAGCGCAAATTTCGCTACCTGCGCCGGGTGCGCCATGAGGATACCGAAACCCGGTTCGTGTCCGCGGCCGACAAACTGTACAACGTGCGCGCCGTGCTGCGCGACTTGCGCTACAACGGAGACCTGGCGTTCACGCGCTTTTCCGCTCCCAAGACGAGAATTATTTGGTATTACCGCTCGCTGGTGAATGAATACCGCGCCGGCGGCGTGACCCACCTGTTGAAGCCGCTGCTCGACGACCTCGATCGCGTGGTGGTCGAAGTGGAGCACTTGTCGGGATTGCTGGCGGCTTCGCCCGGCCCGCATCGCCGGCTGACCACAAAGCTCAAGGGCAAGCGCTAGTCGCAGTGAGCAAGTCCGCACGTTACAATCGCATGTTCGATGCCAGGAGTTGGACATGTCTGCAAACGAAGTCGAACACATCACGAAACTGCTCAAATCCGCAAAGGTCATCGCTGTCGTAGGACTGACCGACACTCCCATCCGGCCCAGCTATGGCGTCTCGCACTACATGCAGTCGCAGGGATACCGCATCATTCCGGTCAATCCCAACATCACGGAGTGGGAAGGAGAGAAAGCTTACCCGTCGCTGCTCGAGGTGCTGGAGAAGATCGATATCGTGAATGTCTTCCGCCGGTCCGACGCGGTACCCGAAGTGGTGGAGCAGGCCATCCAGATCAAGGCGCCAGCCATCTGGATGCAGGAGGGTGTGGTGCATGACGAAGCGGCCGAAAAGGCTCGCCAGGCGGGCATATTCGTCGTCATGGACAAGTGCATCTTGAAGGAGCACATCAAGAGGCAGTAAAACATTTCACCACGGAGGCACGGAGGACACGGAGGAAAAGAAAAATTAAGAACTTCTCCGTGCTCTCCGTGCTCTCCGTGCCTCCGTGGTGAACTAGCTTTTTGCTCTTGCCTGCCTGATCTCTTCCAGCCGCGCCTTGATCCGCTTCTCGATGCCTTCCTCGGTGGGATGGTAATACCTGCGGTCCTTCAAGCCGTCGGGCAGGCACTGCATGTCGGCGACTTTCGACTCCAGATCGTGTGCGTACTGATAGCCCTTACCGTAATCCAATGCCTTCATCAGCCCGGTGGGCGCATTGCGCAGGTGCAGCGGGACGGGCTCCTGCGCGGTGCGCTCCACGTCCTCCTGTACCGCGTTGTAAGCCATGTACACCGCGTTGGACTTGGGCGCGGCACACAGATAGACGACCGCCTGGGCCAGTGCCAGATCGCCTTCCGGCATGCCGAGGAAGTCGAATGCATCGCGGGCGGCCAGGGTGACACCAAGGGCATTAGGATCGGCGAGCCCGATGTCCTCAACCGCCATCCTCACCACGCGCCGGGCCACGTATAGCCGGTCTTCGCCGGCCTCCAGCATACGCGCCAGCCAATAGAGCGCCGCGTCGGGATCGCTGTTGCGCACGCTCTTGTGTAGCGCGGAGATCAGGTTGTAATGCTCTTCGCCGCCCTTGTCGTACATCAACACGCGCTTCTGCAGCGCATCGGTGACGATGGCGTCGGTGATGCGAGGCCTGGCGCCCGCCTTCTGCTGCTCGGCCACCAGCGTGGCGGCAACCTCCAGCACGTTGTAAGCGCTGCGGGCATCGCCGCTGGAGTAGGCCGCAATCTTGCGCAAGATGTCGTCGTCCGCTTCCAGGTGCGCCTCGCCCAAACCGCGCTCAGCGTCTTCGAGCGCCCGCCGCAGTAAGAGCACGATCTGCTCCTCGGTCAACGGCTTCAGCAAGTAAACGCGGCAGCGCGACAGCAGGGCCGAGATCACTTCAAACGATGGGTTCTCGGTGGTGGCGCCGATCAGGCGGATGCTGCCCTTTTCGACGTAAGGAAGAAAGGCATCCTGCTGCGCCTTGTTGAAGCGGTGCACTTCGTCCACGAAGACGATGGTCCGGGTACCATACTGGCGCGCCCGTTCCGCGTCGGCCATCACCTGCTTGATTTCCTTGATGCCGGTCAGCACAGCGGAAAATTCGACGAAGTCCGCGTGGGTCATGCGCGCGATGATCTTGGCGAGCGTGGTTTTGCCGACGCCGGGGGGGCCCCAGAAGAGCAGCGAGCCAGTGTCGTCGCGCTCGATCTGTACCCGTAGCGGCTTGCCTGGCGCAAGAATGTGCTCCTGTCCGACAAACTCATCCAGGCTGCGCGGACGCATGCGATCAGCCAGCGGCCGCGTTTTGTCAACGGCATCGTCAGAGGGCGGATTGTTCTGAAATAGACTCAANNGTCCACAATCCGCCATAATTCGCGGGTTGAAACCTGCACACAAAGGAAACCCATGATTGATTTTCACGGGAAGGTTGCGTTGATAACGGGCGCTACATCGGGCATTGGCGAGGCAACCGCGGTGATGTTTGCCCGGTACAGCGCCAGGGTCGTCATCGCCGGCCGGCGGGACGCTGAGGGAGAACGCGTGGTTGAAAGCATAAAGGCGGCTGGCGGAGACGCGATATTCGTCCACACCGATGTCCAAGTCGAAGCGGAGGTCGAGAACCTGGTGAAGGCGGCCCTGCAGAAGTTCGGTCGCCTCGATTGCGCCTTCAATAATGCGGGAGTCGACCACATCGCGCCACTGGAGCAGCAGACGACTGCCGACTTCGACAACATGCTAAGCACCAATCTCCGCGGAACGTTTGTTTGCATGCAACATGAGTTGCCGGCTATTGCGAAATCGGGTGGTGGGGCGATCGTTAACATGTCATCCATTGCGGGCGCCGTAGTTGGCATTCCCATCAACGCACCTTACTCGGCGGCAAAAGCGGGCGTTGTCGGGCTGACAAAATCGACGGCGCTATCCGCGGCCAAGAACAATATCACGATCAATGCCCTGTGCTGCGGCAGCGTGGCTACTGAGCTAGCGCTCGGAGTCTGGAAGTCGCTGGGCTGGAGCCTGGAACAGGTGGCTGCCTACAATCCTTTGGGCCGCATAGGTAAACCGGAGGAGATTGCTGCGGCTGTTCTCTTTCTATGCAGTGAGCATGCTTCCTACATCACAGGGACAACCCTGGTGATCGATGGCGGATATACCGCGCAGTAAGAGTCCGATCATTGGGATTTTCGCTGACGCTCGGCCTCATACAGCAGAATCGACGCGGCGATGCCCGCGTTCAGCGATTCCACCTTTGCGGAATGGGGGATCGCAACCACCTCGTCGGCTTGCGTCAGCACGTCCTTGGGAACGCCCGCGCCTTCCCCGCCGACGATGAAGGCCACCGGACCGCGCAGGTCAACCTCGGCAATCGCGGTGCCTTTATGCGAGGATGTCGCCAGTACACGCACGCCGCGCGACTTGATTTCGCCCAGCGCTTCCGCCAATTCCATCTTCAGCGCCGGCAATCGGAACAACGAGCCGGCGGAAGCCCGCACCGCTTTCCAATTCCAGGGGCCCACGGTCCGCTCGCCAAGCAGCAGTCCCGTGGCCCCAAACGCTTCGGCGGAACGCGCAATCGTGCCCAAATTGCCTGGGTCCTGCAGGCCGGCAATCGCCACCAGCAAGGCCGGCGCGAGAGCAAACATTTCGTCCAACGCAAACGACTTCACCCGCACCAGGGCCGCCACACCTTGCGGAGTTTCGCTGGGTACGGCACTGGCAAAAACTTCATCCGCCAGCAGCAGCGCCTCGGTGTGCGACGACAGTTGCGGCAGCAGCTTGTGCACGCGTTCTTTCGCCGATTCGCCGAAGAAAACGGTAGTCAACCGCAGTCCGCTGCGGATTGCCTCTTCGACGATATGCATGCCCTCCACGGCAACTTCGCCCTCCGCATTGGGCGCGGCCTCGCCGAAAGCGCGCCGCAGTTCCTTCACGCGCGCATTCTGCCCGCTGTGGATGCGGCGTAAACGGTCGTCCATTCTGATGGGCATGGCTATGGCGATCAGAACCGAGTTTATCCTACACCGGAGATCACCGCGCTCGGTGGCCGCGACGTGGTAATCTGCTCAGTTGTCGTTGCAAGGGGCGATATGTTACGGTTTCGCTTCATCAACTCCAGGTACTGAAAAAAGAGGTTTGGGTGCGTCCCGAAATCGTCAAGATCAGCAGTCAGGAACCGGAGAGCTCGCTGGTATCGTATGTGGCGGAGAAGATCCGTGCCGGCGAAGTGTTAGGCATGCCGACCGACACGTTTTACGGCCTGGCGGCGGATCCCTTCAACCTGCACGCGGTGGACCGGGTATACGAGATCAAGTCGCGCTCGCGGCACAAGCCCCTGTCGCTGCTGATCGAATCGGTGGACCAGGCCGCCGAGCTGGCATGGCCAGTCCCGGAAATTTTCTACCTGCTGGCCCGCCGCTTCTGGCCGGGGCCGCTGACCATCATTGTGAAAGCCGATCCCAAATTGCCGCTCAAGGTGACTGCCAATACCGGCAATGTCGCTTTGCGAGTGCCCGCCGCGGAAATTCCGCTGGCCATCATCCGCGCCGGAGGCCTGCCGATCACGGCCACCTCGGCCAACCTCAGCGGCGAAAGTGAGTGCACGACGGCGTTGCAGGTGCGCGACCAGTTGGGCGACTGCTTGTCCATCATCGTAGATGGCGGCCAATCCCCGCGCGAGATGCCTTCCACCATCATCGACCTCACCAGCGACGATGGAAGCTGGCGCGTGATGCGGCATGGCGCCATTCCCGAAGAACAGATTGTCGAGCTTTTGGGCGGCCAGGAGTAGGCGCCACGGCGGTACTAAACTCCAACTCTCATCTCTCCCGCTGGATCGTAGCCCTCGCCGTCATCGTTGCGGTGGGGTTTCTGCTATACACCAGCCGGCAAATCATGCGCGAAGCCGGGGTGGATGAGCCCCGTCCCGCTGATGCCATCGTGGTGTTTGGCGCGGCGGAGTACGTAGGCCATCCTTCGCCGGTGTATCGCGCGCGCCTGGACCATGCTTACNNTAAACCTGATCGCCGAAACTCAGGGCGGCAACACCGACGAGTCCACCCAGCGGGTTGCCGTAATCATGCACGCCAACGGCATGACCAGTGGCCTGTTAGTTAGCGACGCCTACCATCTCTACCGGGCGAAGCAGATGATGACGCGCGAGGGCGTGACAGTGTACATCTCGCCGCGTCCCGGCTCAATTCCGAAAACTCCCTTCGCCCGCTGGATGGCCGCGCTGCGCGAAAGCTTCAGCTACATGCTGTATCGGGCGCATGTGAGGTAGGCCGCGGCTTTACTTCACCAACGCCAGCACCCGCGCCGGGCCGCCGGAACCGCCTTCCAGCTTGATGGGCGCCACTACCACCATCGCTCCGGACGGGGGCACCAGCCCGAGGTTGGCGACGTTTTCCAGGTGGTAAACGCTCTGGTTGGACGTGAACAGGTGCACCGGAAAAGTCGTGCTTGCGCCAATGTCCACACTCATGGTGTCAATGCCGAGCCCCACCACGCTGCGCGTCTTCACCAGGAACTTCACCGCCTCCAGCGAGAAACCGGGGTAGTGCGACAGGTGATCGCTTCCCACGTTGCGAAACTCTTTTTGCGAGTTCCAACGCTCATCCCAGCCGGTATAGGCCATCACCACGCCGCCGGTGGGAATTTCTCCGTGCGCGCTTTCCCAGTCGGCTATGTCCTGCACGCTGATTTGGTAGTCGGGATTGCTTCTGGCCTTGCTGCGGACGTCGAGCACCACCAGCGGACGCACCAGCCGCTCGACCGGAATCTGGTCCACTGTCCACATGCCCTTGGCGAAATGGGCAGGAGCGTCGAGGTGGGTACCGTAATGCTCCTGGGTGGTAAAGTCGCGCGAGTAATATCCATCGCGCTCGATGTTGCCCAGTTCTCTCGCCTGGAACGGAGACTGCTCCCTGCCTTCCCAGTTGGGCGAATGGTCGTTCAAGTTGTGCGTGAGATCGATAACCGCGCGATAGACATTCGGATCGGGCATGGAAGGTTTGTGCTGCGCGATCAACAACAGCGCCAGCGCCAGACTACAGCCTATCGCAAATGTCTTCNNGAGAGCGTTTGATGCGGCGGATAGACCGAGTTAGCGGCCGGTTAACCACAGATCCCCTCGGCTGCGCTCGGGGCAGGCACTTCGACTCCGGCGACGCGAACCCTGCGTCGCCTATGCCCAGGATGACAAAAAGCAGTTGTCAGTAGCCAGTAGTCAGTTGTCAGTGAATACAACCGCGGATCCCTCGACTCGCTTCGTTCGTGATGACGGGTCTGATTTTCCTAAATGCTAATTGCCAAATGCTAATTGCTAGCTGCTAGTTGCCTCTTTGCAACGTAAATCCAAACCACAGCGAATTCGAGCCGTTATAGTCCACTCCGGATCGCTGCTGAGTTGCGAAGCCCATACGTTCGGCCTTGAGCACGCAATTGTTGCAGGGCTTCTCCAGCACGATCTCGTAGCTGCCGTTCTTCTTGGAATGCGCCGTGCCCACGACATTTCCGCTGGCATCCGCCAGCGTAACCGTGGCGCGCGGCAACGGCCAGCCGCCCTCGTCGGTCACTACACCCTGCACTTTGCCGCGCGGTGGCAGACCTTCGGGCAGGTAATCGCGCATGATGTATCCCGGCCCGCGCAATGGCCGTCCGCCAAGTTGTCCGGTGACTTTATCGTGCTCCAGCGCGAGCGTGCCGTTCACGAAGACGTACTCGAAGCCTACCGATGGCTTGTTCGGATCGTCGAACGTCGCCAAGTCTCGCACCTTGGCAGGATCGAAGATGGTGATATCGGCGAAGTAGTCGGTGCGCAGCAGACCGCGATGGTCAAGCTTCTCGCGCTGCGCTGGCAGTGAAGTAAATTTGCGAATCGCATCTTCCAGCCGCAGGTTATGCTCCTCGCGCACGTACTTGCCGAGAATGCGGGCGAAGCTGCCATACGCCCGCGGATGCGCCTTCGACTCTCCCAGCGGCCCAACCGGATTGATCGCCCCGTAGTCGGTGCCGACGCTGACCCAGAACTGTTGCATGGCCAGCTTCACGTCGGGCTCGCTCATCAGGAAATACACCGCGCCCACGTTGTCGCGATCGGCGATCACCAGGTCCATCAGCGCATCGAGCGGATCTTTGTTCTCCATCTTCCCAATCTGCGAGATGGTTTTGCCTTCATACTTGCGAAGCTGCGGATCGAGCACCGAGACCACCAACACGCCATCGGCTCCCCCAACCTCACGCCACAGGTTCTCGAACGAACCTCCGGGGCTGTCGAGATCCTTGCGAATCTGCTGACGCAGCGCCGGATCTTTCAGCCGCTTCACGAATTTGTCGGCGCCACCCTCGTGGTATTTCGGCGGAATAGAGGCACCCAGCGAGGTAGCAGCGCCGATGTACGGATACTGATCGGCGGTCACGTCAACTCCGTTGGCGCGCGCCTGCTCGATGGCCGCGATCACCTGCGGCATCTTTCCCCAGTTCTGTATGCCCGCGGCCTTCAGGTGAAAGATCTCGACCGGAATGCCAGCTTCGCGTCCGATGCGAAACGCTTCGTCGAGCGCATCCATCTCGGAGTCGCCCTCCCCGCGAATGTGCGAGGCATAGATACCGCCCTTTTTCGCCGCCACTTTGGCCAGCGCAATCAGCTCATCAGTTTTTGCATACGATCCCGGCGCGTAGATGAGCGCACTGGAGAGTCCCATGGCTCCATCGCTCATGGCATCGTCCACCATGATCTCCATTTGCTTCAGCTCGTCAGCGGTGGGAGCGCGGTCGGCAGTGCCAATTACCATGTGGCGCACTTGCGCCGCTCCAACGTAGGTCGCCAGGTTGATGCCGCTTCCCTGCTTGGTCAGACGCTGGAAATATTCTTCCAGCGACTTCCAATTGGGCGTGATATGGAAGTGCTGGAAATAGTCGGCGTGCTCCTGGTTCAGCAGTTCGTTGGTGGGCGCGATGGTGTCGCCTTCCCCGGTGATCTCGGTAGTAATGCCCTGAGTCAGCTTGCTGACCGCCTGCTTGTCGATGAGTAGGTTGCTCTCCGACTGGCCCAGCATGTCGATGAAGCCGGGAGCGACGATCAGACCCTTGGCATCGATAGTGCGCTTAGCCACCAGCGAAGCATCGGCATGGCCAACGAAAATAATGCGATCGCCAATGATGCCGACGTCGGCGTAGACCCACGGGTTGCCGCTGCCGTCCACAACGCGCCCGTTGCGGATGAGGTAATCGAATTCCTGGGCCAACAGAGGCGTCGCAAACCCAAGAACAAGGAGAAGCAGCAAGAACCTTTGTCGTAACAAGGTGAGCTCCGAATAGCAAATTTACGGCACGCAATTATGGCAAATAGTTAGACCTCAGGCTCACTTCCCTACCCCTTCCATCACCATCGCCACCGTCAGCGCCAGGTCGGCGGCGAACACTGTGCTCACAAAGTTGACGGAATCGTTGCCCATTTTGCCTGAGTTTTCCCATGTGGCTCCCAGGACGCTGTCGAAAAACATGCCGGCAATTCCCGCCAGGGCGATCAGCGGCGTCCAATTCCAGCTTACGACCTGGAAGAATGCGCTCACCCAGGCCACGAGGCAGGCCGCGACGCAGCCGGCCAAAGTGCCGACGACGCTGATTGCGCCATTGGTGCCGATGGGAGCTTCGCGGAAGTCCGTGATCATGTA
>PLYW01000020.1 GCA_003151875.1 Acidobacteriaceae bacterium
CGAAGAATAAAAACGAGGCAAAGCTGAATGACAAATCTGCTGAAGACCAAGCCTCTTGACGTGCTGATGCGACAGGCGTCTGATACCGGCGAACATAGTCTGAAGCGGGCTCTGGGCCCCGTGAACCTTATTACCCTGGGAATCGGCGCCATTATCGGCGCGGGCATNNCGCTGGGCGAGATCTTCGCCTGGATTATCGGCTGGGACCTCATCCTGGAATACGCCTTCGGTGCCGCTACCGTCGCCTCCGGCTGGAGCTCGACGCTGGTCGCCTTCCTCCAGGACTACGGCATCAGCCTTCCGCCGCAGATCTGCGATGTCCCGGGCGCGAAGTGGTCGATGGTCGACGGCCGCTGGGCGCCAGACTTGACCCTCAGTATGGACCAGATGATGCGCGCGACCCGGCACACCACCACCATATTCAACTTCATGGCGTTCTTCGCTATCATCGCCGTCACGACCCTCCTGATCGTCGGCATCAAGGAGTCGGCGAACTTCAACACGACCGTCGTCTTCGTGAAGCTGATCGCGGTGATTGTATTCATCATCGTCGCCGGCATGTATGTGATTAAGCAACCCGACGTCGCGCACGCGAATTGGGCGGTGTTCCTGCCCAAGAACACGGGTTCTTTCGGCTCGTTCGGATGGTCCGGCGTCTTGCGCGGTGCGGGCGTCGTCTTCTTCGCTTACATCGGATTCGACGCAGTGTCGACCGCGGCGCAAGAGGCGCGCAACCCGCAAAAAGACATGCCCCTGGGCATCCTCGGCTCGCTCGTAATCTGCACCGTGCTTTACCTCGTCGTCTCCGGCCTGTTGACCGCGACGGTGCACTACTCGCGCCTGAACATCGGCGCTCCGGTTTCTCTGGCCATTCGCGAGACCGGCGTGAAGTGGGGCAGCTACGTGGTGAATGCCGGCGCACTCGCCGGTCTCTCTACCGTGATGCTGGTCATGTTGCTTGGCCAATCGCGCGTCTTCTACTCCATGGCGCACGACGGCCTGCTATGGAAGTGGGCGGGCGACATCCATCCCAAGTTCCGGACGCCGTGGAAGTCGACCGCCGTGACCGGTATTCTCGTCGCCTTCACCGGGTCGCTGGTGCCCATTGGCGACCTCGGCCAGATGGTCTCCATCGGCACGCTGATGGCCTTCGTCATCGTCTGCGCCGGCGTCTGGGTGATGCGCCGCAACCGGCCTGACGTGCATCGGCCGTTCAAGACGCCGTGGATGCCCTTCACTCCGATAATGGGCATCATCATCTCGCTTGGCTTGATGCTCGGCCTGAACGGCAAGACCTGGATCCGCCTGATCGTGTGGCTGATTATCGGCCTGGTCATCTACTTCACCTACGGCCGCCACCACAGCTTGGTGCAGAAGATGGTGCCGGATGAGGGGAAGGCCGGGCGGGGATTAGACTCCTCGTCCCCTTCAGTTATGCGCCCTTCCTGAACGGGAAGGGCGTTTTTCTTGCGCTGCGTGCCGCCACGCGACACAATGGCTGCTGTGAAGGCCCTGTTCAATCTGAAGGTCCTGTTCCTGGCGCTGCTGGCGTTGATCGCCATCGGCGTCGCCGGCTTCCATTTCCTCGAAGGCTGGCGCTGGTTCGACGGCTTCTACATGGTGCTGACCACCATCACCACCATCGGATACGGCGAGATCCATCCGCTGTCGCACGCGGGCCGCATCTTCAACACCTTCATCATTGTCGCCGGGGTCGGCCTGGTGCTGCTGTTCTTCGGGGCCGCGACCCAGGCTTTGCTAGAATTCGAGCTGCAATCGGTATTCGGCAGGAGACGCATGGACCGCGAGATCAGCCGATTGTCGGACCACTACATCATCTGCGGCGCCGGGCGCGTGGGTCGCAGCGTGGCGCGCGAACTGGCGCGCAAGCCCTTGCCCTTTGTGATCGTTGACAGCGACCAGGCCAAGCTGGCGCGCTACTCCGCCAAAGGTTGGCTTACTCTGGTGGGCGACGCTACCCAGGAGCAGGTGCTGCGCGAGCTGCACATCGAGAGCGCCCGCGGACTGGTTGCCGCCACCACCACTGACGCCACCAACATCTACATCATTCTGACCGCGCGCGGCTTGAACCCCAGGCTCAACATCATTGCCCGCGCCAGCGAGGAAGATTCCGAGAAGCACCTGCTCACCGCCGGCGCCAATCACGTGGTCTCCCCCTACAACTTCGCCGGGTACCGCATCGCGCAGACCTTCATGCGCCCGCACGTGGTCGATTTCTTCGACACCGCCATGCTGCAGGACCAGCACCCGCTGGAGATCATAGAAGTGCAGGTGCTGGCAGGCTCGCGCTTTGTCGGCGCAACTCTGGAAGCCTCGCGCATCCGTCAGGAGATGGGCGTCATCGTGCTCGCCATCAAGGGCGAAGGTTCGCACATGCGCTTCAATCCCCCGCCCGATGAGGTGATCCACTCCGGCGACCATCTCATCGCCATGGGTGAGCCCGACGGTCTGCGCCGGCTGGAAGACTCGGCCACGGAGCGCGCATGAAAATCACCACCGCCGACGAGATGCGCGAGATCGATCGCGTCACCACCGCCCGCTTCGGAGTGCAATCCATCACCTTGATGGAAAACGCTGGGTCCGCGGTGGCGCAATTCATCCTCGAGCACTATCGCCATGCCAACCGCATCGCCGTAATTTGCGGCAAGGGCAACAATGGCGGCGATGGATTCGTGGTGGCGCGCAAACTGCACCGCGCCGGACGCGTGGTGGAAGTGTTGCTGCTCGCCGCGCCCACCGAGTTGCACGGCGACGCGCTGACCATGTTTGAGCGCCTGCCACTGCGTCCCGTCGTGCTGCGCACCGCACAGGGGTTGCAGGCGGAATGGTCGCGCAGCCTGGCGAATTGCGACCTGCTGGTGGACGCCGTACTCGGCACCGGTTTCCACCCGCCGGTGAAGGGCTTCTACGCAGATGCCATCGCTGCCATGAACGACAGCGGCAAGCCGGTGGTCGCGGTGGACATTCCCTCGGGGGCCGATTCCGATTCGATGTCGGCGCAGACTGACAAGCACCTCGCGCGCGCCGATGCGATCGTCACTTTCACCGCGCCTCGTCCGGCGCACGTCTTTGGTAATCTGACGCGCGGGCCCATCGTGGTTGCGCCCATCGGATCGCCGCCGGAAGCCATCACGAGCAAGCTTGCCCTTGAGCTGACCACCCCGCGCGACTTCGCCGCGTTGCTGGCGCCGCGTCCTGCCGACAGCAACAAGGGCATGTACGGTCATGTGCTGATCGTCGGCGGATCGCTGGGCAAATCGGGAGCCGCCGCCATGGCAGGCATGTCGGCGTTGCGGGCCGGGGCTGGACTCAGCACGGTAGCCACGCCCGCGCGCGTGCTCGCCAGCGTCGCCTCGTTTGCGGCCGAGCTGATGACCGAGCCGCTGGCGGACACCGGGNNGATGGGCTCAACGCCTTCGCCGGCCACACCGATCTGCTTGATGGCCACGAGCGTCCGCTGGTGCTGACGCCGCATCCGGGAGAAATGTCGCGGCTGGCGGGTATCACCATCAAAGCGGTACAGGCCGACCGGCTCAACGTGGCGCGCAGTTTTGCGCGCGAGCATCGGCTGGTGCTGGTGCTGAAAGGCAACCGCACCATCGTCGCGCTGCCGGATGGGACCGCATGGGTCAATCCCACCGGCAATCCCGGCATGGCAACCGGCGGCACCGGCGACATCCTGACCGGCATGGCCGCGGGAGTGATGGGACAGATGCCCAACAACATTCCGCTGGCCGCCGTTGCCGCCGTGTATCTGCACGGACTGGCAGGGGACGTGGCCGCGGAGACCATGGGCGAACATTCGCTGGTCGCCACCGATCTGCTCGCAGCTCTGCCGGAAGCCTTTCGCCGCGCCGCGCACTGGGCGAAGGAAAGCACGACGCGGATTGGGGGGTGAGCTCTATCTGCCTGTCATTCTGAGCGACGAGCGCAGCGAGGAGTCGAAGGACCCCTATAGCTGCAGGAAATCTCAGGGTGGACGCTGGGTGCCCCCTCCTTTCGCCTCTCTTGCGAAAGGGTGGGAAGCAACAATGGTGGGAGGCCCCGCATTTATGCGGGGGAAGGAGCGCTTCAGCGCTCCGGGAAACTTGACTTCGATCATGCGCTTTAGCGCCGGGATAGAGAAATCCCGGGGCTAAAGCCCATCTTAAAATTGACCGCTTTTCCGCTGGACTGAAGTCCATCTCCCCCCTGCTGAAGCAGGGGGCTCCCACCAAAAACCAAGGGTGAGACTGCGTGAGGTTGGGCTCTCGCCAAGGCCGCCAAACCATCCTGCTAAGATTGCCCTTCGTTCCGCGATGAACCCCCACGAGCACATCACGCACTCGGCCGAAGAGACCGTGGCGCTGGGCCGCAAACTGGCGCCGACGCTGAAGGCGGCGCGCATGGTCATCCTGCGCGGCGATCTCGGCACCGGCAAGACCACGCTGGTGAAGGGCATTGCCGAAGGCCTGCACGCCGCTTCGCAGGACGATGTCACCAGCCCCACGTTCACCCTCATCCACGAGTATCGCGGCCCCGAGGTGAACCTGTTCCACGTCGATCTCTACCGCATCGACACGCCGCGCGAGCTGGACACGCTGGGCCTCGACGAACTCTTCGCCGAGCCCGGCAACCTGGTGCTGCTGGAGTGGGGAGAAAAGTTTCCCCGCTTCGAGAAGGAGCGCGACGTGGAAATCTGCCTCGAGCGCCAAGGCGACCAGGAGCGCAGGATTGTGGTGAAGAGGAAGTAGGCAGTTGTCAGTAGCCAGTCGCCAGGTGTCAGTTGCGAATGCCGAGAATGATGTGGTTGCTGATTTTGCTGCCGCCGACCTCGCAGAGCGGTGACATATCTCGTTGCTCGAAACTTGAAACTTGAAACTCGAGGCTAGCCCCTAACCCCTGACCCCTAATCCCTGCCTCAGAATCCCATAATGTTATATCCGCAATCCACGTAGATGGTTTCGCCGGTGATGCCGGTGGCGGCGTCGCTGGCGAGGAAGACGGCGGTCGCGGCGACTTCTTTCACATCGACATTCCGTTGCAGGGGAGCGCGTTCGGCCTGGGCGCCCAGCATGTCGCCGAAGCCGGAGATGCCGCGCGCGGCCAGGGTCTTGATCGGCCCAGCGGAAATGGCGTTCACGCGAATCTTATTCTTGCCCAGATCGTAGGCCAGGTAGCGGACGCACGCCTCCAGCGCCGCTTTGGCCACGCCCATGACGTTGTAACGTGGCACGACTTTTTCCGCGCCGTAATAGGTGAGGGTCATGACGCTGCCGCCCTCGGTCATCAGCGGCCGGGCGGCGCGGGCCAGCGCCACTAGCGAATAGACGCTGATGTCGAGCGCGACGCGGAAGCCCTCGCGGCTGGTGTCGGCGAACTCGCCCTTCAGCTCTTCGGCAGGCGCGAAAGCGATGCTGTGTACCAGCGCGTCGAGTTTGCCGTAACGCGCCTTCAGTTGCTCGAACAGTTGCGCGATCTCTTCGTCGCGGCTGACGTCGCACTGAAAGGCCTGCGAATTGGGCAGCGCCGCGATCAGTTCGTCGGCTTCCTGTTTCAGGCGTTCGTTCTGGTAGGTGATGGCCAGTTGCGCCCCGGCTTGCTGCATCTGCTGGGCAATGGCCCAGGCAATGCTGCGTTTGTTGGCTACGCCAAACACCACCACTGTCCGGCCCTCTAAGCAATTCGACATTCGATGCCATTCCTCCGCGCACAATAACGCCAAATGGTTGAGGATATCAGCCACGGCGCGAGATGTCTCGCGTTTGAGGCCAGTAGGCCTGCGGCGTTCAAAAGCCTCTGCAGAGCCGGATTTTCTGCTCCGGCAGCCCCAAATTCCGCTTCACAGCGGCTTGACCTTCGGAATATACTCGCTTGCGCCCCACGTTCCCCAGGACCGGCTCGCCCTGGGAACCGGATGGAAGTTCGCGGCCTGCGAATTCACCGGCGTCGGAGAGCCAGAGTATTGGTCCGTCGAGCGCGCGGAGAGTAAGGCTCGCCGGGGCATGACCTTCAAGGGAGGGCACTATGGCGACCATCCGGGACCTGCTGAGCAATCGCACCATCTACTACGTCCAACCTGACCAGACCGTCTTTGAGGCTGCCCAGTATATGTCGGAGTGCAACGTGGGCGCCGTTCCCGTCCTCGATGGCACGCAACTGGTCGGCATCTTCTCCGAACGGGACCTTATGGTGCGGGTGGTAGCCGAGGGGCGCGATCCGCTGTCCACCTATATTGCCGAGGTAATGAGCACCGACCTGCACGCGGTTGCTCCCAGCACCAGTTCGGAAGCAGCCATGTACCTGATGCAGACGCACGGCATTCGACATTTGCCGGTGTGCGACGGCCCCATGCTGGTTGGCTTTCTCTCATTGCGCGATCTGCTGCGCTGTCATCTCGACGAGAAATCCGTTGAAGCCGACTCCATGCGCGCCTATATTCAGTCGTACTCCAGCTGAGAGTAAGATTGTAAAAGCGCTCGAAGGCGGCGCTACACTTGCCTGTGAACTTGCCCGGCCTGGTCGAACATCTCTGCGAAATCGCCGGACGCGATGCCGTCCTGGACCGTCCCGAAGACCTCATGCTATACGAGTACGACGCCGGCATCCGCAAAAGCACTCCCGGCGCGGTTGTCTTCCCGCAGAATACGCAGCAGGTTTCACAAATCATGCGACTGGCCACGGCCCTTAACGTTGCCGTGGTGGCGCGCGGCGCCGGCACCGGACTCAGTGGCGGCTCGATTCCGCAAGCGGACGGCCTGGTGATCGCCTTCTCGCGCATGAATCGCATTCTCGAAGTTGACGTAGAGAACCAGCGCGCGACGGTGCGGCCGGGCGTGGTCAACCTGCAACTCTCCGAGCACGTGGCTCACCTGGGGCTGTACTTCGCGCCCGATCCTTCCAGCCAGAAAGCTTGCACCATCGGCGGCAACGTCGCCGAAAACTCNNATGGTGGGGTCGGAAGGGACGGTCGGCATCGTCACTGCGATTACGGTGAAGTTGCTGCGCAAGCCGGAAAAGATTGCGACCCTGCTCGGCGTCTTCGAGTCGGTGGACGACGCGGCACTTACGGTTTCTGCCATTACCGCTGCGGGCATTACCCCCGCCGCGCTGGAGATGCTGGACGGATGGACCTTGCGCACCGTGGAAGCCTTCTGCCACGCCGGCTACCCGCTGGATGCGGGCGCGGTCCTGCTGATCGAATTGGAAGGACTGCGCGAGGCGGTGGAAGAGCAGGCAGTCGCGGTGTCGGAGGTGTGTTTCGCTCAGAAGGCACGTGAGGTGCGGCGCGCCAAGGATGACGACGAGCGCGCCCTGCTATGGAAGGGACGCAAGATGGCTTTCGCGGCGCTGGGGCGGGTGTCACCGTCGTACTACACCCAGGACGGCGTGGTGCCGCGCAGCCAGATACCCGCGGTGATGCGGCACATCGGCAACGTCGCCAAAAAATACGATCTGACTATCGGCAACATTTTCCACGCGGGAGACGGCAATCTTCATCCCTTGATCCTCTTCGATATGCGTAACGCCGAGCAGTTTGAGCGCGTCCTGTCGGCGAGCACTGAGATCCTCGAATTTTGCATTCAATGCGGGGGCTCCATCACCGGGGAGCACGGCGTCGGGTTGGAGAAGCGCGACTTGATGTCACGGCTGTTCACCGAGGAAGATCTTGACGTGATGATCAGCTTGCGCAATGCCTTCAACGGCCGGGACATACTGAACCCGCAGAAAATCTTTCCTACGCCGCGCATGTGCCGCGAGATCACCGGCCCCAGCCAGAACCCGGTGCTGATGCAGGAGGGACTGTGAGCACCGCGACCATCCCTACTCGCTTTGCCGCCGACCTCCGCGCCATTTGCGGAGCGGAACACGTCATGGAAGATCCGGCGCAGTTGCAGGCGTGGAACATTCTAGGCGTGGCGCCGGCTCTGGCGGTCACCCCGGCTTCCGCCGATGAGATTGCCGGCATTTTGCGGTTCGCCAATGAGCATGGCCTGAGTGTGGTTCCCGCCGGAGGGTTCACCCGGCAGCAAGTTGGAAATCTGCCGCCGCAAATCGATGTTGTGCTTTTCACCACGCGCCTCACCGCCGTGGAGCATTACGATGCCGGCGATCTCACCGTAGGCATTGGAGCGGGCTGCACGGTTGCGCAACTGTCGGCGATGGTCGCCAAAGACGGCCTGTTCTTCACCGGGGACCCCGCGCAGCCGGAGCGCTCGACCATCGGTGGACTGCTGGCCACCGGGCTGTATGGGCCGCTGCGCCACGGTTACGGCGGGCTGCGCGATTACTGCATCGGCGTGCGCTTTGTAACCGGCGACGGGCGCAAGGCCAAGGGCGGCGGCCGGGTGGTAAAGAACGTTGCCGGGTACGACATGATGAAGCTGCTGATCGGCAGCCAGGGCACGCTGGGAATCATCACTAGCGCCAGCTTCAAGCTGTTTCCCGCGCCGCGGCAGACGCGGACCTTCGTGGCTTTTTTCCCCAGCGCCGCCGAGGCGCTTCAGTTCCGGTCCCAGGTGCTGCGCTCGCCGCTGGATCCCATTTGTCTGGAGCTGGTTTCTCCCCTGGCGCACGAGCTGCTGGCGCCAGGTTCGCCGGCTGCGGCGGGGTGGTCGATTTGCGTTCGCGCCGCCGGCAGCGACACAGTGCTGGCCCGGTATCGCACCGAGCTGGGCACCGCGGTAGTCCGCGAAATGGACGGCGCTAACGAACAGGGTTTCTGGCGGGCGCTTTCAGATTTTTCGCCCCTCGCCGCCGAGCGGCATCCGATGTCCCTGTTGATCTCGATGACGCTGCCGGTGCGTGACGTTCAGCCGGTCCTCAAGGAAGTGTCCACGGTTGCCGAATCGAGCCACTTCTCGTTCGCGGCCATCGGCAGAGTGGGAATTGCTCACTTGCTGGTAAGCCTGTGGCCGGCGCCCGACGCGGAGGACTCGCTGGTGAGTTTCGTCGATACGGTTTCGGGGTTGCGCAACCGTTTGCCGCGTGATGCCAGCCTGGCGGTGCTCCATCGTCCTTCCGAGACTCGGCAAGCGTTCAGCGCCTGGGGGCCGATGCCAACTGACCTGGAAAGCATGCGCGCAGTGAAAATGGCGCTCGATCCCAAAGACATTCTGAATCGCGGGAGGTTTCTCTTCTGACGCTCACCACTCCAGTAGCAGAAAAGCCAGTCTCGAACTTTTCCTCGGGCGAGAAACCCACCTGGGACCTGTACTCGAAGTGCGTCCATTGCGGACTGTGCCTGGACCAGTGCCCCACCTACCGCGCGCTGGGTACGGAGATGGATTCACCGCGCGGCCGCATTTATCAGATGGTGCTGGTGGACCAGGGCAGGCTGGCGCTGGCCGATTCCTTCGTCACCCATATTGACCGCTGCCTGGGCTGCCTGAATTGCCAGACCGCTTGCCCCTCGGGCGTGCCCTACGGAAGCCTGCTGGAGCGCGCGCGCTCGCAGATCGAAGAGAACTACCCGCGTAGCTGGCTGCAGCGCAAAGTGCGGTCACATTTCTACGGGACGGTGCTGCCGTCGTTCGGCAAGCTTGCGAGACATGCGAAGCTGGTGCGCTTCTATCAGCGGTCGGGCCTGCAAAGCTTGGCGCGCGGCAGCGGATTGCTGAAGCTGTTGGGAGTCGCCGAACTGGATGCGCTATCGCCGCGTATCGAGAGCGATTTCTCGTTCGCCGATCTCGGCCGCGTGTATCCCGCTGAAGGCGCGCAGCGGGGGCGCGTGGCGCTGCTGATTGGCTGCATCAGCAGCGTGGCGTTTGCGGAACTGAATCGCGCCACCATTCGCGTTCTAACTCGGAATGGCATCAAGGTACACATCCCACAGAGCCAGAGTTGTTGCGGAGCGCTGCACCTCCACGCCGGATATCTCGAGCAATCGCGCACCTTGGCGCGCCACAACATTGACGCCATGCTCAAGCCCGAGTTCGACGCCATCGTGACCAACGCTGCCGGTTGCGGTTCGACCATGAAGGAATATGCGGCGCTGCTGGAACACGATCCTGAATATGCGGAGCGGGCGCAGCAGTTCGTCGTCAAGGTCCGCGACATCAGTGAGTATCTTGCGCAAGTTGGGTTGGTCGAGCCGGCGCGCAAGCTGAAAGCGCGCGTCACCTATCAGGACCCGTGCCACCTGGCGCACGCGCAGGGCATACGCAGCGCGCCCCGGCAGTTGCTGAAGTTCATCGGCGCCGAGGTGGTGGAGTCGCCGCGTTCCGATTCCTGCTGCGGTAGCGCCGGCGTTTACAACGTTACGCAGAACGAAATCTCGATGAAGATCCTCGACGAGAAGATGGGCTACATCGCCAGCGTCGAGCCGGAGATCGTGGCCACTGCGAATGTCGGCTGCATGCTACAGTACGCCGCGGGAATCAAGCGCAAAGGAATGACCGCCCGCGTGGCCCACGTGGTGGAGCTGCTGGACGAGGCGTACTGAAAAGCAGGTCGTGCTCCCACCACTCCTAGCCGCCGCTACTTCCCGTTGATCCTGATGGTCCGCAAAATTTCAGCGCCCACCCGCGGCTCTTGCGAGCGCGGAGGCAGGCTGCTGTTCAATGTGGCCAGCAGCAAGGTGTCTCCGTTGGTGAGGACCTCGATCTGCCAGTGATCGCCTTCAGGATCGCGGAAGCGCGATTGGGCGTGAGCCGGGCCGCTTTTCCCGGCATCGGCCCGCCCTTTCCTGGACGCGCTCTGCAGAAAGTGCTCCAGGTATTGGCGCGCATCAAGTCTGGCCACGCCGTTCTCCCGCTGAAACGCAGTCACAACCACCGAGGTCTTGCGTGACGGACTTTCTACCTCCAGATCGTCGTTGGTCTGGCGCAGCGTCCAGAAGGCGGGAATCCCGATGGTCACGTTGACTTTCGGCGTGACGTAGATGCCGCCGTGCAAGCCGCCGGTTTTCTTTCGTCTGCCGATTTTAGAGGAAGCAGCATTCTTCTTACGCGTTT
>PLYW01000124.1 GCA_003151875.1 Acidobacteriaceae bacterium
GCACCAAGAAGCGGAAGATGAAGGTCAGCGAGGCGTTCGAGTACCTGATCCAGGAAGAAGAGCAGCGCTTGATTGACATGGACCAGGTCACGCGCATCGCCGTGGAGCGCGTGGAGAACTCGGGCATCATCTTCCTCGACGAAATCGACAAGATCGCCGGGCGCGAAGGCGGCCATGGGCCCGACGTTTCGCGCGAAGGCGTGCAACGCGACATTTTGCCCATCGTCGAAGGCACCACGGTGAACACGCGCTACGGCATGGTGCGCACCGACCACATCCTGTTCATCGCCGCCGGCGCATTCCACGTCTCCAAGCCCAGCGACCTGATCCCCGAATTGCAAGGCCGCTTCCCCATTCGCGTCGAGCTGCAATCGTTGACGGTCGAGGACTTCATCAAGATCCTCACCGAGCCCAAGTCGTCGCTCACCAAGCAGTACATCGCGCTGCTCGACACCGAAGGGCTGAAGCTGGAGTTCACTTCCGAGGCACTTGCGGAGGTGGCAAACTTCGCCTTCCGCGTGAACGAGGGAACCGAGAACATCGGCGCGCGGCGTTTGCACACCATCATGGAGCGGGTGCTGGATGAGATCAGCTTCGAGGCCCCGGACATGAAGGAGAAGAACGTGACCATCGACGCCGACTACGTGCGCAAGACCCTCACTGACATCGTGAAGGACCAGGACTTGTCGCGCTACATCCTGTAGTTTAGAGCGGCACCACAATACCTGTGTCCGGTTTGCACGAGTAGTGCGGGCGCAGACACGAGAGTCGTTCCGGGCGCGAACAAAAGCAGATTCCTCGCTTCGCTCGTAATGACAATTTCAGAGGACTCACTGGCAACTGACAACTGTTTACATCCCCGCCCCGCCCTCGAAGATCTTTTCCATCTGATAAGGGAACACGCGAAAGAGAGCGTAGCTGATGCCGGTATCCGAGTACTGGCGGAAGAGCAGGTCGCCGCGGCCGTTGGCGTCGGCGTCCACGGCGTCGATGATCTGCATGCGCGGGTAGGCGTCGAGGTGATTGGTGTCGCTGACCACACTGAAGATCTTCTGCGGCGTGCCATTGAGATCAACCTTGGCGACCACGGTAACGAAGTAGTCGAACTCGCCTCCGTGCGTGTCCTTTGCAGGCGCAACCGCCAGTTTGGCACTCAGCACTAGCGTGGGCGAGTTGCTGTAGTCGAGATCGAAGCCATGCAGATCATAGTCGGTGATGGCGGCTGTCTTGGGCAGCGCCGGACCGTTGTGTTTGCCGGCGTACTTGCGGACCTCGTCCATCGCCATGCGCGACATCGGCTCGCCCAGGCTTTGCCTTTCGTTGGTCGCCATCCCATACAGCAGGGACCGAGTTTCGTAGTTGCCCGCGTCGGATATCGCCGCATAGGCTCGCGGCGCCTGTGTGGGTTTGGCCGAAGTTCCGGGAACGGCTGCCCCGCCCGCTGCGGCTGGGCTGGCTGTCTTACCCACATTTGCATCGGAGCTGGCTGTAGCGGCAGGAGCCGGCTGCTCGGCTGGCCTGCCCCGCCGCAGTACCGGACGGTTGGGATCATCTTCATCGGGAGACGCCGCTGGCGGTGTATTTGAAGCTGGCGGCCGGGCTTTCGCTTGCTGAGTATTGTCGCCGAGAGTCGGCTTGGCATTCGAAGGCGCAGACGAAGAACTGGGCGGCGAGGCTTTTAGCGTGGGCCGGTCGGGATCGTCGTCCGATTTCGGCGGAGCATTGCTGTTCGCTGTGGAACCCGCGCCGCCGGACGGAGTCGAATTCCCGCCCGAGTTGGAAGCTGGCGCGCCGCTCTGCCCAGCGCTGGGAGAGGCCGTATCGCTTGCTCCAGGGCGGCGCAACACGGGCCGCCCCGGATCGTCGCTGAGCACGTCCTGCCCCTTCGGCTTGGGCTGCTTCGCGGCCTGCTGAGCAATCCGGGCTTCGAGCGGCGTTTCAGGCTTCCATTGCCCCTCCGCAACCCAATTGCCGTCGACGTCTCGCGGCGTGGTCACCGTGAACCATCCCGCCGGCTCGCCGTAAGCCAGCGCTTGGTACAAGGTTTCGGGCTGCAGCGCCATGGGCTCGGGATTTGCACCGTAGAGGCTGGCATCGTAAAAGTGCCCATCGATCCATAGTGCGATGGGCACCAGCCGCGTGCCGCCGCCGGGCAGAAACTCAACCAGGGCAATGGCGCGCGGACCGCGTTTGGTCTTCTTGTCTTGCTTCTTCGCTTGCTGCTGGTCCTGGTCAGTGGGCTTGTGCTCGGTGCGGTCGCGAATCTGCGCCGCGACGAAAGTTGACAGCAGCAGGATTGCGACCGGCCCCGCGGTGGCCCATTTCCCGGATTTGCGGTATAGATAGTGCAATATGGAAATCAAATCGAAAGCTCCCGACTTTACTCTGCCCGACGAAAACGGAAACCCGGTTTCGCTCGATCAGTTCCGCGGCAAGACCGTGGTCCTGTTCTTCTACCCCAAAGCCGACACGCCCGGTTGAACCATAGAGGCGTCCGGGTTCCGTGACGCATACAGCAAATTGCAGAAGGCCGGACTGGTGGTGCTGGGCATCTCCGGCGACACGCCGAAGGCACAGTTGAAGTTTAAAGAAAAATACGGCCTGCCGTATACCTTGCTGGCCGACGAGAAGAA
>PLYW01000375.1 GCA_003151875.1 Acidobacteriaceae bacterium
AAGTGATTGATAGCAGGATGGTTGAACTGGTAGCGCTACCGGGAATCGAACCCGGGTTTGAAGATTGAGAATCTTCCGTCCTAACCCCTAGACGATAGCGCCCCTCGAAAAGGCTTCTGCATTATAACAAATCGCCAGCGTTTATCAGCGTTTCGCGCGCCTCGCGCATTCCACGCCGGACATACGATTCCGTGCAGTGCATCACTGCGCACGTCGATAATAGCTATCCCCGCAAATCCGTGCTTTTTCTCGCAAGGTCCGCGAAAACTCCCCTTTTAGAGCGGCTCCCGTAGAGGAGTTGACAACCTTGGTTCCCCGTAGCAGAATTTCATCTGTAGGCGAATAAAAAGCGAAAACAACTCCTGCCCCCATACTCGCTCCGCCCACCTGAGGTGCTTATGCCGTCTGTCGCCACGCTTCGTGCCCAAATCGAGTCTTCGCTGGGCGAGCACCTCACCTCCACGCTGTTGCTGCGCCAGCGCGCCGCCCCGCTGACGGTCTCAACCGGGTTGGCGGCGCTCGATGCGCTCACCGGAGGTTTGCCGCGAGGAGCACTCAGCGAAATTGCCGGGCGGGCTTCTTCGGGACGCACTGGGGTGATGCTGGCGGCGCTGGCGCAAGCCACCGGCCGGCGGGAAGTGTGCGCGCTGGTGGACGCCAGCGACAGCTTCGATCCCGCTTCGGCGGTGGCTGCTGGCGTGGACCTTGAGTGCCTGTTGTGGGTGCGTTGCAGTGAACGCACGAGTTTGTCATCGCACAAAGACCATCCCCCGCGGGCTGCGCTGGGCCGTCTCGAACAAGTGCTGAAGGTGACGGACCTGCTGCTGCAAGGCGGTGGCTTTGGCATGGTGGTGCTCGATCTCGGCGATATTCCCGCTGAAAGTGCGCGGCGGGTGCCGCTCACCTCGTGGTTTCGGTTCCGCCGCGCAGTGGAACCGACGGCGACCGTGCTGTTGCTCATTGAACAGGAGCCTTGCGCAAAGACCTGCGCTTCCCTGGTCGTGCGATTGGAGCGCACAGCGGTATGCGCCCGCGATTCCTTGGCCGCTCCCGCGCGCATTGGACCGGAGGGCTGGCAAATTGTGTCGCACAGCGGCTCCGGCATTCCTGAGAACAATGTCGTGAGCCATGCCGCGTTATTGCATGGAATGCAATTGCGGGCCGAAGTAGTGCGCTCCTCCAATCCCTCAGCCCGCTACGGCGGGGCGTTCGATGAAGGTCCCGGCGCGCCCCGCAAACCAGCGCAGCCAGCCAATGCCAATTTTGAGCTGCGCACTGCATGGTGATTCTTCAACTTTCGACTTCGAGGCTTGGATGTTTGCTTGTATCTACATTCCCGATTTTCCCGTGGAGGCCATCGTCCGCGTGGAGCCCTGGTTGCGCGAACAGGCCGTAGCTGTGCTGGAAGGCAAACCTCCACTGGTGCGCGTGGTGGCGCTCAATGAAAAAGCTCGCTGCCTGGGAATGGAAGTGGGCATGGCCAAGCTGCAAGCGGCTGTTTTCTCGGCTCCTGCAAATAAAGTGCCCCAGTCCAGCAAATCCAGCGTGAATTCCAAAGCTACGCAGATTGAGCTTTCTTCCCGGCGCACGAGAGGCCACCCGAAACCTGGTCTGGCGATGTTGCGCCAGCGCTCAGCCGAGCAGGAGAACTCGGCCCACGCCGCGCTGCTCGACGTCGCCCACGCTTTTACGCCGCGCGTGGAAGACACCGCGAGCGATACCTTGCTGCTCGACCTGGCCGGGCTGGAACGGCTCTACGGCGCGCCTGCAACCATGGCGCGAGATCTGGCGTCGCGGGTAAACGCAGTTGCGCTGGAGGCAAACATTGCGCTGGCCGCAAATCCTGAAGCGGCCTTGCATGCTGCACGGGGATTCAGCGGGACAACCGTGCTCCCGGCTGGAGAAGAAGCGCACCGCCTGGGAGTGCTGCCATTGCAGGTGTTGCTGGATGCATTCGATATCTCGCTGAACAACGGTCTGGCTTCCGATCGCGAACGCGAGAAGCTGGGTGAACAAATGCTCGACACGCTGGAACGATGGGGCGTGCGCGATTTTCGCACCCTGGCGCTGCTGCCCGAGCATGCGCTGGCTTCACGGTTGGGCGAAGCGGGCACGCTTTTGCAGCGTCTGGTCCAGGGAGCAGGCATGCGCACGCTGGCACTCTGCGAGCCAGTTACTCATTTTGAAGAGGCTATGGAGTTGGAATCTCCGGTCGAAACGCTGGAACCGCTGTCATTCGTCTTGAACCGGCTGCTGGAACAACTATGTGCCCGGCTGGAAGCCCGGGCCCTGGCTGCACAGGAATTGCATTTGCGTTTACGGCTGGAACGGCGAGTCGCCGACGAGGAGACAACCACTGCGCAGGAATTAGCCGGAGCTTCGTCCCACGTTGTGGGAGGTGGAAACACTGCGGAACGTACTTTGCGCCTCCCGGTTGCCATGCGCGATAGCAAAGTTTTTCTCAAGCTGCTGCAGTTGGAACTAGCGGCACATCCGCCGGGCGCCCCCATCACAAAAGTATGGATCGCAGCCGAGCCGGCGCCTCCTCGTTCGGCACAGCACGGACTTTTCCTGCCCGTTACTCCTGAAGCGGAGAAGTTGGAGATTACGCTGGCACGGATCAGTGGCATCGTGGGCGAGCGGCGGGCAGGAATCGCGCGTCGGCTGGATACTTACCGGCGCGACGGCTTTCTGATGGATCATTTCGTGGCAGGAGAAGAGCCGAAGCAGACGGTAGCTCCCACAATGTCAGATGTCGAGGAGCCGGCACGAATAGCTTTACGTGTATTTCGCCCGCCTTGGCAGCTGCGGATCAAGCTGGCAGAAGGACGCCCAGTGGCTTTGGCGGCCGTGACGAAGCCAGTCCGTCAAGGAGAATTGCAAGGAACAGTTTTGTGGGCGGCAGGGCCGTGGCGCTCCTCCGGAGACTGGTGGACAGAGAACGCAAAAGAGGAAAGCGCAAGCAAAGACCCGGCGTGCCCCTGGCACCGCGAAGAATGGGATGTAGCGCTGGCTAATGGAAACGGCGGCAGTGTGGCCCTCTATTGTATTTACCGCGATCTTGCGAGTGGAAAGTGGTTTGCGGAGGCGAGTTATGACTGAATGGAAGCAATTAGCAACTAGCATTCAGCATTCAGCATTCAGCATTCAGCATTCAGCCGTAACTGGCAACTGACTACTGGCTACTGGTTACTGGTTTTATGTACCTCGAACTCCACGCTCGCTCGGCCTTCAGCTTTCTCGAAGGAGCTTCGGTTCCCGAGGAGTTGGTCGAGGTGTGCGCCGCGCACCAGATGCCGGCGATGGCGTTGCTCGATCGCGACGGAGTGTACGGCGCGCCGCGCTTTCATCTGGCAGCGAAGAAACTCGACATCAAAGCGCACATTGGGGCGGAGATCACTTCCCTGCTGCCAAGTTATGCGAATGACAATGGCTCGCCCGGGGCTAAAGCCCTTTGCAGCGATGCCTCATTCACCGGGCTAAAGCCCGGTGCTTCCACCTGTGCTCTCACTGGCAGTCCCATCACTGCGCCTCCGCGCGTGCCATTATTGTGCGCCTCGCGGGAAGGCTACCAGAACCTCTGCCGCCTGATAACTCGCATGAAGTTGCGTGCGCCCAAATATCCGGCTGCGCTGCCTCGCCGCGCGAAAGCGGAGTTGGATGACGAGCTGGTATTTGGTTCACAAGCTATCGCGTCCGTCGACGACCTCAATGAATATGCGACTGGATTGATTTGCCTGACCGGCGGCGACGAAGGTCCGCTGGCGCATGCGCTGGCTAACGGCGGCCTGGGAGCTGGCCGCAGCACACTCGAACAATTGATCGCGATCTACGGACGCGCGAATGTTTACGTCGAACTGCAACGCCACTACAACCGCGCGCAAGAGGCCCGCAACCAGGCGGCGATTGCGCTGGCGCGCAGCCTGGACTTGCCGTTACTGGCCACGCAAGGTGCGCAATATGCCAAGCCGAAAGAGCGCCAGGTCCTGGATGTCTTCACCTGCATTCGTAACCATCGCACGCTCGACACGGCCGGCCGCCTGCTGGCGCGCGACAGCGAGCGCTATATCAAGACGCCGCAGGAGATGCTGCGTCTCTTCGCCGATCTTCCCGAAGCCACTGCGAACACCTTGGAGCTGTCGTCGCGTCTTGCATTCACGCTGAACGATTTGGGGTATCAATTCCCGCGCTACCCCGTGCCCGAAGGCGAAACCATGGAGTCATTTCTGCGGACGCGCACCATGGAAGGCGCACGCGACCGTTATCTGCGCCCCGGGCAAAGCGAATTGTGGCAGCGCGCGCAACGCCAGATCGAGCGTGAACTGGTGCTCATCAAGAAGCTCGATCTGGCAGGCTACTTCCTCATTGTTTGGGACATTGTGCGCTTCTGCCGCGAGCAGGGCATCCTGGTGCAGGGCCGAGGATCGGCGGCCAACAGCGCGGTTTGTTATTCCCTCGGCATCACCGCAGTCGATCCCGTGGGCATGGATTTGCTGTTCGAGCGCTTTCTGTCGGAGGAGCGCGGCGAATGGCCCGACATCGATCTTGACCTTCCCAGCGGCGATCAGCGCGAGCGCGCCATACAGTACGTCTATCAACGCTATGGCAAACTCGGCGCTGCCATGACGGCCAACGTCATCACCTATCGCGGACGTTCGGCGGCACGCGAAGTTGGCAAGGCGCTCGGTTTTGATGGCGAATCTCTGGACCGCCTCTCCGGGCTGGTGAGTTCGTGGGAATACAAGGACCCGGGTGACACCATGGAACGGCAGTTTCGCGATGCCGGTTTCGACCTGCGGCATCCGCGCATGCGCAAATTTTTCGAGCTTTGCGTGGCGGTGCAAGACCTGCCGCGGCATTTGGGACAGCACTCCGGCGGCATGGTGATTTGCCAGGGGCAGCTCGATGCGGTGGTCCCGCTGGAACCCGCGACCATGCCCGGCCGGGTCGTGGTGCAGTGGGACAAGGAAGATTGCGCCGACCTCGGCATTGTCAAAGTTGACCTGCTGGGACTGGGAATGATGGCCGTGCTGGAAGATTCCATCAACCTGATCCGCAATCACTACCAAGAAGAAGTTGATCTGGGAAAGTTGCCTCCCGATGATCCCACAGTGTATGACACGCTGCAAAAGGCCGACACGGTAGGCATGTTTCAGATCGAAAGCCGCGCGCAGATGTCGTGCCTGCCGCGCCTGCATCCCACTCGCTTCTACGACATTGTGGTACAAGTTGCAATTATCCGTCCGGGACCTATCGTCGGCCAGATGGTTAACCCTTTTCTGCAACGCCGGCAGGGACGGCAGGCCGTTGTCTATCCGCATCCTTCGTTGCAGCCGGTACTGGAACGCACGTTGGGGGTACCGCTCTTTCAGGAGCAACTATTGCGCATGGCGATGATTGCCGCCGGCTTCAGTGGCGGCGAAACCGAAGAACTGCGGCGCGCCTTCGGCTTCAAGCGCAGCGAGCTGCGCATGCGCGACATCGAGGTCAAGCTGCGCGCGGGCATGGATCGTAACGGCATTCCGCCGGAAGCGCAGGAGCAGATCATCCTTTCCATTACTTCGTTCGCGCTCTATGGATTTCCCGAGTCGCACGCCGCCAGCTTTGCCCTGATCGCCTATGCCAGCGCCTATCTCAAGTGTCATTACCTGGCGGCTTTTACCGCGGCGTTGCTGAACAATCAGCCCATGGGGTTCTATCACCCTTCAACCATCGTGAAAGACGCGCAGCGGCACGGGCTGCGAGTGAAGCCAGTGGACATTGCGCGGTCGAAGTGGGCGTGCACGCTGGAGGAGGACTTAGCGCTGCGCATGGGATTTTGTTATGCCAAAGGATTGCGTGAAGAGGCGGCACAGGCCATTGTGCGCGAGCGCAATAAGCGGCCCTTTGCATCCATCGTGGACCTTGCCCATCGCGTGCCCGAGTTGCGCCGCAAGGAACTGGTGCTGCTGGCCTCGATTGGCGCACTTAATTCGATTGGCTGCGCAAAAGAGGAAGATGCGCTCGTAAACCTTGATCTCGCGCGCAAAACTGGCTCCAGGCAGCGACTGCATCGCCGCGATGCGTTGTGGCAGGTGGGGCGCGCCGTGCGTTTCGCCGGGCCGCTGCTGGAAGGGATTCCGGAGAGCGATACGGCTTCGCCACTTGCGCCCATGACACCCGAGGAGCG
>PLYW01000269.1 GCA_003151875.1 Acidobacteriaceae bacterium
ACTTCTAGCAAGAGGTCGTCCCACTGTTTCAGACCCTGCTTATTGATTACGTCCGCATCATGCAGTTTCTCGCGCTGATTCTGGTCGGCCTTCCTTTTCTGTTCGGCCAGCGATTCCTTCATCTCTCGCACAAAGTCTTGTCGTGTCATATCACCTCCGCTTCTCGAATCATACTCACGCATGAAGCAAAACTGAACATCAAATTTGCACCTAAGAGCGAGGTTCATCAGATATCCCGTTCTCAATAGGCGATAGCCCAACAGGATTGTATTGCGCGCCCGGCAAGACCTGCGCAATAAAAAACCCAGCCTCGCGACTGGGTTTCATAAAGTCAGAACAAGGACCCTACTGGACCCTCGTCACGTTGCCTGCTTGCGGGCCCTTCTGACCATCGACGATCTCGAACTCGACCTGGTCGCCTTCCTGCAAGCTCTTGTAGCCTTCAATGTTGATCGCACTGTAGTGCACGAACACATCCGAACTACCATCCTCACGGCCTATAAAGCCAAAGCCTTTCGCGTTGTTGAACCACTTTACGGTCCCTTTCAGTCTCACTTCTTCTTCCTCCTGGCAGAGCCCTTCAGCATCCCCACCCCGAGGATGCCGGTCTGGAATTGCGTCAATCAGGTTGAGCCCAGAAGCCAAAGTCGATGGAGGAGTTCTTCCTAGATCACATCTGGCCAATTGGATTGGCCTGTTGAACAGCGTGCTTCAAGTTTGCTCCCGTGGGGTGGTGTTGTCAACAGAGTATACAGACTGAAGCCCCATTTCGAGCGGGTCTGGGCGTCCGGGCTCCGGCCCAGCCAACGCCTTGACGAGTATCTCACTCCAGCGATGACCCACTGCGGAGATTTTCCGCCAGCCACAAAACCGAGGCGATCGTCTTGCCATCGCAAATCTCGCCCGACCGGACCATCGCCAGCGCCTGAGACAAAGGCGTCAGACGGCACTCGATAGATTCATCTTCTTCGGGCTGTGCATCGCCTGCCGTCAGCCCACGAGCGAGGTACACCGTCATGGTCTCGTCCAGAAAACCCGGGCTGGGATAGAAGAACAGGGCCTGCTTCCACTTGGCGGCGCGATATCCCGTCTCCTCCAGCAGTTCGCGCTTGGCCCCGGCAAGGGCTTTCTCCCCGGGATCGACGCGGCCAGCAGGTAGTTCCCAAAGATAATCCTCCGCCGCATAACGGTACTGGCGTTCCAGCAGAACGCGCGGCTCCGGACCGCTATCGTCTACCGCGAGAATGACGGCCGAGCCGGAATGCCGCACCACGTCGCGGCGCGTAACAATTCCGCCCGGCTCGCGCACACGGTCGGAACTGACGCTGAAGACGGGCCCTTTGAACACAGTTTTCGACGAGAGGACCGCGGCCTTCTTCGCCCCACTGGATGTTTTCCTCAATTTGCGGCTGCTGGCTAGCTTTCTCGACTGGTGCTTTTTTGATGGCATGGTCTCACCACTATAAGGCAGTGGCCGCGAGTTTTCGTAACGGGCGCAACCCAAACTGCGGAACATTTCCTGCAGGAATCCGTACTGGTAAGTGCGCGCGGGCGAATCAAGCCCAAAGTCATCGGGAGGAGAGCATGAACACACTGGCCAACCCCGCTGGCTCCCCGAGGCGGGCAGACAGCATCGACGTGCTCGCCGCGGGATGCGCAACCGCGTTCATCGTGATTCTTGGGATCAGTGCCTATTGGGACCGCACCATTCGCGTGCTCCATGTATTCGAGTCGCTTCCCTACCTGGTGGCTGCAGTGCTCTGTCTTCGTCACCACAAGTTTGGATACGTGCTCGGTGCGGCCAGCGGCGCCTTTTGGTTGTGGACGGCGGGCACACTGACCACCTTTGTCCGCAACGGCTTTGAGCGCGTGGCAATGCTGTTTCGTACCGGGCACGTTGATCGTCCGGATATTCTCCTCGCGGCGCCGGCAGCTTGCGTCACGGGCGGTCTGGTGCTTTTCTCGCTGTGGGGCTATTTCCGCGTTCGAAACAAATCGTGGGGCGATGCCGGCCTGTTCTTAGCGGCAATAGGCGTGGTGGCCGGCTTCTTCGTGGCGATCTTCGTCGCCTTTGCTCCCCGGTACCTCGGCATGTTTAGACACCTCTTCGGCAGCTAGCGGCCAGAGAAGCGGTGCGATCTGTTCGCGTAGCGCGTCGATCCGCGCGAAATCTGCTATTCTGCCCGCCGTGCCTAAACAATCGCATTCCTCGGGTCCCCTGACAGTCAGCATCGTGGGTCCGGGGAATTTAGGAACGGCGTTGGCGCTGACGTTGCCGGCCGCAGGCTACGTGCTGAAGTTCATTGCCGCTCGCCCCAAGAGCATCGCCCGCCGGGAGACGAAAGGCCTGGCGCGAAGGCTGAACGCGCGCTTGGTCGCGCTGGGCCAAGAGCCACTCGACAGCGATTTGGTCTGGATCACTGTCCCCGATGACGCAATTGCCGCAACCGCCCTGCGACTTGCGCCAACCCAGGACTGGTCGGGGAAGATCGTCTTCCACTCCAGCGGTGCGCTGACCAGCGACGCTCTGGCTCCGCTGCGCAAGCAAGGAGCCAAGGTCGCGTCGGTGCATCCCGGCATGACCTTTGTGCGCGGTCCGGCGCCGCTGATGTTGGGGGTGGCATTTGCGGTCGAGGGCGATCCGGCTGCCATCCGCGTGGCTAAACGAATCGTGGAGGACGTGGGCGGCACCACGTACGCGATAAAGAAGCGCAATAAGGTGCTATATCACGCTTTCGGCAGTTTTGCCTCGCCTCTGGTGATCGCCTTGATGGCTTCGCTGGAGCGCGTGGCGCAAGCCGCTGGGATCAGGTCTGACGACGTCAAGACCATGATGGTGCCGCTGCTGGTGCAGACGCTGCGCAATTACTTGCAGCACGACGCCGCGTCAGCTTTCAGCGGCCCTCTGGTACGCGGAGATGTCGCCACGGTTCGCCGGCATCTGGAGGAGTTGAAGGCGATTCCCGAGGCCCGCGCTGTGTACATCGCGTTGGCGAGCGCCGCGGTAAAGAATTTGCCAGTGAAAAATCGTAAGGCGATGGAGCGGGAACTGAAAAGTCGCGAGTAGCGCCTCGTTCCGCTGGACACACCCGTTCCGAAACTGTTTTAGAATGTCGCAATACGATTAGTTTGCAGGAGCTCAAATGCGTTCTCTTTTCTTGAACCTGGCATTGTTACCAGCCTTACTGATTCCGGCGTTGGCGCAACAGCCAGATTCGCCCCAGAGCGAGCCCAAGTCCGAAACTCAGGCCAAGACGAACCCAGTACCGAAGAAGGCGCAATCGCCGCCGGCGAAGTCCCCTGAGACCCCCGCGGCGACGGAAGAACCAAAGCCAGAGGCGGCCAGGGAATCCGGCGACAAGGCCAAGGACAAGGAAGAGCACTTCGACATGACCGAGGCGGCCCCGATTGTGACCCATCACCAGATCACGGTGACCGGCAAACTCCTGCACTACACGGCCACCGCCGGACGCCTTCCCATTAAGCGCGCGGACGGCAAAATCGAAGCCGAGATGTTTTTCGTGGCTTACACTCTGGATGGGCACGAGGCCAATAAGCGCCCGCTGACGTTTGCCTTCAACGGCGGCCCGGGCTCGTCGTCGATCTGGTTGCACATGGGAGCGCTGGGGCCCAAGAAGGTGGTCCTGCAGCCGGATGGCTTCATGCCGCCCGCACCTTACCGCCTGGAAGATAATCCCTACACGCTGCTCGACAAAACCGATCTGGTGCTGGTGGACGCGATTGGCACAGGATTCAGTCGCGCGGGCGATCCCGAGATGTTCAAGAAGTTTTGGGGAGTGACAGGCGACATTGAAGCATTCAGTGAATTCATTCGTCTCTACATCACGCGCAATGAGCGCTGGACCTCACCTCTCTACCTGCTGGGTGAAAGCTATGGCACGACGCGCTCGGCCGGAATCGCGGGATACCTTGCCGACCATGGCATTTCCTTCAATGGAATTACGCTGCTCTCCATGGTGCTGAATTTCGAGACCCTGATCAGCAACAAGACCAACGACCAGGCCTATGTGTTCCTGGTGCCTTCGTTCACCATGATTGCCGGATACCATCACAAGCTGGCGCCCGACCTTGCTCAGGACATGAACAGGGCGCGAGAGGAATCGCAACGCTGGGCCTCCACTGAGTATGCGCAGGCGCTCGACAAAGGAGACGCCCTGACGCCGGAAGAGCGGCAGAAGGTCATCAGCCAGTTGGCGCGCTTTACGGGCCTGACCCCTGAGGTTGTCGATCAAGCGAATCTGCGCATCGATGTGCGCAAGTTTACTCATTACCTGCTGATCGACCAGAAACTGCGCGTGGGCCGCCTGGATGGGCGCTATACCGGTCCCGACCCCAACGGTCTGCTGGACACCCCGTACTATGATCCGACCGGATCAGCCACCACTCCGCCCTTCACCTCGGTGTTCAACAACTATGTGCGAACGGAGCTGGGTTATAAGACTGACATGCCGTACTACGTTAGCGCCCCGACGGCTGGGTTTGAGAAGTGGGATTGGGGATCGAGCATTCAGGGCTTTCCCGACACCGCCTCGGCGCTCCGCCAGGCCCTGGTGAAAAATCCTTACCTGAAGGTGTTCGTGATGGAGGGCTATTACGATCTGGCCACGCCCTTCGCCGCCGCCAATTACACCATGGAACATCTCGATATCGGGCCGAAATATCACCAGAACATTTCCTTCGCCACTTACGATGCGGGACACATGGTGTATCTGCCCATGGATGGTCTGAAGAAAATGAAGAGCGATGTGGTGAAGTTCATGGAGATGTCGGGGGCGCAATAAAACGGTTGGTTTCGCTCCCGGGCGCCTCTCCCATAGCACGGGCGCGTCAGGCGATGTGACGTGACTTCCTACTTATGCAAGTGATTGATAGCAGGATGGTTGAACTGGTAGCGCTACCGGGAATCGAACCCGGGTTTGAAGATTGAGAATCTTCCGTCCTAACCCCTAGACGATAGCGCCACTCGGGTGGATTGCGACGAAATCCGATTATAACAAAGGCCTGAATCAAAGCAGGCGGCGGG
>PLYW01000271.1:0-2109 GCA_003151875.1 Acidobacteriaceae bacterium
CGCTATTGTCCAAGTTTGACAATGCCGGGTAGCGGGTCAGTCTGATTTCCACAGGTCGGGTCACTTAAAAGCGTGGTATAAGTCTTCCCCGTAGCCCACACTTTCTCTTGATTCAAAGACGAAACGCACGCCTGGAATCGCATCGGCCGGATATGAGAATTGCACCAGCACGGCCCGAAGTCGCTCATATGGTATAAGCTCTCGGCCAAGCCTGTCACGTTCCTCGTCTGTCTTGGTGAGAATTAGGATGACGAGATGCCGTGGATCGATATGCGGCACACCGAAGCTCGAAACCTCAACATCTGGATAATATAGGCGAGCAAGTCTCCTGACTTCACGCTTTATCCGACGAATTACCAGCCACAACCTGAAATTCGGCATTGGCCATTAGACCTCTCGGAGTGCTTTCAGAATAATCCCTTTGTCAATCCGCTTTGCAGAGGCCTATGGAAATCAGNNCCGCGGTCTGGACCGGACGCTTACCTTTGCAGAGGCCTATGGAAATCAGAACTGACCCACTACCAAATGCCGGGTGCTCCACTCATTCCTGTCTTTGGAATGAGTGGAAATCGATTCCGCTCACCATTGGTTCTGTATCGGCTGCCCCGCGTCAACGATCCGCGTTTTGCTCACTTTGCCCTTGCTGTCGCGGATGAACATATAGCCCTTATCCACTCGACAATGTATCCGCTGTCCTGAATTCATCTCCACTTTAGGCCCAGGCAGCGCAATCTGATAATCCATTCTTCCAATCCGAACAAAGTACAAAATGTTGTTGCGCGTCATAGACGAGGTCTGCGAATACGCCTCGTTAGCCCACATTGTTACGTCGCACGTTTTGTATGACTGGGCAAAACCTGATGCAGCGGTCAGCAGCATAAACCAGAGGCAGCGTTTCATAGCCACAAGTCCTCCACTAGTGGAACTTTGCAACACCCAAATGCTTGTTTGGCACGCCTTCTGCCGCAACCATCTTAGCGTCGTGAGGCAGCGGTATTGTTGCCAAATATCTTGGGAGTCGCCGAATAGTCACCGCCGCTTTTTCCTACTGGGTCACGCCTTTCGGTGGAAGTGATGCAGGCCTATTAGTGTGCCCCAGCGGGCACANNGGGTTGTTCGTGGTTACAACGAAGATCCCCGCCCTAGCCAAACAACAGTTCTCAGTAGCCAGTTGTCAGAGAAGACAACCGCAGATCCTTCGGCTCGGTCGCCGCGGCGACCTCGCTCAGGAGGACAAATTCATGAAAGAGGCTGGATTGGCACTTGGCACTCGAAACTTGAAACACAAAACTCGAAACTGGTTTCCGAAACTCGAAACGGGTTTCCAAACCTTGACCGGGCAGCGAGCAATTTTGCTCAGATTAAGTGGTAGCGGCGGCCCTACCATGGTGTCTGACCAACCTGATAAGGAGAATCGAATGAAATCTCAGAAGCTATTTGTTGTCGCCCTGGCGTCGCTCATCGTGCTCGCCCTGTCGCTGCCGGTACTGGCACAGAGCACCACACAGTCCAACACCACCACGACGACACAGAATCCACCCGCCGCTCAGAGCACCACCACCATGACATCACAAGATCCGGCATCGGTGCCGGCGCCCCAGGTCACTCAGAGCACGGATACGACGGTTACGCCGGCCGGCCCGGAAGTGAAGCAGACCGATTCGACGACAACCACAACCACGCCTCAGCCAAAAGTAACCGACACCACGACCACCACAACCACGCCAGCGCCAGTAACCGACGTCACGAGCACTACGACCGCGCCGCCGCCCAAGGTGAAGCAGGACACCACCTCGACGACCACCGTCACGCCCCAGCCGCCGCAGCAATAAGTGGCGGGTGATCCACCCCTTCGGCTCGACCGAGCTTCTCAGACATGGGTGCCCCATCCTTCTCGCCCTCTTTGGCGAGAGGGTGGGCACTATTTCATCATCACCTCATACCCAGCCTGTCGCGGGGCGACAAGGGTGGGGTAGCCGCACAACGAAAATCCTCTCCCTGGATCTACCCTGTACGCTGAAGCATTTTCCTTGCAACTGATGATGGAGACATGGGTTTACAGATTAGGTAGCCCCAAAATGGAATTACCGTAGCATCCCGATGACATTC
>PLYW01000271.1:2114-4918 GCA_003151875.1 Acidobacteriaceae bacterium
CCTTTGCGGTTTTCTGTGGGCCTCTGCTGCCAGCGATGCTCGAACCTACTCGATCAATCTCTCGGTGATCGACGAAAAGAACCAGCCTGTTTCCGATGCGACAGTGGAGATTCGCTCCAGCGGCGCTCTCATAAGCACCTCCACCACTAGTGCCACGGGAAAAGTAACGCTCACCGTCAACGGCGCTGCCAGTTATTCGCTACGCGTTCAAAAGAAGGGTTACCTGCCGAATGAAACCACGTTGGAGGTCAGCAACGCCGCTGAGGACGTTGACGTTGTCTTGAGTGCAGCGGCGCTGAGCGAGCAGAGTGTCGAAGTCAAAGGCGAAGCCTCCAATCCGGTCACCGAAACCGCGGGCAGTCCGGCGACGCTGCCCACCGCGCAGGCCAAGAACAGCGCCCTGCGCCCCGCCACGCTAGCCGACGCGCTGCCTCTCATACCCGGCATCGTGCGCGCCAAGGACGGCAGCGTGCGCATCGCGGGCCTGGGTGAGGACCACAGCGCCTTGCTGGTCAACTCCGTCGATGTCACCGATCCCGCCACCGGGAGCTTCGGCCTCAGCGTACCCATTGATAGCGTGCAGACCGTGGAAGTCGCCGAGATGCCGTACCTGGCGCAGTATGGCAAGTTCACCGCGGGTGTGGTTTCAGCCGAGACTCGCCGCGGTGGCGATAAATGGGATTACAGCTTGAACGATCCCTTTCCCGATTTCCGCATCCGCAGCGGACACCTGGAGGGACTGGTTGACGCCTCTCCGCGATTCAATCTGAGCGGGCCTCTGGTCAAGGACAAACTTTATTTCGTTGAGGGCTTTCAGTATCTCTTCAACAATCAGGAAGTAATGACGCTGCCCTATCCGGAAAATCTCACCCGATCAAGCGCCTACAATTCGTTCACCCAGCTTGATGCCATTCTGTCTGCCAGGCAGACCGTGACCGCGACCTTCCATTTCGCGCCCCACAGTTTGCAATATGCCGGCCTCGACTACTTCAATCCCCAGCCGGTGACGCCGGATGCGAACTTCCACGAGTCCACCGCAACGGTCACCCATCGCTGGCAGATCGGCGACGGCCTGCTGCAAAGCACACTCTCCGGTACGGGAGTTTCCAGCGCAGTCTCGCCCCAGGGCAACGCCAACATGGTGCTCACGCCGCTGGGCAATCAGGGAAATTATTTTAGCTACAACTCGCGCAGCGCCACCCGCTTTGCCTGGATGGAGCAGTGGACTCCGCGCACCTTGCACTTCCACGGCGATCACATTTTTCAGATCGGCTCTGTAATTGGCCACAGTGAGAACGAGGGCCACTTCCTGGGNNTTCGTGTGGTCACCGGACAAGTCCGGCAAAACCGTGCTCCGCGGTGGCATCGGCATCTTTTATGACTCGGTGCCGCTGGATATCTATGCCTTCAACAGCTACCCCGATCAAGTCATCACCACTTACAACGCGCTGGGCCTGCCGATTGGGCCGCCGGTCCGCTATCTCAACATCACCGGCCAGGCGGCAGAATCGAACTTTCCCTTCATCGATCGCAAGCTAAAGAGCGGGAACTTCGCTCCGTACAGCACGGCCTGGAACCTCGAATTGGAACGAACGGTGACGCGCTGGTTGATGGTCCGCGCCAAGTACCTGCAAAGCCACGAGCAGGACATGATCACCCTGCAATCCGAGGTCATTCAGAACCAGCCCGCCTTCGTGCTGAACTCTTCGGGATGGGCGCAAACTCGGCAGGTCGAGTTCACCGCCCGCATCGGGTCGGCCTCGCCGCGCCAGTTCTTCTTCTCCTATGTGCGGCAGTATGCGTACGGGGACGTCAACGACGCCGGCTCCTATCTGGGAAATTTTCCTTCGCCGGTGATTCAACCCAATCTGATTGCCAGCCTGCCCAGCGAAATACCCAATCGCTTCCTGCTCTGGGGAAGCTACGGTAAACTGCCGAAGAAAATCACGTTGTCGCCGCACATCGAGTACCGCAACGGATTTCCTTACCAGCCGACGAACGTATATCAGCAGTATGTGCCGGTGATCGGCCCTCAAAACCGCTACCCGAATTACTTCTCGGCGGACATGCGCGTATCCAAAGATGTGCAGGTGAATCTGCAGCACGCGGTGCGGCTCTCCCTCACGGTCCGCAACTTGACCAACCATTTCAATCCACTGGAAGTGCATTCCAACCTCGCCGATCCGCAGTATGGAAACTTCTTCGGCAACTACGATCGCAAGTTCCTGTTCGATTTCGACTTCCTGTACTAAGACGCGAAACTCCGCGCGGCGCCGCCTTCGTCATCGGGCGTTGTGAGCTGCATCCCAGCGACGAGGTTGCACCAAAATAAATTCTCCTTCCCTATCGGCGGCAGGTGTGTAGACAACAAAGGCTTCCAGGACTGTCTTGGTCACAATTTATTGCGTGAGGATCGGCACCGAAGGACCGTCCGTACGGTCCGTGAGGCCCTGGTATTGCCGGCACTTGCCGTGACCAAATTGCCTTCAAACACAATGTGTCGAAGAAGTTCACATGATCAGTAACAGTTGACAGGAAGCTGACAACNNCATCGCGGTGCGTCGCGATATCCACATTGCTGTTGCTGGCCGGGCGCTGTGCTTATGCGCAGGTGGATCGCCCGGGCCCAGCGGCACAAAAGGGAAGCGTGAGTAAAAAGGCTGCGGTGACGGCGGTGGCGGGCGAAAGCTGGCTCACCCATCTGAATCGGCGGTTCGACGAAACCAGCATGGGCAAGACGTGGCGCTTAGGCCCGCCTGCGCCGGCCTCAGGAGAGGCAGCTCCCCAGTGGCAACGCGACTGGC